>JAZOSQ010000041.1:0-48035 GCA_045657245.1 Eubacteriales bacterium | reverse complement strand
GAAAAGCTTAAGGTTGTTCAGGGTCTTATGAAGGAAGGCGATCCTCGTGCCGCTGCAATCTATGACACCATCGGTGCATACTTCGGCTACGCTATCGCGTTCTATTCCGAATTCTATGATATCAAACACGTTCTCATCATGGGCCGTGTAACCTCCGGCGACGGTGGTGCTCTCCTTCTCGAAAGAGCTCAGGAAGTTCTCGACGTTGAATTCCCCGAACTCGCAAAGAAGATCCAGCTTCACATCCCCGACGAAAAATCTCGTCGTGTTGGTCAGTCTGTTGCTGCTGCATCGCTTCCCAAAATAAAATAAAAAAACATAAGAGGACTTCGATTGAAGTCCTCTTTGTTTTTTCAGATAAGAGAAAAACGCAACGGAGAGTCTAAGACGGAAAGACCCTACAAGAAACAACATAGCATCGTGTCATTCCGAGCAATACGAACGGGGTCCCCGCGAAACCTTGTGTTTCGTGGGGTGGGAGCATTGAGAGGAATCTCACACAGGAGAAGGTAACGGTTATTTCACAGACATAAGAAACAACAGAGTGAGATTCTTCGCTTCCGCTCAGAATGACACGCCTGTTTTTCGCTTTCGTTCAGAATGACAACTTCGGGCTCTGTTCGTCCGTTCTGCATCATTCTGCTACGCACTTCCTTTTCGATTTGTTTTCGTTTGAGGTTTTTATGTAAAAAGCGCTCTCTTGATTTTTTCTTCCCGTCATTATATAATTAAGGAAATAAGTTATTAGCTTTAATGAATATTGAAGGAGAAGATCTCATGAAAAAAGTCATTGCGCTGATTTTGACAGTATTAATGCTCACCGTTCCGTTCGGTTCGATTGTTTTTGCTGAAAACGTCCCGACAATAAGCGGTGTGGTTGACCTCGAATGTGGTCCTGCCGACACTCTCGTCATCGACGGCAAAACGATTTATACAGGCGGAAGCTCGGTCGGTACTGTTGTTATCAACGTAACCGGCATCGATTATCAATACAACGCTGTCTATCTCAACGAAACACGGCTGGGCACTCTCGTTGAAGGCGAAAACAGATTCGAGTTCGCAATATCGTCGCTCAAAGACGGTGATAACGAAATTCGTGTCGAACTCGGTACTCCGACAGCCTTCTTTGACTCGTCGTTAAGCTACGGTCAATACAACCTCGACGACCTCACAATAAACTCGGTTTCGTTCTCGGGCATCACAATTACAAATCCTTCTTCTGTGAAAAAATATCTCCCCATCCTCGGTGCAACGGGTACAACAGTGACCGCATCAGAGTATACCGAATCGATTCGCATCGGTGACGGCTGGAGCGCCGAAACAGGACTTGGCGGTAGCATCCCTGAAACCCCGATATTCGCAGGTTTTGTTTTCGAAAAACCGAACGCAAACATTTTCCGTGTTGATACGACCGTATTTGACGATGGCGAATATGAAGCTATTTTCTATGAAAACTCCGAAATTTACGAAACGAGAAAATACATCATCGATAACAACGCACCGGTCATTTCCTTCTCCATCCCGAACGGAAGCGTTGTTTCCCCTCTCGACACCGTAACCTTCTCTGTTGAAGACGCATCGGAAACAACCACAACGATTTATATCGACGACGTTATGTCCGATAGAATCGACTTGAGTGTTTTAGAAGAAGGTTCGCACACGATTTATGTTATCGCAACCGACTCTCAAGGACTTACTTCAAACAAGATTTTGGTATTTAATATGTCTGACAAACACTATTCGGTCAATTCCGACGGCAACACAGTGAACATTATCGGTCAGGACGGCGCTACAATCTATGGCGGTACGCTTCTTTCCGATATTCGTATGTACGAAAACCCTCTCGGAATATATGATTCCTCGCTTTACACCGACACCAACGAAGCTCTCGTTTCCTTCGACGACAAGGAAAACATAAAAACCTCGTCTATCGGAAACCGTGTTCCCTATCACTCCTTCGTTGTTGATACATCGAGTGCAACAGGCAAAGAGGTTGTCGTTTCCTATTCGGGTGAATCGGGAAGCGGAACAGGAATCCTCTTGAAAGCTTGGAACTATAAAACAAGCTCGTGGGACAAGATTGCAAGAACAGGTCTTGACGGTTCTGTCACCTTCAAGGCAGAGCTTTCTACCTATTCGAAGAACGGCAAAATGAAGGTTATCGCAACCCCAGACATCGTATATAACGGAAGCGATACTCTCTTCTGGAACTCCGATACCCAGTATTACTCCCGTTTTGAAGACCTCAACGAAACCTATTATGCGATAAACGAATATGCCGTCGAGCTTTACAACAACGGTGATATCGGATATTGCGTTCACACGGGCGACCTTATCGACCAGACATACGTTGGCGACGACGTTGCACACAAAGAATATTCTGTTGCCGACAGAGCACAAGATATTCTCGACAACGCACTCGTTCCGAACGGTGTTGTCAGCGGCAACCACGATATAACTCATGCCACTGCCGACTATTCCTATTATTGGCAATACTTCGGTGCGGACAGATATAAGGATTTCGATTGGTACGGCGGAAGTCTAAACAACAATATGCATCACTATGACCTCGTTTCTCTCGGCGCATATGATTTTGTGTTCCTCTATATCGGTACATACAAAGAAAACGAGGCAGACACGATTGCTTGGGCGAACTCGGTTTGCGAAGCATACCCCGACCGAAACGTTATCCTCTGTACTCACGAATATATAACCCCGAACGGAACGCTTTCCGACGAACGCGCACAAGGTCTTTGGGACAACATTATTGTGCCCAACGAAAATATCGTTATGGTGCTTTGCGGTCACCACCCCGGTGTTCGCAACCAGCTTCGTCAAGTGGGCAACACCAACAGATACGTCGCAGAAATTCTCGCTGACTATCAGTACGTTGATCTTCCCAGCGGTGGTAACGGGGTCAGCCACGCATTAAGCGGTTATCCCCTCGACGGTGAGGGCTTTGTACGTCTTATGAGCTTCACCGAATCGGGCGACGTCACAACCTCGACCTACTCTCCCGTCGCTGATATGAACGGTTATTACTCCGCAAACCAAGAAACTTTCGTTTATAACGTTGATTTGATTTCCGCAAACCGCTATATCGTCACAAGCTCATTCAACGTTCTTACCGACGTTTCGGAAAAAGGAACTGTTTCTGACGGAAACGCAAATATTTCCGATTGCGACGGATTCTATTTGAATACAAACGAAGGTGATTTGTCCGAAATCTTCGTCATCAACGAATATTCGGCAAACTACGTAGCGACCGAAATAAGAAATTACAAGCTTTCTCCTGTCGAAAACTTCGAGAATATCGGTTTTGCAAACATCAACGAAAATCTCCATCCCGACCAAGTCAACGACAGAAGCAAATTGAGTTCCAACGTAACCGTTGGATTTGACCTCTTGAAAGCAAACGCAACCCTTTCACAGACCTCGGGTTCGACGAACGTTTCGTTCAACAAGAACTCCGACGGCGCCGTAACGGTTACACATCAATACGGCAACGGTGGTGAAAACTGGGTTACGCTTATGAACGCGTATAACTCTGCAACCGCTGTCAACCTCACCACAAACAACCGACTCTATTTTGGTGTTACTGCAAAATCAACAGCAACCTGGAATATCTATATCAACTTTGCTGATTCGTCAATCGATTTTGCTTCGAACTCGACCATAGTTAAGATGTTTGGTGACGTGAACAACGCATCGGGCAATATGTCGGGTACTTGGAACGGTTATATCGACCTTTCCTCGATTGTAACAGGTACAAAGACGATAAATAGCATCTATCTTGTTTCTTCTATTCCCGGCGAAACAGTCAAGTTCGATTATCTCTTCTTCGGCAAATCCTCCGAAGGCAAGGTTCGTTTTGTTATCGACGAAAACACCGTCGGTGCAAAAGAAGCACCTATCGGCTCGACGATTTCTGTTCCCGATTCGCCATATAAGTTAGGATACGCGTTCGACGGCTGGTATACTGCTGACGGAACGAAGGTATCGAGTGTTACGGTTGCTTCAACAGTAACTACCCTCTATGCAAGATTCATCGAGCTTCACACCGATGTCGATTATTCGAACGACGTCAATTACGACCCCACGGTTTATCCCTATCCTCTTTGGGTGACACATTTTGATGCACTCGCAGAGGGTGCGGGTTCGATTATGACTGTTCCCTATTCCGATGGCGGTTGGTCTTTCCATATTGCACTTGCTCCCACAGATATCGCAGGAACTTATGAAGTAACCGCTATGTCAAACGGTATGTACGACGGAAGCGGAAAAGCACTCGATATCCCCGAAGGCGGATTTGTCTATGTTCTCAACGTAGGCAACGATTACACCTCTCTCGGCGGTGTAAACTATCAATCGACCGCTTGCAGAACAACTCTTTCTTATGCTTTGGCTTGGAAGCTCGGTGACAAGATTACTATCGGCAACCTCAGCACCGTGAACAAGGTTGTTCCTACCACCACCCCCGATATCGAATGGTATTATGATGATTATCAATGCACGGCTACATTTGATATCAACGTTTCTTGGCAGGACGACGATGATAATAACGGCAACAACGACGGTAATATCGGCGACGTTAACGGCGACGGCAAAATCGACTCGTTTGACTATATCTTTGTCAAACGTCACGTTATGGGCACGTATACTCTCAATGACGAAGCGGTCAAGAGAGCCGACGTTGACAAAAACGGAGAAATAACCTTCACCGACTATATCTCAATCAAACGTGCTGTTATGGGAACTTACGTTATAGAATAAAAAAACACACCACAAAAACAAAAATGCGGTTCAGTTGAACCGCATTTTTTCTATCAAATAAAATCTTTCAAGAGGTCGCCTTCGTAGTTTTCAAGGTCACCCTTGTCGCAGAGATGTGCAAGAGTCGGGTCGATGGGAAGCTTTGCAACCTTCTCGATTCCCTTTTCGTTCGCAACGGAATCAACCTTGCTTTCGCCGTAGATGAGATGAACGTTACCGCAATCGGGACACTTGAACGACGAGAAGTTTTCAACGATACCGAGAATCGGAACGTTCATAAGTTCTGCCAAACGAACTGCCTTGCCGACGATCATCGAAACGAGGTCCTGAGGGCTGGTTACAATAACCATACCGTCAACGGGAATCGATTGGAAAACAGTCAACGGAACATCACCCGTTCCGGGAGGCATATCGATGAACATAACGTCATTTTCGCCCCAATTCACGTCGGTCCAGAACTGCTTCACGCAACCTGCAATAACAGGCCCTCTCCAAGCGACAGGGTCGGTTTCGTTCGGGAGAAGAAGGTTCAAGGACATAACCTTGATGCCCGTCTTGCTCTGGGGAGGAGTCATCGCTTCTCCGTCGCTGTAAACACCGCCGTTGACACCAAAAATTTTCGGAATCGAAGGACCGGTTATATCAGCATCGAGAATCGCAACCTTCTTTCCGCTTCTCTGGGCATCGATAGCCAAAAGCGAGGTTACAAGCGATTTGCCAACACCGCCCTTGCCACTGACAACGGCGATAACTTTTCCGAATTTGCTTCCCTCACGAAGAGGTTCTATCATACTTTTTTGTGCTTGATCTCTGCTTGAACAATTCTGTCCGCAGGTCGAGCAATCGTGTGTGCATCCACTCATTTTCAAAAACCTTCCTTTTATTCTAACTCAAAAGCGCCTGTATACAAACGGTAATATTGACCTTTTTCCTCAATAAGCTTTTCGTGGCTTCCGCGTTCGATGATTCTTCCGCCTTCGAGAACCATTATAACGTCAGAATTTCGAACCGTCGAGAGTCGGTGAGCGATAACAAATACCGTTCTGCCCTGCATAAGACCGTCCATACCCTTTTGTACGATCGATTCGGTACGGGTGTCGATACTCGACGTCGCTTCGTCGAGAATCATAACAGGCGGGTCTGCAACGGCGGCTCTTGCGATTGCAAGAAGCTGTCGCTGACCTTGTGAAAGTCCGCTGCCGTCGCCCGAAAGAAGTGTGTTATAGCCCTCGGGGAGAAGCTTTATGAAGGAATCGGCGTTTGCAAGCTTTGCCGCCGCAATACATTCCTCATCGGTCGCGTCAAGACGTCCATAGCGGATGTTTTCCATAACCGTACCCGTGAAAAGATGGGTGTCCTGAAGAACCATGCCGAGAGAACGTCGGAGGTCAGACTTCTTGATTTTATTAATATTAATTCCGTCATAACGAATCTTGCCGTCGGCAATATCGTAGAATCGGTTAATGAGGTTCGTTATTGTCGTTTTGCCTGCACCCGTCGCACCAACGAAAGCGACCTTCTGACCGGGTTCGGCATAAAGGGTCACGTCGTGAAGTACCGTTTTTTCAGGAGTATACCCAAAATCGACCTCAACCATACGCACGTCGCCACAAAGCTCCGTATATGTCAAGGTTCCATCTCCGTGCGGATGTTTCCAAGCCCAAATACCCGTTCTTTCGTCGGTTTCTGTAAGCTCTCCGTCAACATATTTTGCATTGACGAGCGTAACGTAACCCTCGTCTTCTTCGGGGATTTCGTCCATAAGCTCGAAAATACGTTTTGCACCCGCAAGTGCCATAACAACAGCGTTAATCTGTTGGGAAACCTGGTTTATGGGGTTTGTGAAGCTCTTCGAAAGCTGAAGGAAAGAGACAACGCCGCCTACCGTAAACGTGTCGGTCGTTATTGCGAGAACACCGCCGAGCATTGCGATTAAGATATATTGCAAATGTCCGAGGTTGTTTGTGACAGGACCTAATATATTCGCAAAGATATTCGCGCTCTTTGCGTTTTCGCAAAGTTCGTCGTTAAGCGCATTGAATTCCGCTTTTGTCTTTTCTTCACGGCAGAAAACCTGAACAACCTTCTGACCGTTGACCATTTCTTCGATATAACCGTTCAACGCGCCGACAGATTTCTGTTGACGAACGAAATAATGTCCGCTCTTACCGCCAATCTTCTTGACAACAAACATCGTCGCAAGTGCAGTCAAAACAACAAACGCTGTAAGATATACGTTCATCATAAGCATAGCAACGAAAACCGCAACAACCGTGAAAAGCGAGGAAGCAACCGAAGGTATGCTCTGCGAAATCATCATACGGAGTGTGTCGGTGTCGTTTGTATAACGGCTCATCGTGTCGCCGAAGGAATGGGTGTCGAAATATTTTATGGGAAGCGTTTGCATTTTCGCAAACATAGTATCACGAAGGTTTTTCAAAACCGATTGTGAAACCGTAACCATAATTCTGTTGTAAAGATAGGTACAAATCGCACCAAGCGCATAAACAATGCCAACGATTACAATTTCTTTCAAAAGTCCGTCGAAATTCGGGTCCTTTTCAAGCAGAAGCGGACTGATATAGTCGTCAACGAGGACCTGGAGAAATTTCGAACCATAAACGCCTGCTAGCGAGCTTATTATAATTCCGATGAAGACGAAAGCAAGATGCCATTTATAGACAAAAAGATAGGAAAGAACACGTTTTACGGTTTTCATATCCGCTTTCTGACCGGGAAGGCGAACACCTCTCATCGGACGAAGGGGTTCTTGTCTTTTGGGTTCACTCATTGTTCATCGTCCCCCTTCATCTGAGAATCATAAACTTCTCTATATATCGTATTTGTTTCCAAAAGATCTGAATGTGTGCCGATACCGTTAATTTCCCCGTTGTCGAGGACAATTATTCTGTCACAGTCACGAACCGAAGAAATACGCTGTGCAATGATAATCTTTGTTGTTTCGGAAATACGGCTTGACAAAGTTTCGCGAAGCATCGCATCGGTTTTTGTATCAACCGCCGAGGTCGAGTCGTCGAGAATGAGAATCTTGGGCTTTTTCAAAAGCGCGCGAGCAATACAAAGTCTTTGCTTCTGACCGCCCGAAACGTTCGTGCCGCCTTGCTCGATATAGGTATCATATCCGTCAGGGAAGCTCGAAACAAATTCATCAGCGCAGGAAGCAATACAAGCTTCTTTGATTTCCTCGTCGGTGGCATTTTCGTTGCCCCAACGAAGATTTTCTTTTATTGTACCGGAGAACAAAACGTTCTTCTGAAGCACCATAGCCACAGAATCACGCAATGTGTGTATATCATAATCACGAACGTCGACACCGCCGACCGAAACCGAACCGTCGGTAACGTCATAGAGTCGAGGAATAAGCTGAACAAGAGTCGATTTTGAACTTCCCGTTCCGCCGATTATACCGATTGTTTCGCCCGAAGCGATAGAAAAGTTTGCGTTCTTAAGACAGAGCTTGCCCTCATGGTATTCAAAGTTTACGTTCGAAAACTCGATGCTTCCGTCTTTAACTTCGGTAATGGGGCGTTCGGGGGTTCTAATCGTGCTTTCTTCGTCAAGCACCTCGCAAACACGTTCCGCCGAAGCACGGGACATAACGATGGTAACAAAGATCATCGAGAGCATCATAAGACTCGATAAAATCTGCATCGTGTAATTTAGCATCGCAGTAAGGTCGCCCGTCGACATTTCGCTGCCGCCCGAGAGGATAATAAGTCTTGCGCCGAACCAACAGAGCAACAATATCGAAACGTATATTGTCATCTGCATCAACGGCATATTGAACGCAAGCATTTTTTCCGCGCGAACAGAGTCGGTTGCGATCTGGTCGGAAACCGAATTGAACTTCTTAATTTCCTCGTCCTCGCGTACAAAAGCTTTTACAACTCTGATCCCGCGCAAGTTTTCCTGAACGACACGGTTTAGACGGTCGTATTTCTTGAACATACTCTTGAAAATCGGATGAACCCTCGTCATAATAAGCGTCAATCCAACAACAAGCACAGGAACTGCACCGAGGAATATAAGCGAGAGCTTCGGGTTCATACGGAACGCCATGACAAGCGAGAATATCAACATCGAAGGGCTTCTGACGGCGATACGGATTATCATATGAAACGATTCCTGAAGCCTGTTCACGTCGGTCGTCATTCTTGTAACAAGACTTGACGACGAGAATTTGTCGATGTTTTTGAACGAAAAATGCGAAATACGTTCAAAAAGGCTCTTACGAAGGTTCTTCGCAAAGCCCGTTGCCGCAACAGCCGCATATCGTCCTGCCGCCGCACCAAAAAGAAGCGACACAATACAACAACCGGCGATTGCAATGCCGATATAAATGATATATCTGAGATCGCCCTCGCCGTTGTTGCCTCTAATTCCGTTATCAATCAACAATGCGAGGAGTGTGGGGATTATAACCTCCATCAATACTTCGCCCATTATAAGTATCGGCGAAAGTATTGCGGCTTTATAATACCCTTTAACACTGTTCGAAAGTTTTCTTAACATAGCCTAATCTCCTATTTATTCACAATAAGAATTGTTGCATATTAATCAAACTTTGTCAATACTATTTGACGCATTGTTTTGTAAACATTTTAAGTTTTTGCTAAATATTTCCGCCAAGCGCACGAATGACGGTAATTATCCCGTTCAGTGCCGAATTTGTGTCCTGCGGATAGGTTAATTCCAAGAACGCGCCCTCGATTTCGGGTTGTACCGTCGTGGTCGGCGCAAGCCAAGGAAACTCGATAAAACCGTTTTCGTCGGAAGTATATTCCGTCTTGATATACCTCTCGTGGTTGCTTTTTGTCGAACCAAGTTCAAGCTGGATTGAATAAACTCCGTTGAGCGAAGTGTTTCCTTTCGAAAGAGTACGCTCAACATAAACCCTTCTCAAAACTCTTTCGCGGTTTTTATCGCCGAGAGTCGAAACACAAACCGTTTCATCGGTGTCAGGATAATAAATTTCGTTTTTGAAAGTGCTGTTCGTAATTCCGTCTTTAAACAAAGAAAGAAGATAAACCTCCCCTGCTCTCAATCTAACTTCTTTTCTTTCACCGTTCTCATCGAGAAGCGCAAGATCGAAAACCGTCTTTTCTGTCGAGCTTATGCTCCCTTCGACAACAAATGTGCCGTCTGGATTTGGTGTTATCGTGTGTCCGTTTACGGTTTGAACCTGTTTCAACGGGGGAAGAAGATTTTTCCCAAACACAGAACATTTCACGTTCGCCGTATCAATCATGGGAGTGTACGGGGATGCGCTCGAACCGAGCTCGAGCTGTGGCTTGATTATAAAATCATTAAGTCCCACACCAGCCGAAAGCACAACGGCAATTGAACCAATCTCGTTTGTTGCTTTGAATATATGGGTTTTGTTCACCGCATCGGGAGTCACTGTGCAAATCGTACTGCCTGTTTTTGAATAAACAACAACACGAACGATTTCACCGCCAAACACCGCAGGGTTGTTCATCGAAAACGTATATGTGTTCGCAGAAAGCGCAAGCGGAATCACAAAAAGCGTTTCGGCTGTTGTCGTACCGCTCATCGCAATCTTCCCGTCGCCATATACAGTAAAAAGCATACCGTTTATGGTTTGTGTCGGCATTATCGGAAGAAGATTTTTTGTTTTTACGTTGGCTTTGAGCTTTTGTCCTTCGTTGATTACGTCTTCCATTCTCAAAACACTGCCCGAAACACTTTTCATAACGGCATTTGCAGGTATACCGTTTGTCGCAGTTTCTTGAGCGAGTTTTTTCGAAAAATCTTCTTCGCTTCCCTCATAACCGCCGTCAAGTGCATATTGATAGGCACTTTTTCCGTCGAATATACCGCTTTCCTTGGCGTCAGAAAGTGCGTTTTCGATAAGCAACGGAACCGTGTTCACGCGGTCATCTTCTTTTCCGTTTTGCTTCACAGCGGATGAAATGTTTTCGATAAAGAAAATTTCGGTCGAGCAAGTCTTGGCAACCCCGTTTTCAAACAAAGTGCAATTCACGTCACAAACAATCCTTCCCGAAACCGAGAGCGCACTTTCGGTGAATTCAAAAAGGTATTCATAATCGTTTATGCGTTTGCCGACAAGCTCGAATATTGTCGAATCGGGCTTCGTTCCCCTTAATACGACAACCGATTCTTCGGGAATCTCTTTCCCGAACCGTACCGTAAGGGTACGGGTTAGATTATCAAACTGCTTCGACGAAATGCTTTGGGGTATTCTCGAAGCGCTCGTTTCGAAGGACAGATTGATTTTTGTGTTTGTTTTCATAGAACCTCCAAAAAATTTATCGACGAGGGAGGTATGGCGAATACCCAATAAAACTTTATCGCATAAATGCTCTTTTTTCATCCCGATTTTGTCGCATAAAAATCCCAAACAACGAATTGTATAAAATTTGTAAAAACGGAGCCGTTGTCCTTGATTTTGGAGGCGAAAACGATTATAATTATATAAAATAAACGAAACGGAGGTTATATCTTGAACACAAATCTTCCCGAACCGCTTCTTACTTTTGCGGGGTATAAAAGCTCGATCCAAAACTGCTCGTCGCTCACCGTCAAGGAATATATCAACGATATTCTCCTCTTTTTTCGATATATAACCGTCGTTCGAAATGGCGAAAATCCCGAAAAAACGGATATGAAAGAGATTAACGTTGCAAACCTCGATTATGACCTCGTCGCATCGGTCAAAACCGAAGAGATTTATGCTTTTATGCTCTATCTTGCGTCGGTCAGAGGAAACGGTGTTCGTATCCGTGCCAGACGTCTTTCGGCATTGAAGGCGTTTTATAAATATCATACGGTGAAATCCCGTCGAATCTCCGAAAATCCCGTCAAGGATATCGACAGCCCGACGGTCAAGCCTGCTCTACCGAAATATCTTTCGCTCGAGGAAAGTATTCGCCTTTTGGAAAGCGTTCCTCGTGATTGCCCCAACTTCGAGCGTGATTATTGTATTTTAACTTTGTTTTTGAACTGCGGTATGCGTCTTTCCGAGCTTGTCGGAATCGACCTTGCCCATATCGAGCACGATATGTCAAAGCTCATTGTCACAGGTAAGGGTAACAAAATGCGTATTGTCTATCTCAATTCCGCCTGTCAAAGCGCTCTTTCCGACTATCTTGCCGTTCGTCAATCGAAGGCAACCCAATACGGTCAGCCGATAATCGACAAGAACGCGCTGTTTTTGAGTTCTCGCCGAACGAGAATCTCAAACCAAATGGTTCAAACGCTGGTCTATCGCTATCTCGACTCGGCAGGACTCGGCGGCAGAGGTCTTTCGGTACATAAATTGCGCCATACGGCGGCAACTCTGCTTTATAACGAAGGCGAGGTCGACGTTTTGACACTACAAAACATTCTCGGGCACGAACAGCTTACAACAACACAGATATATACCCACCTTTCCGACAAAAAACTTGAGGAGGCAGCGCAGGCAAATCCGCTTGCGAAGATTAAAAAATAATGTTAGAAACAAAGATTTCTGTAAAAAGCTATGACGTTTTCCCGAACAGTACGCTGAAACCGTCGGCATTGCAACAATATATGCAACAACTTGCACGTGAAGACTGCGACGAAATCGCCTGTACCTACCAAATGATGCGCGACGTTAATATGGTTTTCGTTTTGACGAAGCTTGGTATAAATATCAAAAAACCAGTCTATGCTTATGACGAGCTTACCGTTCGAACCTATAACAACAAGGTTTCGGGTGTTTCTTTCGAGCGTGAATTTGAATTTTACCGTGACGGCGAGGAGATAATCCATGCTACGACACAATGGGTCGTTGTTAAATACGATAACCGCCAAATCGTGCGTCCCCGTGATTTCCCCTTCCCGATTGGCGAGGCGAATATCGATTGCGACTCGGTCGAGCTTCCTCGCGCAATAAAATGCGAAGATAAAACGCTTTCGGGCGAGAGAATCGTTCGGCTTTCTGACCTCGACGAAAATGACCATCTAAACAACTGCGTCTATTCGGATATTGCCCTCGATTTCCTTCCCTTCGATAGAAAAGCGGATTTCGTGTCGGGCGTTCGAATAATTTTCCGTCACGAAGCGGTTATAGACGACAAGCTTCTCGTTTCTGTTGGCAAAACCGAGAACGGTTTCGCTGTTTATGCCGATAATTCGACAAAAGAATCGCCTTGCTTCGAGGCAGAATATTTGCTGGGTAAAATTGATTGTTGATTTTTCAACGTGGCTGTTGTATAATTCTTTCGTATCGCAGTCGAGGACTTGAAACCTTGAATAAACCTACATTGCGGAGAGGAAAATGGAACTTATACGAAATATATCGAATAACAAAGCCGCATATCACGAATATTTCGTCGTTGATAGATTTGAAACCGGCATCGAGCTTTTCGGCACCGAGGTCAAATCTCTCCGTTGCGGAAGGGTTAACCTAAAGGACTCCTTCTGTCGTATCGATAACGGAGAAATCCACGTTTACGGTATGCATATAAGCCCCTATGAAAAGGGCAATATCTTCAATCGCGACCCTTACAGAGCAAGAAAACTCTTGATGCACAGACGAGAAATCGACCGACTTTATGGTCAGGTCGGACAACAGGGTTATTCTATAATTCCGCTTTCGATGTATTTCAAGGGACGTTGGGTCAAAGTCGAAATCGGACTCTGTAAAGGTAAAAAACTTTATGACAAACGTGCCGTCGAGGCAGAAAAAACCGCAAAACGTGAAATGGAACGTGCGGATAAGGGTAATTATTAATGGCAACCTGGCTTACTCATCTCCGTGTCGCACAAAAGATTGCCGAATCGATTGCGATTCCCGATATTACGGCGTTCTACGTCGGCTCGGTTGCGCCCGACAGCGGAAGAATGATAAATAATTTTACATATATCCCAACAAAAGACGTTTCCCATTGGAAGCACGAGGGTGTTACTTACGAGCAACGCTTTGAGGATAACGCAGAATTTTATAAAAAATACTGCGAGAACGAGATTGACCCCTTCAAAAAATCGCTTTATTTGGGATATTATGCTCATATTTTAACCGATACGGTCTATGTTCGCGATGTGATACATCCATATATGAACCTTCACGGAAAAGATTTTTGGAAGGCAAACATAACCGATATAAGAAACGGTTGGTATCAAATCGATTATCGCTTTTTGAAAGAAAATAAGGATTTCGAGCCGTTGGCAACGCTCAAAACGGTCGAAAGGTTTGATAACGTCTATTTCGACTATTTCACAAAGGATGATATAACCGAACGTGTCCTCTATGCCGTCAATCTTTATGAAAACGGTGTTGCAGACTTGAACGTTCCGCTCCTCACTCATAACGAAAAGGACGCGGAAAGGTTGATCGACCTTATGACCGAAACGGTATTGAAGATTTTCAGAGAAAAACATAATACATGACCGATTTCTCGGTCTTCCCATGGGGCCGTAAAGGTTTCGACGGGGATCTTGAAGCGGTGTAAGCGAGCAGAAGCGCATAACTTCTTAAAAATGTGCAACTTAAAATTAAACGCTAACAATAACAAATTAGCAGTAGCTGCCTAGTTGCAGCTTCCGTCGCACCGAGGAGTACCGCGGCCTCGATTGCGGCGTCACTTAGCGGTGAACGTGTGTTGGGCAAAGCTTTGAGCCCTTCCATGAACTAATGAAGCTACCGTTTGGCTTTGCCTGTCTGTCGGCATAGCCAAAGGGGAATCCCAAAGATAGACTGCGCTCGGAGAAAACGCTGTGGACGGGTTTTCGGACAGGGGTTCGATTCCCCTCGGCTCCACCATTCCAGACCACCATTTGATGAAAATCAAGTGGTGGTTCTGTCTTTATTATGCCACTTCCGTTCTGCACACTAACACCTATCATGTCAAAGACATTGAGGACTATGTTCGCATAGTCCTCAAATACTTCCACCTTGTCAACAAAAGCAGAAAACAACTGTTTATATTCCTCGATGGGTTTTCCAGAATAAATATCTGCTCCGATTTTTTGAAGTGCATTTTTTGCTTTTATATCATCAATGACAATTTCATCGACTTGTTTTGCCTTTTCGATAACTATTAGTTCCGCTGAATAAGTTTTATCTTATACAAAAAAGACCGATCGTTGTAACAATCGGTCTTTCAAAACTATGTTCCGTAGGACATCTCCCAAACATCCGCATAGGTCTCCAGGGGATCTAACGATAAAACGCACATTAAAATAAAGCATTCATACGGGTTTTAATGTATAATCCGCCCATAAAACATTTTTAGTATTTCGTTTGTTGATTCCCAAGCGGATTGGGTAAAATCGAAATCTTTTATATCGATTCCCGACATATCACGACTTCTCCTTACCGATCTTTGATAACACAAGTCTAGCAAGAAGCACGAACGCTATCGTATACGCTACGAGTATCCCTAAAGCAATCAAAAAATGTGCTGATGTAAAGTCAAAAAACGTCTCGGCTTCGTGAGGGATTTGTATTCCTTCTTGTTGAAGTTTTAACGGAAGTTCATTTAAATTCGAGGTTGTTCCATAACTCTCCATGCTCCAACGACATACCGCCAGCCAAGAAATGAATTCCGTTGCTCCTCCTAGATCGAAAATCAATCCGGAAAATAGAATTTGAGGCATCAACAAAATCGGAGCTACCGTCATCGCACGGTCAGCATTTGTAAACAGAGAAGATACAAACAAGCCCATCGCCGCCGACGCAACCGCTGTAATGAAGGTCGTGAGGAATATTTCAACAAACGGATGCATGATAATTCCGCTTTCGGGAAGGCCAATCATCAATCCAAATACGCCCGTTATCAAGATGCTTTGAATAAGACACAACCCACCAAGAACTATTACTTTAGAAAGAACATATGAGCCAAGCGAAAGCCCCGTCATATACTCTCGTTTCATAACCGTTCTTTCTTTACAAATTTCTTGAATAGCATTTAACATACCAACCCAAAAGGCTGAACAAGACAAAGAAAACAACAAACTTTTTGTCATTTCGTATTGTTCAAACTGCTCGCCATCCGCAACAAGAGAAATCAAAACAGCTAACAAAGGTGCTTGCAATAAAATCAACAACAAGCGTTGTCTATCATTTACAACAAGTTTTATGTATCGTGAGCTTAAAACACCCAGTTGATTGAGTCTATTCTTCTTCGGCTTACTGGACACCGGAGCAACTTCGCGAACCTTATTTGACAAAACTTTGTTTTTTTCAAATTCTGTTCGCCAATGTCGCGCATCATCAGTGATCATATTATAAATATCAACGATATCTGAAACACCAAAGAATTTTAACGCTTCGTCATATGACCCACAGAAACAAAGATTTCCGCCTTTTCCCATAAATACTATCTTATCGCACATTTTTAGTTGCAATGTACTATGGGTAACCAGGATTACTGTTTTTCCGACATTCGCCATGGCACGAAGCGACTGCATTAAATTACGTTCTGTTCCCGGATCCAAACCGGAAGCAGGCTCGTCCAAAAACAAAAGATTCGGATCTGACAAAAGTTCAACCGCTATGCTTGCGCGTTTTCGCTGACCACCGCTGAGCGATTTAATCAAGCTGTCTTTCTTTTCAAGCAGTTCGACCATTTCAATAGCTCTGCTGATAGCGTTTTCTCTTTCTGCAGGGAGCGTATCCTTCGGCAGACGTAATTTTGCAGTATACATCAGCATATCATGCAGAGTTAAATTATCATACACGATATCCGATTGCGGCACATAACCGATCAATTTTTTGAGCGAATCGAAGTTGCGGTACAAATCAACGCCGTTTATGTACACTTCGCCTTGAGTAGGTTTCAAATAACCGCACATTGCGTTAAGTATGGTGGATTTGCCCGCTCCAGAACCGCCAATGACTGCCACAAGCTCTCCCGGCTTAATGTTAAGGTTCACATGGTTGCAAGTGATGAACGATTTCCTGCCTTTACCACGCTTGATAACAACATCCAAAGCATCAACCGAAATGCCGCTTTTATAACAACAATAGAAAATGGCCTTTGAAGTGAAAATCAGCTTGGAGTTTGTAATGACAATAACATCTTTTTCGTGCAGTTTGACTTTGCCCGATATACGTCTGTTGTTAACAATCACACCATTTGCACTATTATTATCGATGATATAATAGCCATCCTGTTCACGAAGAATTCTCGCATGACATTTCGAAACCGAAACATGAGGCAAAACAAGATCAGATGTATTATCTCGACCAATATTCAACTCAGGTTTATCCGATAAGGTCATTGTCTGCCATTTATTCTCTGAATTGGCGGACGAAAAAACGAACAGCACACCTTCTGAAACCGTCTCAACTCCGTCATCGATTCGGATGAAATCGCCGTCAGTAATCACTCGAGAGGTTATTGCAGCATTATTATAGATCAAACCGTTTGTACTGCCTGTACCCTTATACGCCGCCTTATCTTCCATAACCCAGGAGCCATTTTCATATACAAAACGACCGTGTTCGGCAGAAACCAAATGGGAAGATAAAACGATATCGTTCTTCGGGTCTCTTCCGAAATATATACAATTACGATGCATTTCATCTAATGAGATAACACGAGGCTCGCAACCGCCATCAAAAATTGTAACTATTATAGATGACTGGTAAACCTTTTGTGACACAAAGTTCACCGTCAAATCGTATGACGTTTCCAAAACATTAACCTCTTTTCTTTAATTTGAAATAACTACAATTAAAATGTATTTTTTCTATATGCAATAAGTATTTAAAAATACATTTTAACTGTTGTAACACAATCTATAGCTGTGTTTTTGCCGAAATGAAAATAAAATCAATGAAAACACACCTATTTCTGCCGAAATTTGATTTGTTGCCCCTTATTTTTCTCTACATGAAAAACATCTTATTGATTTTCAGGAGCAAAGTTTTTTTCTATTGGATATGTGTCAGAATCTGTAAAATGCCACCATTCTGCATGATATGCCTTAAAACCATTTTCTTTCATTACATTTTCTAATAACAGGGCATTTTTTCTGGCTTCCGGAGTACAATCATCGTAATTTCGATCGGCCAAATCCGAAAAATCATCAAATTTGGTCGGCATTTCTAATTCATCGCCATGAATATCAACAATAGTCACGTCCACAGTATTTCCCCTACTATGGGATGAATATCCTGTGTTAGGGTTTGCAACATAAGCAGAATTCGGATATGCTTCCCACAAAGCAAATTGTGCTTCTATTGGACGAAATCCGTCCCATATTTTCAAACTATATCCCTTTTCAAGCAATGCGTTTTGTACTTTTTCGATTTTTTTCACCGTACCATATCGTAAATATGCATCCGTGAATTTATAAATTACAACACCAGAGATGTTTTCATTGGTAGCATATTTTAAATCTATTTTTATACTAGGAATATAGTCCTTAACGGATACAAAATCATAATTATGTTCAACCGCCGATTCAATATCTGATTCAACGTCTGATTCAATATATGCTTCAATATATGATTCAACGTCTGATTCAACATCCGAAAACGTTATGGCTTCGAGTATCACATATGACGACTCATCTCTGATTGACGTTGCGTTTTCAGTCGAAGTATGAATATCCTCGATTTTGGTTTCTTCCTTTTTGAATGAACATCCAGAAATTAATGGCAATATAATTACAAATATAAAACAAATTATATTACGCAAAAATAATCATCCTTTCTAAACATCAAAACAAAGAAATTTCGGTAATAGCGGTATCCTCGTATTTGGATCCGGGATAAACATCACAAATCGTTATAGTGATACTATGAGTTGCAACGGTTTCCGGGAAGTTGATTGTTTGTGCAACCATACTATCTTTTAAAGCACAATAATAATACGAACCATCAGAAAAGGTGATTTTAATTTCTTTAGGACGTGAGTTTTTTTCATAAAGAGTCTCGCTTTTATGATACCCCGCCCATAAAGTTATGCCCGATACATAACACACTTCGTCTAAATGAACCGTTATATACTCATCATATCCTTGTCCGGAAACGCCTTCAACCCAAGCAGTGGTCGTTTTTTTGTCTAACACGCGATCTGCTTTATGCTGAATAGAAGATTTTGTTTCATTTAAAAAAGAACTCGCGGTAACACCGACAATATTCTTTGACGTAACATTTTGTATGTTCTGATTGTCAATAGACGATGAGCTTATATCGTCCGAAACATCAATAGGTTCAGACTCTTCATAAACCACACCAGAAGATGTATCGGTTGAACTTGATTCCACATAGGAAGAAGCGTTGTTATTATCATTGTTATTGTTGTTGTCGTTGTTATTGTTGTTGTCTTTGTTGTCGAAAAATTCGACAGCAAAATATACTGCAACACCAAATAAAATCATAGCCATTGCCAACAAAAAACCCATAAAATAAGTTTTCGCGTTACTGGATTTTTTGTCGCCAAAACTATAAACTTTATTTAAGTTTTGTGTTTTGGATTCTTTTGTATCGGTCTGATTTATACTGCCTGTAGCTCGACGAACCGAAACCGTCTTATCTAATTCTAATCCGGATTCTGTCTCTATATCTTCAAAACCGCTTCCGATAGACAGCAACGCTGTCTTCATCTCTGTTGCAGAAGCAAAGCGATCATTTGGATTATGTGCACACGCACGAAGAATAAGTTTTGCCAACGCCGGAGACGCGTTGCGTGGAGGCGGAAGGTCTTCTCCGCGAATTCTGCGTTCAACAGCCAGCTTTCTTTCATTAGGATTCAAAAATTGCTTATCTGTATCCAAAAAAGGCAATTTGTTGTTGTTAAGCAATCGATATAAAACAAGGCCAAGAGAATAAATATCCACTCGAGAATCGTATTCGTTGCTATTTACGACTTCGGGAGCCATATAATTAAACGTGCCCTTTTGAGATAAACCGCCCGTCATATTTTCAAGCTTACGTGCAATTCCGAAATCACCAAGCTTAAAATAACCGAAATCGTTAACAAAAATATTTTCGGGTTTAATATCACGATGAATAACGTTGCGCTGACTGCAAATTTCAAGAGCAGTACAAATATCTGTGCCGAGTTTGATAATTTCTTTTTCGCTAAGTGTTTTGTCACGAATGTAAGTATTGAAGGGGGTGAGCAATTCCATTCGGATGTAAATATCCCACCCCAACACATCCTTTTTCTCAACAACCTTATAGTCTTCAACGTTTACAATATTAGGAACACTTTTTAGTAATTCCATTAACTGGATTTCGCTCGAGAAATCTTCAACTATGCCTTTGAAATACGTTTTTGTTTCTTCGTCGTTTAATCCTTCTGAGCGCAAAGAATCAACCTCCGAAGGATCCGAGGGGACAGAAATGATTTTTATTGCCGCATGGCTTTCCACGTTATTATCGCGGCGGATAGCCTGATAAACAACACCGTAAGAGCCCCTGCCTAATTGCTTTTCTACCTGCCATTCGGGCCAAATGTTGCTTATATCATGAAAATTGCTGCCTGCTTCAGGGGACTTCAATACTGAGGGTTGCTCTACCCTGCTGCCGCATTTGGGGCAAAACTTCATCTGTTCTTGAATTTCCGCACCGCAATTTTGACATTTCATATCTTTCTTCCTTCGTTCTTAATTAAAACTTCAATGTTTTTCTTTATATCAACAATAATAACCGCAACATTTTTTGGCGCCCATTACATCAAATTTTTCCTACTGATTGGTATAGCGAATCATAAGCATTCGTTAGAAACCAAAAAGGAAAATAAATCAATATAACTCTTAGGCTCTCGACCGAAAGAGATAAAGTTTTTGCCATATTTGATTAGGCTGACATTACGTGGCGTTTAACCGTCGTCAAAATAGTTGGCACCGAATACTTGTTTCGGGAATTACAATTTTGTGCCGCAATTCATACAAAAAGCGGAATCATTATCTGCCGCGGTATTGCAATTAGGGCAGATCTTTCCTATATCTGGCTGAATTTCCGATTTTGCTTCATCAATCGGTGTTTCTTCAACTTTTGTTCCGCAGCGGATACAGAAGGCATATCCATCAGAAATCGGAGAACCACACGACACACAGCGTTTTGAATTTGCATCATTTGCGTTAGTTTGAACGCTTGGTGTTTCCATACTGAATCCGCACGTACTACAAAACGGAGAACTGCATTGAACATCGCCTCCGCAGTTAGGGCATCGAACGATGCCCTTTAACTTTTTGACCTGTTCTGTATAATCTTCTATTTTCTTCTGAGCCGTTTTAATTTCTGAAACAAAACTTTCAAGAGCCTGCTCGCACGAATCAGAATGAATCTCAAAATATCTCTTTCCAATCTGATTATAAAGATTATTAATTCGTTTTTCTTCATCGGAAATCATTCCGTTAAACTTAATAATCTCGGCTGTGTCCTTTGTTTTTTGAACCACACCTTGACTCGTCTGGGTTATCTTTTTTCCTAAATCTTCAAAAAATGCCATATGTTTTCCCTCCTATATCACTTAACCGTTACATTTGCAAAGCCGTAGGTTGAATCCCATGATGCATAGCTTTCTATTTTCAGCTGACTTACACCAGTGACATCAACAGACACTCTGCGTGGCAAATCTTCTGCGTTCATAGTAAATTCCTCTTTGAGTATCCCGTCACAATAGATCTTTATTGTAGCCGCACTCATACTGCTTCCGTCACAATGACCTACCGTAAAGTTCAAAGCAGTATAATTAGAGGCGATATTAAAGAGTGCATATCCGTTTTCATGATACAAGCTAAATGCATTGGTATAGGACACACCGCCCATTTTAATCACTTCGCCGTTGACATACTCATTGTAGCGATCGCTTTCATATGGTTTACAAACATCAAGTAAATATATGGGGGTTGCCTTATCCACGTTTGATTTTAACGATTTTAAATCAGAGTTACTCGGCAAAACCGTGAGTGCGTTTTCTACAACTCTCTTTGCGCTTATATAATCTTCGTTATCCAAATGATTTTGTACCGTCGCAGTAATGACTTTTACATAATCATCCTCGGTAGATATTTTGAGATTCTGGAAAAATTCATTATCATCAAAATCGATTGCTTCATCAATTACATTAAACGCCTCTGACCAGCTCTCGTTTTCAGTCAATTCAGCAACCTCATTTGCAATCTCAGTTTTATAAGAAGCAAGGCTTTCCTCTTTAACCGTATCAAGCTCGGTAGTATCAACACTATCTGGCAAAATATCATAAGCGGTATTGACCACCTGAATTGCCTGCTTATAATTTTTGGAAGAATTGTACCTCTTTGCGGTTGCAACGGTGGAACTTATATATTCCGCATACGCCTGATTCAATTTTGTCTGTGCTTCTTCGTAATTTTCGCTGCCTTCAGGGATTTTAGAAAGCTCTTCTATTGCCTCTTCATAATCTCCGTTTTCGTAATATTCATCACCTTTATCGAGCGCAATATTTGCGTTTTCAATCGCTGTGATTTCGGCGATCAACTCGTCAGCTTTTGCATATCCATCCGACTTTAAGCCATTTAAAGTGCTTGTAGCTTCGGCAAATGATAATTCACCGTTTTTGTATTTATTTACTATACTATTCGCATATGATTCTTTCAACGAATCAAGTTTATTAGCAGCGTCAGCATAACCCAATTCAATCAAAGCATTTAATTCGGCCTTCGCTTCTTCAAAATGCAAAGCACCCTTATTGAATTTTTCAACAACACTGTTTGCGTATGATTCGATAACTTCGTTACGCTTATCCGATGCCTCTTCAAACTCCATCTTGATTAATGCGTCCAAGTGGTCTTTGGTAGCGTAATAATCCCATTCACCGGAGTTATAGTTTTCGACCGCCTTGTCCGCTTCGCCGTCAAGCAATACGCCCAAAATCAAGCCATTCAAGAAACTATCTTTCACTTCTCGTCTGTACTCTGAAGTGGCTTCCGAGTAATTTTGTTCTTGCATATCTTTGTAAATGCTATAGGGTGCGCTAGTGAAAAACAGCACCGTTAAAAGTATTACAAGCGCAAGAATTGCCGAAAGAATAGAAATAGCAATTATTTTTGCTTTATTCCCCTTACTCGTTTTCTTTTTCGGCTCATCGCCAAAAGAGTTCACTTCGGGTTGTTCGTTCTGAGATACTGTTCCTGTTGCTTTTCTTACAGCAGTAGTCGCATCATAATTTACACTTGCAGAACGGACCGCGGTGGTCTTATCTAATCCTGTATCATCAACAGCATATGTACCATCGGCAATCCTCGCAAGTGCCTGTTTCATTTCAGTTGCAGAATTAAAACGTTCATTAGGATTATGTGCACACGCACGGAGAATAAGATTTGCCATAGAAGGCGAAGCATTGCAGGGGGCAGGAAGCGCCTCGCCGCGAATTCTACGCTCAACAGCAAGCTTTCTTTCGTTGGGATTCAAGAGTTGCTTTTCGGTATCTAAGAAAGGAAGTTTGTTATTATTAAGCAAACGATATAAAACGACACCAAGGGAGTATGTGTCTACACGGGCATCGTATTCATTGCCGTTAGCAACTTCCGGTGCCATATAATTAAACGTACCCTTTTGAGATAATCCTCCCGTCATGTTTTCGAGTTTACGAGCAATGCCAAAGTCACCGAGTTTGAAATAACCAAAGTCATTAACAAAAATATTTTCGGGTTTAATATCACGATGAATAATGTTTCGTTGACCGCAAATCTCAAGCGCAGTACAAATATCTGTTCCAAGTTTGATAACTTCTTCTTCGGATAAGTTTTTATCGCAGATGTATGTATTGAACGGAGTAAGAAGTTCCATACGTATATAGATATCCCATCCAATGGTATCTGACTTTTCGACAACCTTATAATCCTCAACACTGACTATATTTTGAATACCTTTGAGGGTTTCCATCAACTGAATCTCTCTGACGAAATCATCAACAATGCCCTTGAAATATGTTCTGGTTCCGTCCATATCCAATCCTTCAGAGCGCAAGGAATCAACCTCGGATGAATCCGAAGGTATAGAGATGATCTTTATCGCCGAATGGCTTTCTACATTATTATCGCGACGGATAGCCTGATATACCACACCATATGAGCCCTTGCCCAACTGTTTTTCTATCTGCCATTCTGGCCAAACATTGCTTATATCACTAAGATTACTGCCTGTTAGAGGGGTCTTCTCAACCGGCGCTTGTTCAACCTTGCTTCCACATTTGGGACAAAATTTCACCTGTTCTTGAAGTTCCGCTCCACAATTTTGACACTTCATATTTGTCTTCCTCCATTTTATCTATTAAAAAATTTCAATAATTTGTTTTTGTTTTGTTTTATCTCAATTAGAATAACCGTAACATTATCTTTGCCACCGTTTTCTAATGATTTGCTTACTAAATTCAATGCACTTTCTTCAACAGATTCGTGATTCATCAATTTTTTAATTACGTCAAGTGTAAGCATATCGGTCAATCCGTCAGAACAAATAAGGTATTTATCCCCATTTTTATATCTTCCCTGCGATAAATACGGTTCTATCAACAACTGATCCGGCGGAATGCCAAGGTTTTGCGACAGCGGTGGTTTTGTGCCAAATGCAGATATTGCAACGTGATCTTTTGAAATTTGCTCTAATTCGCCATTCGCAAATCGAAAAATTTTGCTATCTCCAATGTTACAAAGTGTAATTTCTTTTCGCGAACACAACAATATCGCAGCGGTTGTTCCCATCGAAGAAATAGAGTTATCTTTCGCATACTCGCAAATTTTTGCGTTAGCCTGTTCGCAATAATTCACCAGAGTCTGAACACCGTCTTTTTTGACAGGAATAGTTGATGCTTCCCTTGCTGCAATATATGAGGCAACTTCACCACATTCTTCGCCGCCCATACCATCAAACACACCAAACAGCACAGGTCTTTCTGCAAGTACTGTTCCACTAATCGGGAAAGCCATTTTTAAATTATTTGTTTCGAAATATGTTCGGTCACATATAAAATTGTCTTGGTTTATACTTCTTACATTGCCAATGTGAGTAATGCACGAATAAACGATTTCGTAATGCATAATTGCCTCCTCCCTTGTGTTTTTTATTATAACGAGTTCGATTTTAATTTTGTAAATTCGAGTTTGCCGTTTCATAAGCACCAAACTTACAAGGAATATATATTATCATCTAATCTTTTATAGTATATCATATTTATAAGTGTCGTTCAACTTTTTTTGTATAAAAATGTAAAAAAACAAAATATTTCATTAAGCCCAGCATAACATTTTCGCTTATTGCATCTTCTTGAATGCAGAAAGAGTTTTATATGATTCTCCATATATAACGCTATATCTACTATATAACAATTCGCATTTATTAATACATCAGCCATCATTAAATGTGCTTTTTTAAAATCAATAAAGAACAAACAGAAAAACACAAAAAACAAGCAGCTGCTTTCGCAACTGCTTGTTTTTGTTATTTAAGGTTTTAACCTTTTAGAGCTTATTCGAAGTCTTCGTCGGGAAGAACTACGCCGCCGCCTGCGAACTTATCGCCGGTTTCGGGTTCGTCGGAAGTTGCTTCAACAGTGAACCAACATTCGAAGCTTCTGGGACCCCAGTTTGCGGGCCAGATGGGAGTATGGATCGAAACGTTATGGTTGTAATCATAATCGCCCGAAACACCGCCCTTGAGAAGCATCTTGGTGCTGTTGTTGATGTAACCCAAGAATTCGTTACCGGTGAATCCTGCGGTCGTGTAGGAGTAGGTTCCGCAAGTATAGGTCTTCGCGGAAGAAGTATCCATTGTCCAGTTGATGAACGAGTTCGTTCTGTATGCAGCGTCCTTAACGAAGGAGTATGCAAGGAGCTTGATGAAGCCGAGGTTCGAGGATCTCGAAACAACGTCAGTGTTCATGATGTAGTTGTAACGAGCGAATGCCTGACCCATGCCAAGACCGATTGCGTTACCTGCGGTGTTCCATGTGCTGTAACCGAGGATTTCGTTAAAGTCGTCTCTGTCGAAGATACCTCTGTTTCTCATTGCTTCAGCAACGAAGTTGAGGTGGCATGCGTTCCAGTAGGAAACGTCGATGATTGCAACAGGTCTGTTGTTTTCGAGCTGTGCATCGATGTAGTCTGCCGCATTTGCCGCATTCTGTCTGGAAAGTGTAATCTGCGTTTCAGCAGCCGATCCGTCAGAGCTGAACGAATACTGTTCGGTACCACGAGCTACAACAACGAGTTGGATAACTCTCTTATCGAGCTTGTATTCATCCGCAACCTGATATGCATCAAGTGCTTTGAGGTGGCGGTCGATTGCAGGACCGAGGTTACCGCTGTCATATTCGTCTGCCTGCCAGTTCTTAGCAGCTTCGCTGAAGTAAACAACGTTAACAGGAACCTTGGAGATTTCCCAACCGTTTGCAGCGGGAATCTGTTCGTTTTCAGAAGCGTCAACCAAGAGATTCGTCATTGCCGAGATACCCATAACGCTCATTTCGTCAGCACCTGCGAAGGTGATTGCGTTAGAGCCGGTTTGCTCGATAATCATATCGATGTATCTCTGTTCGTTCTTCTGAATGGTTTCGCCTTCGGCAGAGTCGTCCATACCGATGTAGTAATGGTTGATGTTGCCGCCTGCGTTTCTGAGCATATAGTCGGTGATTCTGAGTTTACGTTCACGAGCACCGAGATAGCCGTTCAAGGTACCGTCTTCGAGGTTATAGTACGAGCTGCCAACCTGATAGTATCTACCAATCGGGGTTGTACCGTCTTTGCTGAACTTATAGCTGCTTACAACGTGTTCGAAGGTGAGGTTATACTTGTCTGTGCCGTTTTCGTCGAGGACGATACGGCTCGATGTACCATAATAGTTCTCACCCTTACCGTAGTCACGAAGCATTGTGTAAAGAACTTCGGTGTGTTCCTTATAAGGATAGGTCGAAGCAAGACGCATGATCGTGTCGGTGTAAACAACATAGTTGTTCTTCGCGAGGTCAACAAGGAAATCTGCGATTTCTTTGTCTTGTGCAGTGAACTGACCGTTGAAGGACGAGTCACTGTAACGGGAGTTAACAAGACCGCCGGAGAAGATCTGGTCGAGCGCGATTACATAGTAATCAACGCCGTTTGCTTCCTGTTCTCTGAGCCATGCAAGCAATCTTACAGGGTCACCACCATGGCCGTCTGCTCCGAGAACAGTTTCGTACATGGAGTTGTCTTGGGGCATCAAGAGGTTGATGCCCGCCGCTTCTGCAGTGAGTGCGACACGGTCTGTATGAACAGGTCTGTCGTCAAGGGGAATGTATGCAACAGTAAAGTTGTTATATTTAGGTTCTTTGATGATAGGTGTGAGAACCTGAGGTGCGGTAGCATCGCCAACGCCGTGATAGTCAACGGTTGTGATAGCTATGCCTTCGCCCATATAACCATCTGCGGACTTGAGCGCATCGAAGGTCGTGCCGGAAAGTTCGACGTAGTCGTCAACCTTCAAGTTAGCGATTGCTGCAGCGTTGTCAATGTCAACGAAAGCGTAAACGATGATTCTGTCGGAGCCGTAGTACCACGACTTGTAGGTGGTAGCCGCACCGTCAACAGGAGCGGATTTTTCTACTACTCTGAACATTCCGAGAACGTCATCATATTCAAGCAATGCTGCCTGACACCAGTCGAGCGAGGAGAAGGAGGAAGCAGATGTATAAGAGCTGCCTGCCAATACGAATACGCCCCACGAGTGGTCGCTGTCGTATTCGTCATTGCCTGCGTGAGACAAAGGAATTTCAACAGGAGTGAACAATACTTGAACGTCGCCACACTTTGTACATTTTTCGGTATTGTTGCCCTGATCTTCGTAGTTGTGTCCGAATGCTTCTTCGAATACATGACCACAAACGGTACAGATCTTATCGGTTGTACAGGTTGCGTCGGGTCCTTCGGTATGTCCGAGAGCGTCAACAACAACAGTTTGTGTTGTGCCACAGCCGTTAGAACAGGTTGCTGTCTTAAGGCCGGTGTCGGTACATGTCGGATTGGTGATGAATTCGTAGTTTTCGTATCTGTGTTCAAGAGCAGAGCCGTAATCTTCAACGACGTCGGTTTCACCACAGCCGTAGATACATTCTGCAGTCTTGGTGCCGTTTACACCGCAAGTTGCGTTGTTGTTGGATACATAGTTGTCATATTTATGGTCAACCTTTGTATCTGCAATTTCGCGGGTATCGGTTTCACCGCAACCACGTTCACAAACTGCGGTTTCTGTGCAGTTGTTCTGGCAGGTTGCATTGTTGTTAGATACGTAGTTGTTGTAGATATGACCGAGTTTGCCAACGAGAACTTCGCCACATTCGGTACATACCTGATCGGTTGTACAGGTTGCTTCTGCACCTGCTTTATGTCCGAATGCTGCAACGAGGATTATACCACATTCGGTACATACCTGATCGGTTGTACAGGTTGCTTCTGCGCCGCCTTTATGTCCGAGTGCTTCAACGATAACTTCTTTACATACGATACAAATTTGATCGGTTGTACAGGTTGCTTCTGCACCGGGAGTATGTCCGAGTGCGGAATTATCGTCTTCACGAGTATTGGTTACGTCGCAACGGTCGCACTTCGCGGTTTCTGTGCCGTTTGCGGTACAGGTTGCGTTGTTGTTGGACTTGTAATCGGTGAAGCTGTGTCCGAGAGCAGAGATTATGATATCGGAATCATTTTCCTTGCCTTCGTACTGAACGTTGCCGTTCGCGTCAGCATACCAGTTAGTACAGCCAAGACATACATAGTATTCTTTCATACCTGTGGTAGTACAAGTTGCGGATTGTTCTTCCACTTTCGCACCGAAGGTGTGAGTGTGGTCTTTTACGTATCCGCAAGTGCTACATACATCGCTGAGACCAACGTATATATGAAGTTCTACTTCAGACTTATAGTCACATCTTGTACAAGCGTACCAGTGTGTCTTATCGTCGCTAGAAAGAGTTGTGCTGATATTGTGACCGAGTTTTTCGCCTTCGGTTACGTAACATACGGAACAGGTCTTGGGAGTATCGCAATCTGCGTCTACCCAAGTGTGTCCGAGAGCTTCGACGAGCACTTCGCCACATTCGGTACATACCTGTGCAGTTGTACAGGTTGCTGCCGCGCCTGCGGTATGATCGAGAACGGTGCCTTCGGTCTTACCACAGAGCTTACAGGTCTTGGGAGCGGTGCAGGTTGCATCGATCCAAGAGTGTACACATACAGGGCTAAGAGTAACGTCGATAGGAGCATTCGAGGCAAGGTTACCTACTTTTTCGTAAGTGTAATCGCCGCTGGATTCCCAAGCAAAGCTCATACCAGGTTCGAGATACTTAACGAAGCTGTAGTTACCTTCCAAAGATTCGTCAAGGAGATAAGGAGGAACTGCGATAGCGATTCTGTTGACGGTCGTGGTGTTACCGTCTTCGTCAACCGTGGGAACCGCAAGACCTACTCTCCATTCGTTATTATTGCTTTCATCATCGTCTTTGGCGAATGTCCAGTATTCAGTACCGGTTGTGTCTACTCTATGTACTACCCATTCGCCATCGATAAGGTCGAACGAAACGAATGTCCAACCGCTAAGGTGAGGAACAGTTTCTCCGTTAACGGTAGAAGCGTACGGGAAGTTATACGCCTGTTTATAAACACCTTCTTCTGTGTCATAAATTGTTTCAGTGGTACTGTGTATGGTTTCGCCTATAACATCCTTCATATAGTCGACAGTGCCTTGCCAGAAACCGCAAATGGTATAATAACCAGTTGTTGTGTTGGTGGTATCTGCAAACATCCAAATCGACTGATACTGCTTTTCCGAAACGTACTTCGAACCGTCCGGATATGCAAGATAAAGATTAATAGGATTGATCTGTGCTTTTCCACAAACGCTACAGATTCTGTCTACGTAAGTGTGTTCTTCCTGGCTATCCTTATAACCTTCGCATCTGCTACATTCGTGCCAGTGATACGTAGAATCATAAGTCCATTCGGAAACGGGATCGTGACCGAGAGCAGTGTTTGCTTTGGTTCTTGTGTCTGTTGCGGTACATCCATAGTAGTCACACTTTGCAGTTTCTGTGCCGTCTTCGGTACAGGTTGCATCGTTGTTATAGATGTAGTTTGTGAAGGAGTGATCAAATTTAGAATTTGCAACTTCGCGTGTATCGGAAGCGCCACACTTATTATCACATTCTGCGGTTTCAGTGCCGTTCGCGTTACAGGTTGCGTTGTTGTCAAATACATATTTCGTGAAGCTGTGTCCGAGAGCGGAGTTTTCAACAACACGAGTATCTCTTGCACCGCATCCACGTTCGCAAGTTGCACTTTCGGTGCCGTTTGCGGTACAGGTTGCGTTGTTGTTGGATACATAGTTTACAAAGCTGTGTCCGAGCTTGGAATCAGCAACTTCGCGAGTATCGGTTGCACCACATCCGCGTCCGCAGGTTGCGGTTTCTGTGCCGTTTGCGGTACAGGTTGCGTTGTTGTTCGATACATAGGAGCTGAAGTCGTGTCCGAGAGCAGGAACGAGAGTAGCTTTACAGTTTGTACAAATCTGAGCGGTTGTACAGGTTGCTTCTGCGCCGGGAGTATGTCCGTATGCAGAGGAGCTCGAATCAACTTCGCCACATTCTTTACACATTCTGGGTGTTTCGCAGGTTGCTGCGGTCCACTTATGTCTGTGGAGAGTGAGGAAGGTGTCTTTGCCCTGTTCGGGGATGATTGTATCTGCGCCGAGAGAACCCAATTCGGTGAAGGTGTATGCGTTATCACCGCTGATATAAACTACGTCGCCAATCTCGAGTGCAGAGAATTCATCGATGTAATCGTCGTGCAAGCCCATTGCAACAACCATAACGTCTTCGTCAACGTACCAAGGATGGTTTGCCTTTTCTTCTGCAGAGAGAGAAGAGAGGTCTTCCAAGTAGTCGAGGTCATATTCAGTAACGCCGTTTACGGTCTTTGCAGGTTCGCAGATTGCCTGAGCAACGAAGTATTCTTTACCGTCAACAGTGCTGATCTTTCTGAAGCTGATCTTACGCCACCAAGCAAGGTCGCCGCCGGTGCCTTCAGAGTTGGGCATCGGGAAAAATTCCGCGTCTGCCGAATATCCCTCGTCACCGGTATATGACGCATAACCTCTTATGCTGTGAGCGGCAGTACCGATGTCAGCGAATACCATCGTGTAGTAACCGCCGTCGGTTCCGTCGGAATAGTACTTACCGGGATATGCGTGTTCGAGCGAACCAACGATAGTTGCGGTCAATTCGTCGCCACAGTTCTTACAAATTCCGGTTTCTTCATCGTACTCGTGTTCGAGCGCGGGAAGAATAACGTCGGTGAGAGGAGTTGTGCAGTTTGCGTCGGTGAACTTGAGTCCACATTCGCATTCGTAGTATGCAATGTTACCCGAAACACCGCAAGTGGGTTCTACTGCTTCATAGAAGTTGCCTTCGCCGTAAGGATGTTCACAAGCATATCCGCAAACAGAACATTTACCGTTCTTGAAGGTATGTACTGCTTCGTTACGCTTAACATCAGCTTCGGGACAGCCCTCACGAGTACAGGTCCACCAGTGTGCTTCGCTGTCATAGGTCCATTTGCCAAGACCGTTGGTATGTCCGAGTGCGGCAACCTTTTCGTATCCGCAGACGGTACAGTTGATACCGGTCAAACAGTCTTGAACGTCGTTTTCGTCATAGTTATGTCCGAGAGGATAGCTGTCTGCCTTGGGAGCGCCACAGTCCTTACAGGTTGCGGGGCTGGTACAAGTTGCAGGGTTCCAACCGGATGTATGGTTACAGAGAATAACTCTCTTGAGGGTTGCAGTAAGTTCTGCGTCGGTACCGGTACCACCGATTGCATCAAGTGTCATGCCTTCGATGATAAAGGTTTCGCCGACCTTATAATCGTCAAATACTGCCTTGTTGGGATGATCGTCATAGTAGGAAACAACCAAAACGTCGGTGTTTACTTGCCATTCCTTATATCCCGTACCGCCGGGCAATTCGATGTTCTGCAACGTCAAAGTGCCGTCAGCGTTTTGGGTGAAGTACATCTTGGTCCACCACTGGAGAGCATCACCGGGGAAGAGAACCTGGTTACCGTCGGAGTCGGTCGTCGAATAGAAGCCGTTGACTTTATAACCATATCCCACATTATCCGCAAATACGAGCGAGTTGGGATACTTGCCGGTTGCTGTGCCGTTATAGTTGGTAGGCCATGCAATATCGAGAGATGCGCCTTCTTTTTCAACCGTTATACCGGGGTTGGGAACGTCATCGGATACGTCGTCGGATACGTCGCCAGAATCGTCGGTCGAGTTTTCGTAATCGGAGCCGTCGGTACCGGTCCAACCGCTTTCGTCGTCACGGGAGAATCCGCCGCCGGGAAGTGCGTTATCTTCTTCGTTAGATTCATCGCTATCGGTACGGATCGCAGAGTCGATAACCATATCGATGCTTCTTTCGAGGATTACGTCATAATACGAAGGACACTGATTGAGAACTTCGTCATAGTAATCAACAAATCCGCGGAAACAGAAGTTTACGTTCGCAGGAACGTTAACGACCGTAACGTAGAATGCGAAGTTTTTATAGTCCGCATAGTTATTGTTGGGATATTTTGTTTCGTCGTTACCTGCCCAACCGACGATACCGTCTGCGTCCATCCAAACGGAGTTCGCCGTACCCTTGAACAAGTCGTATATACCGGGTCTGTCGGCATTGATCTTTGTGTTCTGTTTAAGCAAATAGGTCGGGATTACAACCATACCCATTGCCTTAACGTCCCAATAGTCAACCCAGTTGGGTTTACCGTTCTTATCGGGCCAATAGCCGTTATTCGCGACGAGCTCTTTCGTTTCGCGAATATATTTTTCTTCCCAAAGACCGCCCATACGCAGAGCATTCGTTTCCTGGCCCTGATACATATAGGTCTTACTTACCTTTGCACCGAGAGTAATAACGGGACGCTTGTAAGTGAGAAGGGTCATATCTGCACGAACTTCGTCGGTTACGGTGACAGCAGTATCGTCAACCCAGTGCCAATAGGGATAGTAATAGTGGAAATAGTTATCGCGAGAGCCGGATTCGGAAGTGATTGCGGGGTACATTGTAGTTCTTGTACCGCCCCAGCTGTTCGTCGCAGAAGTGGTTACCAAATACTGGAATTGGTCCTTACCGCCGAATTCGTCAAGCTTAACCTTGAATTCAACAACCATAGAGTCTTCGCCGAGAGTTTCGGTACGACCGTGGTTGAATTGTTGATTATAGTTGGTATCGCTACCGAAACGCATAATACCACGTTCGACGTTATATTGAGTCTTGCTGTGGTCAAGCATATTTTCTTTTTCGTAGTCTTCGGGGTTGATTGCTTCACCCTTGAGGACAACGGATTCGTTAGCGTTCTTGTTTGCTTCTTGTTCGTTAACGATATATTGGGTATATCCGAAAAGGTGGGAAGGATATTTTGTATCGGTTGCGCTGCGGTGGTAGATGGTGTCCATACCCTTCGCATCGTAGGTATACTGAATCTTTCCGTTTTCGGTGATATAGTTGCCGTTTGCATCCTTTGCGGGAACAACGGGAACGTAATATTTGTTATAAAGCTGTCTGGTGTTGTTTGCATAAGTGGGCATGACGTTCTTCGCGGAACCGAATTTGAGGTTGCCGTTTGCGTCCATGCTCATACCGTAGTAGTCGGTATAGGTTTCACTGTTGCCCGCCTGAACGTTCTTACCGTTTTCACCGGACTTGAGCCAAATTCTGAAGCTGGGCTGGCTTGCCGTAATGTTGGCTGTGTTTGCAGCCAAAGTACAGTCGGAATAGAAAATTACCGCTGCAACATAGAGATATTCGTCGTCAACACGGAGCTGATAATAGAAGTCGGTCTTGAACGCGTCTTTATGAGTATCAGCTTCCTGAAGGTTTGCGTTGATATCGGTCGAAACGTATTTCCATTCACCGGGGTCCCAACCGTTATCGCCGAGGTTACCGTCGACCGTGATTTCTTCACGGGGGAAGTGAACGAGGTCTTCAACGTGACCTGCGGTCTGGTACCAAGCTTTAACTCCGTTCAACTGAGAAGCGAAGTCGATTGCGGGAAGAAGGATCTTGGTGCCGTCGCTGAATACACGGCTGATGTTTTCGCCGTTAACTCTCTGTGTGATTTCGATAAAGTATTCAAAGCCGTCGTCTGCGCCGAAACGGTCCATATCGATAACTGCTTCGAAATAGGTTCTACCGTTGGTAGAGGTCATACCGTATTGGTCAACATATGTCGTTCCGGAAACCGGAATACCGTCATATTTCAAGGTTGCGTTTGCACCGTTATGACCGAATTCATAGTTATGAATCGTTCCGTCATTCTTCTTGATCCAAAGGGTAACCTTTGTGTTATAGGAAGAAAGGTTGCCGTCGATTTCTGCGCCGAGGTATGCATAGTCACGGCCAACGTAGAACTGTTCTTTTGCGGTAAAGTAGTTACCGTCTTTGGAGATATCACGGTATTCGGAGTCGGTGAAGTTGATATCGTCAAGGTCGAATCTCAATTCTTCAACGATACGTCCGTCGGGTTCAACAACACGGATAACGTCCTGATATCTGAGAATCTGAGGGTTACCGTAGATGCCGTTGCTGTCGTCTTCTTTGTTCCAATAGAAGCCGTCATCACCGGGCATCAAATTGCCGTTACCGCTCTTGGGCCAAATCATAGAACCATACGCATTCTTTTCGTCGTTTGCAACGGAAAGAGAGGTATAGTATTCGAAAATAGGAGTGGAAAGATAATCCGCTACCTGTTCAACGGTGGTTATAGAAGTGTCAAGCTTCTTGCCTACCGAGGAAAGCGCGATCTGATATTCCAAAGCATAATATCTGTCTTTGGTCGGATCTTTTTCACGGTTTACAAACGCAGCCTTCGCGCCGGTTTCGGGCTCGATAACATAGTTGCCGTTTCCGTCAACACCTGCAATCTGCGCTTTTACTTCGTTTCCGTCAAGGTATGTCCAGACGTCGAAACGGTAAAGAGTACCGGTTTCGTCGGGAACCATTACCCAAAGGGTGAAATAGTCACCGCCTGCGGGCGAAGTTTCGGTACCGTGGATCCAGTTCTTGAAGGGAGAATCCGCTTCTGCCTGAATGGAGAGTGCGCCGTAAACAAATTCATAGTCCGCGCGGAGCGAATGGAGATAGTTAAGGTTCTGAAGACGAGTGCTGTTTGTGGAATTTACAAAGTCAGAATTGCAAGGACCGCCTGCAGAGAAGGTCAAACCGGGCCACGACTTAACGCCGAGATAACCGTCAGGTGTATAGAGGGTATACGGGTCGTAATATTCGGGCTTCGCGTCGGTTGCGCCGATATCGTCAAGACCAAATTGGTTGTTATAGTGAGTGATGGGATAGTATGCCTGCTTAAGATTTGCAGAGTCTTCGGTATAGTTGGGGTGATGCTGGATAGGATGGTCGCCGACGTAATCGGACAAATCGGTACCGTCATATCTGTTATCACAGCTCCAATATCTTGCGCTGTCGTTGGGAGCCATACAGAAGTCGTATACGGTAGGAGCGAAGTCCGGACCGAACGCTCTGCTGATTCTGAATTCAAAGGAATACATACCGGGGCTGCCGATAACCTTTGTACCCGCCTGGAAGATCGGGGTGCCGGTAGAGTCGGTAGCGCTCGAATATACGTATTCACTGGTAGACATATCAGCGGTATATGTAAGGGGGTTAGCACCGTTTACATAGAAAGTGAACTGTGCAGCGTCTATCGTATTACCTGCAGTGGAATGGAGATATACAGTTGCCTGCCAAATATCGCCGTTGTCCAACTTATGGAACATATTGAAACGAATGTTGTTCGTCGTGGTAGCAGCAGGAACAGATATTACAGCCGCACCGTGGATATAGTTCTTCGAAACACGAAGGTCGTGTTCTGCAGAGCTGTTCGATGTAGCGTTCCAGAAGCTCTTGTTATAAACAAGGTCGGAATAGGGCTTGAGGAAGTTTACGTTGTCTTTATAGTCAACAACGTTGGTTCTTTCATACCATCTGCTGTAGAAGTCGGTATGTTGAGCCCATTCTGCTTCGTCAAATTCGCCGTTGATATCAATATCGCCGAGGAAGGAATGTTTGCCGAGACCGTTAAGGTCAGCAGAAGTGATCTTACCTGCGAATTGAGACTTCCAGTTACCGCTCATGCTCGGGAACCATTCGCTACGTTCGAAGGTTTCGTCGATTTCGATCATCGGGTGCCAAAGCGATTCATCGTTGGATGCTTCTACTTCCGCGAAATAGTCGATCGAAGGGTTCGGTGCGCCACAGAAGTCCGCAAGGAGAACCTTGAATTCGATATTGGTATAATCGCCGTCCTGAACGAAGACAACCTTGGACTTTTCATAATAATAGGAAGACTTGTCGGTAACCTTTATACCGGTGGAAGTCTCACGAAGCCAAGTTCCGTTGCCGGAAGATGCTTTGTCTCCACTCATTTGACCGGTGATGTCAAAGGTGAATACGTGGGTATAACGGTTCGCTGCTTCAGCGTCGTTATTAAGCCACAACTTTACAAGACCCGTTTCGCTCGTAGGAACGACAAACGCGCCGTAAAGATAATAGTAGTCCTTCTTTACATTATATTTGTAAGCGAAGGTTTCGTTTTTGGTGACAGGATACTGAACGCTCCAAGTACCGGAGTCGGAATTGACGCGTTTCCAGTCGTCCTCCTTCCAAGCAGTATCATCCATTACACCGTCAACAACAACGGTTTCGGGAATGAACTGGCCGGGTGCGTTCGGGATCGTTTGGTTCGGGATGTTGTTTGCATAAACACCTCTACCACGAGCGAACGCCGTCAACATCGAGGCAGGAACCATGCATAAAATCATGATTAACGCCAAGACTAAAGCAAGTGTTCTTTTCACAGTAATTTGCTCCTTTTTTATGTTGTCTTTTTTTATTTCTGAGTTATTGGAACAGGTTTTCGCATTTTGCCGTTATGATTTTTGGGCATAATTCACCCACTATCATCAGGATAAACCTATTCAAAGTGAGTATACTCCAAATATTCGCCAAAGTCAAGGGTTTTCGAGAAGTTTTCTTAAGACTTTTTAACCTTATTTTTCCTTGATTTTCTTAACGTTTTTCGCAACATTTTGCGCTTTTGCGGTTCTTCGCCCAACCATAACACAATATATCGTGTTTTCGGAAAATTTAACAGTTTGTTAACATTTATTGACGACATTTTCTCTGATAAATCTCCCCCAAGAAAACAAAAAGGCATCTTTCGATGCCTTTTCGCAAATACAATATAATTTTATATTTTTCAAGGACATGCGCCTTGAAACATATCCCTTTGAACATTGCGAGTGTCGAACAATGCCCCCGCAAAACTTGTTTTGTGGGGCGATGTGAGGCGCGAGGCGCGAGCGCACAATGTTCCAAAAACAATCGAAATTCATTTTCGATCGGGAGCGCAGCGACTTCGGGGTCCCCGAAAACGTTTACGTTTTTGGGGTATATTATGCCCATTTGCCGTCGATGAAGATAGGCGTCGCCACTCCATCCTTATATCCCGTAACGGTAAAGTCCTTCGAACCGACCATAAAGTCAACGTGAATCATCGAATCGTTAACTCCAAGCTCGTGAAGTTCGTCAGCAGTCATATTCTCGAAGCCCTTAACGCAATTGCTGTAACCCATGCCGAGCGCAACGTGGCAGGACGCGTTTTCGTCAAAAAGGGTGTTATAATAGATAAGTCCGCTTTCGGCGATAGGCGAATCCTTCGGAACAAGCGCAAGCTCGCCGAGCATTCTGCTTCCCTCGTCGGTGGTTATTATCTTGCCGAGCGCTTCTTCTCCCTTTTCGGCATGCCATTCAACAGCACGGCCGTCCTTGAAGTCGATATAGAAATTCTCGATAAGCGTACCGCGAACCGAAAGAGGCATTGCGGAAACGAGTCGGCCTTCACATTTACCCTTCATAGGAGTTGTGAAAATCTCCTCAGTCGGCATATTGGGGTTGAAATAAACGCCCGAAAGTGTTGTTTCTCCGCCGCCACACCAAACGCTTTCCTTCATAAGCTCACATTTGAAGTCTGTGCCGTTTGCCGACTTGAAATGAAGATAATCAAAGTTCATCTTGTTGAGCCATTCACTCTTTTCGCGGAAGCTCTCGTTCTTTTTGTTCCATGCTTCAACGGGATCGTTGTTTTCGTCGCAAAGTACGGTCTTCAATATTGCGTCCCAAAGCTTTTCGACAGCAACGGAGGTTCTGTCGTCCGGGAACATCTTCTTTGCCCAAGCTTTTCCGGGAATCGCGCAAACAAGCCATTGATGTTTGTTGTCCATAGCATCACGGTAGGGTTTCAAAAGCTTCGAAGCCGCAATGTTTGCTTTTTGGAGCTTATCGGCATTAACTTTTCTCAACCCGTCGGGGTCTTCGCAGATAAGACGGATTCTCGCGGGAAGAATCTCGGATTCGTGCTTTGCCTTTTCAACCTGCCAATCGGGCACTTCGCAAAGCGAACGAACGGTACGGTGACGGTATGCAAGTTTTGTCAACTCGGTCGACGACCAATCGACCTGAACCTTGCCTGCACCCGCACGGTATGCTTCTTCCGCAAGAAGATTAACAAACTCCGCCGCTTCGACGTCGGTTATAATATTAAGTTGCTGTCCTTTTTGGATATTAACACCGCTTCGAACCAAAAGACGAGCGTATTTTCTCATTAACGACTTTTTCATATCTATTCTCCTTAAAAAATCGAGGCTGAAATTGTTCCAGCCTCATTTTCATTATTTCTTTTCTTCAACCATACCTTCGTTCGCACGTTCGATGATGGAATGAACCGCCCATTTCTGAATCTGGATCTTGGTTCTGTCACCGCTCGATTCGATGAGAAGCATATCGTCCTTAACCTTTACAACCATACCGATTATACCGCCCGACGTTACGATTACGTCGCCAAGCTCGATAGAGTTGCGCATTTCGGCGGTTTCTTTTTCCTGTTTCTTCTGGGGACGATAGAGGAAAAAGTAGAACACGATACCGAACATCGCGATCATAAGAACCGAGCCAAAAATCGAACCCGTGGGGTTGGGTTGTTCGCCTTCAAGAAGCATCATTAATGTGTTTAATTTCATTTCAAATTTCCTTCATTATATTTTATTCTTTTAACGTCTTTACAATAAAGCGTTTTTTCGTCGATAGTAAATACGGCACCGCAAAGAGCAATATTCTTGCTTTCGGGAATACCTTTTGTGCGAACGTTTTTCGTAAATCTCGAAACGGCGGTATCATAGGAAACACCGATTATCGATTCCTCGCTTCCGCACATTCCGATATCGCTGATATACGCGCCGCCGCGAGAAGTCAACCGTTCGTCAGCGGTCTGAACATGGGTATGCGTTCCGAAAACAATCTGTATTCTGCCGTCGAAAATATGGGAAAACGCCTGTTTTTCGCTTGTTGCTTCGGCATGGAAATCACAGATCGCGAAATCATAATTACCTTTTTCGCGTTCAAGCACTCGTTCGACCGTCACAAACGGTGAATCAACCGGGTCCATAAAAACCTGCCCGCAAACCGAGATAACCAAAGCACGTAACCCGTTCTTTACAGGTACGATGCAATATCCGTTACCGGGTGAGCTCGGCGGAAAATTCAAGGGTCTTAAAACGTTCGGCTCGTCTTCCAAAAGGTCGAAAATCGCATATCTTCTGAAAGAATGGTTACCGCCCGTCAAAACGTCGGCGCCGCTTTCGAACAAAATGTCGGCGCTGTATTTGTCAAGACCGCTTCCGTCGCAAACGTTTTCGGCATTGACGATAACAAGGTCGGCTTGTTCGAGATTTTTTATTCTTCGAAGGTTCTTTCTCACAAACTCCAAACCCGGAGTTCCGAAAATGTCACCCACCGCAAGAATCCTTATTTCATTTTCGCAACGTACGTTGTTCAAATTTTCCACACTTTCTGCGCAAATTTTCCTTCTGTGTCTATTTGCATTTACAACCCTTCAGTCTCTTGCGCTTCGCTTAGAGACAGCTCCCCTTACACAGGGGAGCCGAGAAGCGTCATCTATACAATTAAATTCATAAAAATCGGCGACATGCGCGTCGATTTTTATACCTCTGAACATTGCGAGTGTCGAATGCCGTTTACGGTATGAGGCGCGAGGCGCGAGCGCACAATGTTCCAAAAACCCATTGAAAACCTTGTGTTTTCAATGGAATGCGTATGCGTTTCGGGGTCCCCGAAAATGCTTGCATTTTTGGGGCATTACTTCGCGTAATCCACCTGACGCATTTCACGAATAAGGTTAACCTTTATCTGTCCGGGATATTCAAGTTCTTCTTCGATCTTACGAGCGATATCCCTTGCGATAAATACCATTTCGTCGTCGTTCACCTCGTCGGGCTTAACCATAATACGAACTTCTCTGCCCGCCTGAATTGCAAAGGACTTTTCAACACCGTTGAAGGAGGTTGCAATTTCTTCAAGCTTCTGCAAACGCTTGATATAGGTTTCGAGGTTTTCACGTCTTGCGCCGGGTCTTGCCGCAGAAACAGCGTCCGCCGCCTGAACGATCATAGCAACGAGAGTTTGGGGCTCAACGTCGCCGTGGTGAGCTTCGATAGCGTGAACGATTTCACGGCTTTCTTTGTATTTACGTGCAAGGTCGACACCGATCTGAACGTGAGAACCGTCGATTTCGTGTGTCATTGCCTTACCGATATCGTGAAGCAAGCCCGCACGCTTCGCCTGAACGGGATCAACGCCCAATTCGGAAGCGATCATACCTGCGATATGTGCAACTTCAATAGAATGTTTGAGAACGTTCTGACCGTAGCTCGTTCTGTATTTAAGTCGACCGAGGAGCTTGATAAGTTCGGGGTTGATACCGTGAACGCCGGTTTCATAGGTGGCTTGTTCGCCTTCCTTCTTGATAACGGCTTCAACTTCCTTACGGCTCTTTTCAACCGTTTCTTCGATACGGGAAGGATGGATTCTTCCGTCGGAGATGAGCTTTTCAAGAGTCATTCTTGCAACTTTTCTGCGAACAGGGTCGAACGTGGAGATTGCAATTGCCTCGGGCGTATCGTCGATAATAAGGTCTACACCGGTGAGCGTTTCGATAGCACGAATATTTCTACCTTCTCTACCGATAATTCTTCCCTTCATTTCATCGTTGGGAAGGTCAACAACCGAAACGGTCGCTTCTGCAACGCTGTCAGCGGCGCAACGCTGGATTGCAAGAGCAATAATGTTCTTCGCGGATTCGTCTGCCTTGTCCTTGCATTCCTGTTCAACTTCGAGCAACTTCATTGCCATTTCGTGTCTTGCTTCGCTTTCGACACGTTCCATAAGCAATGCACGAGCGTCTTCAACAGACATGCCCGAAATTTTTTGAAGTTCTTCTTGCTGTTTGAGAAGAAGTTCTTCGCTCTTAATCTTCAATTCATCGTTTTCACGAATTTTTTGGTTTAATACTTCTTCCTTCTTTTCGAGGGCTTCGTATTTCTTGTCGAGATTTTCTTCCTTCTGAACAACTCTGCGTTCCTGACGTTGAAGGTCGTTTCTTCTCTCTTTCAATTCACGTTCCGTATCGTTTTTAATACGGAGTGCTTCTTCTTTTGCTTCAACAAGCTTTTCTTTTTTGGCAGTTTCAGCGGCTTTTGCAGCATCGTCGATGATTTTCTTTGCTTCTGCTTCTGCGCTGCCGATCTTTCTTTCGGCGGTAATCTTACGCAAAACGAAACCTATCAAGAAAAACACAACTGCTGCACCGGCAATCAAACCATAGGCTAAAGGTGTCATTTTTGCCTCCTAAAATTTATTTTATCCCGAGGCAAGGACGATAAGTCCGGCTGATAAGTTTTATATTCTTTTTTATATAAATATCAAAAAATATATCGTTATTTCGCCGTGGCAAACGCCTTGGCATCGGTATTCACAGTCATTATACATCTTTTTATACATTATGTAAAGAGGAAATCTCGAAAATAAATAAATTTTAACAAATACTTGACATTTAATTGACTAATCAGAAGCTTATAAGTATAATTATATCATTAACACGAAAAAGGGTAACCTTATGAGCATAATATATTTCGATTCGGCTTCAACGGCGATACCGCTTCCCGAAGCCGTTGAAAGTGCAAAAAATTCAATAGATATTTTCGGCAATCCGTCTTCGGTTCATTCCGCGGGATTAACGGCGAAAAAGACGATTGACGAGGCAAGAAAAAAGGTTGCAACGGCTCTTTTCTGCAAACCCGACGAGATTATTTTCACGGGTGGCGGAAGTGAGAGTAATAACCAAGCGATTCTCGGTCTTGCAAAATTACGTGCCCGCCGTTCAAAAAGAATAATCACCACCGACAGCGAACACCCCTCGGTTTCAAACCCGATAAATTCGCTCGAAGCGGAAGGGTTCGAAATAATCCGAATCGGCACGAAAGACGGTGTTCTTGATATTGAAACGCTCGAAAGAGAGCTTTCGCTCGGTGCGGCTTTTGTCAGCATTATGCTTGTAAACAACGAAATGGGCGCGAAATACGATATAACTGCCGTAAGACGTGCTATTACAAAAAGCGGAAGCGGTGCTTTGTTGCACTGTGATGCCGTTCAGGGATTCTTGAAAACTGCCGACCGCAAGGAAATTACAAAAAACTGTGATTGTGCTTCGATTTCCGCACACAAAATCGGCGGACTTAAAGGTGTCGGCGCATTATTCGTGAAAAACGGTGTTAAAATACCCGCCTTCATCAAGGGTGGAGGTCAGGAAAACGGGCTTCGTTCGGGAACCGAAAATACCGTCGGTATAACAGCTTTCGGTACGGCGTGTGAGATGTTCAATTCCGAAAAGCTGTCCCATATTTCCGAGATTTATTCACATCTCGTCGAAATACTTCCTAAACACGTCGAAAATATAAATCTCAATATCCCGAAAAACCACATCGACACGATACTTTCGGTTTCTGTTCTCGGTGTACGGAGCGAGGTTATGCTTAACGCGCTCAACACGGAAGGAATCTGCGTTTCGGCAGGAAGCGCTTGTTCGGCAAGAAAAGGCCCAAGCGGAACTTTGACCGCGTTCGGGCTTTCGAAAGAAGAAATCGAAAGCACGATAAGAATCAGCATCGGCGCACATAATACAAAGGAGGAAGCGGAATTCCTTGCCGAAAAAATCGGTGAGACCGCAAAAAGACTCAGACGATGAAAGAAGTTTTACTTTTAAAATATGGCGAAATCGTCCTCAAAGGGCTTAATCGCAGCTATTTCAACTCTGTTCTCGAAAGCCGTGTAAGACGTGCTTTGAAGAACGTTCAGGGCGAGTTCAAGTTTGATTATGCACAATCGACACTCTGTGTCTATGGTAGCGAAGATGCCGATATGGACGAGGCATACGAAAAGGCAAAGAAGGTTTTTGGCATTGCGACGGTCTGCCGTGGCATCGAGTGCGAAAAGGATATGGAAGATATCCGCAAAAAGCTCTTGGAAAACATCGATGACCTTCTCGGCAACGCAAAGACTTTCAAATGCGATGCGAAGCGAAGCGACAAGAAATTCCCCCTCAAATCTCCCGAGATTTGCGCTGAATGTGGCGGAATAATCCTCGAAGCTCGTCCCGATATGAAGGTTGACGTTATCAACCCCGAAAAGGTTATTTCTATCGAAATCCGTGACCGTGCGGCATTCATTCACGGCAACGGCGAAAAGGGCGCAGGCGGTGTTCCCGTCGGCTCGAGCGGTCGTGCAATGCTTATGCTTTCGGGCGGTATCGACAGCCCCGTTGCAGGACATATGATTGCGCGCAGAGGCGCGGCAATCGATGCCGTTTATTTTGAAACACCTCCCTACACGGGCGAAGCGGCGGCAATGAAGGTTCAAACCCTTGCCGAAAAATTAACCGAATATTGCGGAGAGATATATCTCCATTCGATAAGCTTGACCGAGGTTCAGGAAACACTCGTGAAAACCTGTAAAGAAAAGCTTTTCACCCTTCTTCTCCGTAGATTTATGGTAAGATGTGCATCACGTGTTGCCGAAAAATACGGCGCAGGTTGTCTTATCACGGGCGAAAGTCTTGCTCAGGTCGCAAGTCAGACGATGCAGTCACTTGCTGTCACCGATGCAGTCGCAACCGTACCCGTGCTTCGTCCTTGTATCGGGCTTGATAAAGAAGAAATCGTCGTTCGCGCAAGAGAAATCGGTACTTTTGAAACCTCGATTCTTCCCTATGAAGATTGCTGTACCGTCTTCACACCCAAACACCCCGACACCCGTCCCGATATGGCGGAAATCCTTGAGGAAGAAGCAAAGCTCGACGTCGAAGGACTTGTCGAACGCGCGCTCGCAACCGACCATTTTGTAAAGTTGGGATAAACTATGAAATTATTGATTAACGCACTCAAAGAAAAGGGTTTGCATATCTCCGCCGCAGAGTCCTGCACAGGCGGTTTGATATCAAAGATGTTGACCGACGTTTCGGGCGCAAGTGAGGTTTTTGACTGTGCCGTCACGACCTATTCGAACGAAGCGAAGATGAAATTGCTTGGCGTCAATCGAGAAACCTTGGATTCTTTCGGTGCTGTTTCCGAACAGACGGCGAAGGAAATGGCTTTTGGTGTAAGAAACCTGTCGGGCGCAGATATTTCGGTTTCGGTCACAGGCATTGCAGGGCCGACAGGCGCTGTTCCCGGGAAACCCGTCGGCACGGTTTGTATCGGTATTGCAACGTCGGAAAAATGCTATGCAAAGACCTTCCTTTTTGAAGGAACACGTTCTCAGGTTCGAAGGCTTTCTGCAAAAATGGCTTGTAAAATGGCACTTGACGAGCTTGGAGAAACCGATTTGGGCGGAAATATAATCAAAAAATCAATCAAAAAAGCTAAAACCGCCGTAAAAAAGCAAAAAAACTCTTGACAATCACAAAAATCGGTGATAGAATAACGTCTGCGTTGATAAAACGCAGATGAATATAGCGGAATTGTGTAACGGTTAGCACGACAGACTCTGACTCTGTTTGTTGGGGTTCGAATCCCTATTCCGCTGCCAAAACGAAAAACCATCCAATCGGATGGTTTTTTGTTTTGTTTGCATGAATAGAAGGGCTTCGAAGGGCGCGGAGCAACAGTCCGGGGGACTGTTTTATGGGGTCCCCGAAAATGAGGAACGAATTTTTGGGGTATATTCACTGCCACAGGGGAGCAGACGTACAACGGAAGAGGCACGGAGTGCCGTATGGAGTTGTGAAGTCTGCGAAGAATCCCTATTCCGCGGTAAATATGTGAGAACGAATCCCTATTCCGCAATATTAAAATAAATTTACAAACGATAAATAAATCCACCATTGAATAAACTATATTAATGTGCTAAAATTATAATAGAAACAAATCAAGGGAGGATATTTCTATGAAAATAGCTTTTTACGGTGCGGCGCACGAGGTTACGGGTTCTTGTACGGTCATTCATGCGGCAGGCAAGACTATTATGGTCGATTGCGGAATGGAACAGGGTCCCGATATTTATGAAAACTGTGATCTGCCGATACTCCCTTCGGAGATAGATTATGTCCTTTTGACTCACGCTCATATCGACCATTCGGGCAAGATCCCTGCTCTTACGGCAAACGGATTTAAGGGTCATATCTATACCACCGCCGCGACGACGAAGCTTTGTAAGATAATGCTTCTCGATTCGGCACATATTCAGGAATTTGAAGCACAATGGCGAAACCGAAAAGCGAAGCGTTCGGGCAAGGAGGCATACGTTCCCCTCTATACCACCGACGACGTTATGCGCACGATGGAGCAGTTTGTTGCCTGTGACTATAACACAGAATACGAGCTTTGCAAAGGTATAAAGATATCCTTCACCGATGCGGGACACCTTCTCGGCTCGGCGAGTATAAACGTTACAATCACCGAAAGCGGAAAAGAAAAGACGATATGTTTCTCGGGTGACCTCGGTAACAGCAGAAGACCTCTTATCCGCGACCCGCAACAGCCGAAAAACGCCGATTACGTTGTTATCGAATCGACCTACGGCAACCGTACCCACGGCGAACGTATCGATTACGTAACCCAGCTTACACGTATTATTCAATCGACCTTCGACCGAGGCGGTAACGTTATAATCCCCTCGTTTGCAATCGGCAGAACGCAAGAGCTTCTCTATCTTATCCGTATTATAAAGGAACGCAACCTTGTCGAGCGGCACGGCGATTTCCCCGTCTATGTTGACAGCCCCCTTGCCGTCGAAGCGACCGAGATATACAGCAGTAATCTCCTCGATTATTTCGACGACGAAACGCTTGACCTTCTGAACAAGGGCATAAACCCGATTAAATTCGAAAACCTTCGTCTTTCGGTAACGAGCGAGGATTCGGTTGCAATAAACCGTGAAACAGGCCCGAAGGTTATCATTTCCGCCAGCGGTATGTGTGAGGCAGGTCGTATCCGTCACCACCTCAAACACAACCTTTGGAGAGAGGATTGCACAGTTCTTTTCGTCGGCTATCAATCCGAAGGTACGCTCGGCAGAATTATCACCGAAGGTGCAAAAACGGTCACGCTTTTCGGTGAGGAGATTCGTATTAAGGCAAGAATCGAGCGTTTGGAAGGTATTTCGAGCCATGCCGACCGCGAAATGCTCCTCGATTGGCTCGGCGGGTTCGAAACGAAGCCGAGTATGGTGTTTGTGAACCACGGTTCCGACGAGGTTTGCGATGAGTTCGCAAAAACTGTTGAAGAACAGCTTGTTATTCGTGCTACTGCCCCCTATAACGGTGCAGAATACGATCTTATAACGGGAATTTGTCTTGAAAAAGGCAACACCGAGCGTATCGTCAAGATTCATAAGGGTGCGAACAAAACACGTGAATCGTCTGCATTCAAACAGCTTCTTTCGGCGGGCAGACGCCTTATGGGTATTATCGACGGTTATCGTGAAAGATCGAACAAGGATATCGGAAAGTTTGCGAATCAGATTAACTCTCTCTGCGACAAATGGGAGAAATAGAGCTGACGCTCTCGATTGAAAACAAGTTTTCAATCGGTTATTGGAACGTTATGCGCTCGCGCCTCGCGCCTCTCACCGCAAACGGTGTTCGACACTCGCAACGTTCATAGGTATATTTTTCAAGGCACATGTCCTTGAAAAATATAAAAATTTATCATAAAAGGGCATCTTTTCAATGCCCTTTATTCATTCTGCTACGAACTTCTATCGTCATAAAAGCTTTCAGAAATCGCAATTCTTCCCTCGAACTACTTCGCATCATTCTTCTAACCTAACGAACAACTTTTTAACTAAAAGATTAGACAAAAACAAAAGGTCCGAAAATTCGGACCTTTTTGTTTTATATTGTTATGTTATGCTTCGATAACGTATGTGCCCATAACCGCACGTTTGATTGCAATGTAGTCGACAAAGGTGATTACTCCGTCTTTATCGATATCTGCTCTTACGAGCGCATCGCCTTCAAGGGTGTATGTTTCCATAACGTGACGTCTTACGAAAATATAGTCGGTAGCATCAATATCGCCGTCGCCGTCAACGTCGCCGATTTCTGCTTCGAGTGCGGGAATAACTTCGCTTTCGAGAAGTTCTCCACAAACGGTACAGTGTTTTTCACGAAGACCGGTTGTGCCGTAACCGGGTTCGGTTACAATGACCCATTCACCTTCGGTATGTCCGAGAGCTTTAACAAGAACTTCGCCACATACGGTACAAGTCTGATCGTTGGTACAATCTGCTTCTGCGCCGGGAGTATGGCCGAGTGCCTTAACAAGAACTTCGCCACAAACGGTACAGGTTTGATCGTTTACACAATCTGCTTCTGCGCCGGGGGTATGACCAAGTGCCTTAACGAGAACTTCACCACATACGGTACAGGTCTGATCGTTTACACAGTCAGCCTCTGCGCCAGGAGTATGGCCGAGTGCCTTAACAAGAACTTCACCACAAACGGTACAGGTCTGATCGTTTTCACAATCTGCTTCTGCGCCGGGAGTATGTCCGAGTGCCTTAACAAGAACCTCACCACAAACGGTACAGGTCTGATCGTTTACACAGTCAGCTTCTGTGCCGGGGGTGTGTCCGAATGCGGTTTCAAGAACGTCGCCACATACGGTACAAGTCTGATCTTCGGTACAAGTTGCATCAGCACCGGGAGTATGTCCGAGTGCCTTAACAAGAACTTCACCACAAACGGTACAGGTCTGATCGTTTACACAGTCAGCTTCTGCGCCGGGAGTATGGCCAAGTGCCTTAACGAGAACTTCGCCGCAAGCGGTACATACCTGA
>JAZOSQ010000040.1:0-8000 GCA_045657245.1 Eubacteriales bacterium | reverse complement strand
GAATAGGTTACGGTACTGTTTTCCTTAACACGCCAGTCAACGTTCTTAACGTATTTGTCAACCAATGCCTTATAGTCGAGCATGGTCGATTTCATATTACGAAGCTTTTCTCTCTGACGGCGGTAAAGGATATACGCTTTTGCAACGTCAGCATATCCTGCCTGAGCAAGAACGCTTTCAGCACTGTCCTGAATATCTTCGACTGCTACAAAACCGTCTTTGATCTTGGTTTCGAAATCGGAGGTAACTTTGAGTGCAAGAAAATCTATAACGCTGGGGTGGGTGGGACGATCGCAAGCTTCAAACGCTTTTTGGAGCGCAGCTGCAATCTTTTTGATGTCAAATTCGGCAGTTTTGCCATTTCTTTTAACAACCTGATACATGATCTGTTACCTTTCTTTATTATGATTTTTATTATATACTCAACATTTGCGGCATCGACCGGCGAATATAACAATATCATAATATTGGTGCTGTGTCAATAGAAAAACACAAGATATTGTGGTTTTGGAACTTTGCACAATATCTCGTGTTAAAATATGGTTATTTCTTCTATATGCTATAATCCACGAATTTCCGCATTAGGAACGAACGGCAAAACGACGTCGAGGAATTCCTTCGTTTCTTCAGCCGAAAAAGCGCTCAAACCGTCTGAAATGAGGTCGCCGGAGTCGATAAATTGCTGAATGAAGTATTTTTTCGCGCCTTTGATGAATTTGCCGATACCTTTGAAATCGTCAATCGTATGAATACCCTTCACGGCAGTTGTACGGAATTCATAATCTATTCCCGAACCCATAATAAGCGAAACGCTTTCCTTCATCGGTTCAATACCTATATCTTGTATGCCGACTGCCAAGGGATAATTCTCGGGCGAGGATTTAATATCCATCGCAATATAGTCGACAAGACCTTCATCGATTGCCTCTTTCAATCTTTCTGGATAGAAACCGTTCGTATCGAGCTTGATTTTATAACCAAAGCTTCTCAAGAAACGCAAAAACTCGATCGAGTCCTTTTGAAGAAGTGGTTCGCCACCCGTAAGACAGATTCCGTCGAGGATTCCTTTTCGTTTTTCGAGAAATTCGGAAATCTCTTCATTATTTATTATATTATCTGCTTTTCGTACAACCAACCCCGCGTTGTGACAGAAGGGACAACGAAGGTTGCAACCATGCGAAAACATCGTACAAGCAACGTGACCGGGATAATCAAGCAGAGTTAATTTTTGAAGTCCTTCGATAATCATTCTTTTCACCTCTGCTTCATTATATATTATAATAGAGCATTTTTCAATCTTTATTTATCTAAAAAACAAAGCGCCGAAAATTTCACCGAGTATCGAGCCGTAAGAAACCTCCGCGACGGCGGATTCGGTATATACCTTTGCGCGTCCGACTTCTTTTCCGTTTCGGAGATAGGAAATATATCCTGCCTCCGTTCCGCTGCCAAACGGCGCTTGAATACTTTCGTTGATATTGACTTTTGCCTCGATATCGCCCGAATTACCCTTCGAGGAAAGAATGTTAATAGGACTCGTCTTCAAATTTACGCTTTCGGAGATACCTCTCGTAACTTTTATGGGTTCAAGAGAGGGTACTTCGGGGGTGATTATCGAATAATTCGCGAAACCGTAATCAAACAATCCCTTCGCCGCCGCAAAACGCTTGTCGCTCGTCGATGCACCAAGCACAACTGCAATCAAATGCATACCGTCGCGCTTTGCCGTACCCGAAAGACAATATTTTGCTTCCCCCGTGAATCCCGTTTTCATACCCGTTGCGCCCTTATAAAAACGAATAAGCTTGTTTGTGTTCGAAAGCCCGAATGTACCGTTTCGTATCGTATCCATCCAAATTCCCGTATATTTGAAGATAAGCTCGTGTTTCATAAGCTCTCTCGTGATAAGCGCAACGTCCAAAGCGCAAGAATAGTGGTTTTCGGCAGGAAGTCCGTTTGTGTTCACAAAATTCGTGTTTTCGCAACCAAGCTCTTTTGCTCTTGCGTTCATAGCAGAAACGAACGACGCCTCGCTTCCGCAGATATATTCGCCAAGCGCAACCGTCGCATCGTTTGCAGAAACGACGACGAGCGATTTCAAAAGGTCTTCGACCGACATTTGTTCTCCCGCTTCAAGAAAAACCTGTGAACCGCCCATAGAGGAAGCATATTCCGAAACCGTCACCATATCGGAAAGAGATATTCTGCCCGAGTCGATGGCTTCCATAACAATAAGTGTGCTTATAACCTTAGTTACCGAAGCGATAGGGAGGTGTTCTTTTTCATTTTCCGCAAAAAGAACCTTTCCCGTTGAATATTCCATAAGCAAAAGCGATTTCGCATCGCCGTCGCTTATATATTCTGCGTTTGCGGGTTCGAACCAAAAATTTCCCGTCGGTATATCATAAGGATAGACACTTGCTTCTTCGGTTGCCTTTACCGAAAAGGGAAACAGAAAAAGTTGAAAAGCCAATAAAAAACAAATAAATCTTCTCATAAGAAAAACTCCCTGAATGATTGTATTTGTTCAATAATATTCGTTAAAATGGTAGTGTATGAAAGGTTTTTTGAAAAAAATTAATAAAAAAACAAAAAAATGGTTGTATTTTTTAGTAATTTGTGGTAATATTAATACAACAAAATAATTCTGGAGGAATTAATTTATGAAGAAATTTACATTACTTCTCGCTATGTTGCTTTGCCTCGTTCCCGTTCTCGCTTCTTGCGGCGGCGCTGGTAGTGCTGAAGCAGCAGTTGAAACTTGGCTCGATGCTCAGTATGCAGACGGCGACGCTGAAGTCGAAGACGTTTATGCTGTAAAATTGGCTTGGAACCTCGAACTTCTTGACCTCATCGACAACGACGACAAGGCTTCCGAATTTGAAGAAAGTGTTCGTTCTGCTCGCGATAACGCAAAAGAAAACATCAACCAAATGAAGGACCTTGACGAACAACTCGAAGAAAACAAGTGGGATGATTACAGCGTAAGCTACGAAATCCTTTATTGCAACGAATACGACAAGAAGTCGGAACTTTTCGATGAAGTAAAGGGCAGCTTTATGTATAAGGGCACTGCAATCGAAGATGAATTGACTGCTGTTGCTTCTATAGGCGTCCTTGTTACCACCGAAGTCGAAAAAGACGGCGAAGATATTACTACGGCTAACATTAGAACTTTCACTGTTTATTGTGTAGACGGCAACTGGTATATCGGCTAATTTTTAATAATAAAACGGTTCTGTGAAAACGCAGAACCGTTTTTTCATTTATAAGAAAAAAATCGACAAAAACTTCAAAATTTCTCTTGTAATTATCGCTTTTCGCTGTTATAATATTTCATCATGAATTTTTGATTTTTTATTATCGGGAGGAATGTAAAATGCAAAACAATTTGCGTCCTGAATCTATGGAACGTATCACAACACCTGAACTTGCGAATGCGTTCATCGAAGAACAAATTGCCGAAATTCGCGCACAGGTTGGCGATAAGAAGGTGCTTTTGGCGCTTTCCGGCGGTGTCGATTCTTCCGTTGTTGCCGCGCTTCTCATAAAAGCCATCGGCAAACAGCTCGTTTGTGTTCACGTAAATCACGGCCTTATGCGTAAGGACGAATCCGAAAACGTCATCAAGCTTTTCAAAGACGGTATGGATGCGAACCTCATCTATGTTGACGCTACCGACCGTTTCCTTGATCTCCTCAAGGACGTTTCCGACCCCGAAACAAAGAGAAAGATCATCGGCAAGGAATTCATAAACGTTTTTGCTGACGAAGCTCGTAATCTCGAAGGTATTTCTTTCCTCGGTCAAGGTACGATCTATCCCGATATTCTCGAAAGCATCAAACAGGCGGAAGGCAAAAAGGCAGTCAAGTCCCATCATAACGTTGGCGGACTTCCCGAAGACCTTCAATTCGAACTTGTTGAACCGCTCAAACTGCTCTTCAAGGATGAAGTTCGTGTTGTCGGCGAAGCTCTCGGTTTGCCTCACGCTATGGTATATCGTCAACCGTTCCCCGGACCCGGCTTGGGTGTACGTTGCCTCGGCGCGATCACCCGTGACAGATTGGAAGCACTTCGCGAAGCTGACGCGATCCTTCGTGAAGAATTCGATAATTGCGGTCTTGCGGAAAAGGTATGGCAGTATTTCGTTGTAATTCCCGATATCAAATCTGTCGGAGTTAAAGACGAAAGCCGTTATGAAGGTTGGCCCGCAATCATTCGTGCGGTTAATACTCTCGATGCTATGACTGCATCTATCGAAGAAATCCCCTATGCAATCCTTCACAAGATAACTTCTCGTATCACCAATGAAGTTAACGGTATCAACCGTGTCCTTTATGATCTCACCCCGAAGCCCTCGGGTACCATCGAGTGGGAATAAATAAAGACAAATAAGGAGGATGAGCTATGGCGATGGTCCCTGTTACAATCTATAAAAAATCATTTTTGGCATCGTTGGTTTCGATAGTTGGTTCCATTATGTTGCTATTAGGAATCGGTTTGCTTTTTGAGGAAACAGTTGCTGGTATTATCTGTGCTGTTATAGGAGTAGCGTTTATGTTGTGGGCTCCTATTATTTCGGAAAGAAAATTGTTTAAGTTATGGATAAAAGACTTAAAAAATAAAGGGGTTATTGACCAACTTTCTTCCTCGAATGAATTATGCATGCAAATGTATAAAGCAAATCCTAATAAAAGAACCATTAAATTTATTGCAAAATACAACATTGCCGCTGCGGAAACAATTTCATCCGCTTTGGAAAAGTAGTATATTTTCGCGATGTTTACTGATGGCGTTATAACAGCAAATAATCAAGAAGCTCTGCCGTAAAAAGCAGAGCTTCTTCATTTAACAAAAAGGGCGACAGAAAATATCTGCCGCCTGTTTTTTTGATTGGTCTAGTTGCCGAACTTGAAGGAAATATGCGTGTATTCGGAGTTTGCGATTATTTCCGAACCGCTGTATTTATATATATAGTACACATTCAAAAGATTTTCTGAAAACGTAGCATTGTCTTTAAGCGTTTCTTCTACACTATCGGAATACATATCGTCGAAGAATAAGACAATATTGCCTTCGAATTCGCCCGAATAGTATACCAACACACTGTCTACGGGAATGTCGTAGAAGGTGATTTTGTCGCAAGTGCCGTCTTCGAACGAACCGTACCACAAGTGGTCATCACTCTTGTTTGCGGCTTCGCCGAAAACTTCTTCGATTTCAGAAATGCTACCGTTTGCAACATTTTTCATATCTCGAAGCGTAAGGTTGTATTCTTGAGGAATAAGGGCGACAACAACTATTGCTGCAACAATAACAAGTGAAACAATAGCGGCAATAATACCAATAAGCATGCCCTTTCCATTTTTTTGGGGAGTGGGCTGTGATATGGTGTCATTGGCGGGTTGGCTGTTGTTCAAAGCGGAGCCACATTGTAAACAAAAAGCGGCGTTGTCGACATTTTCTTTACCACAGTTAGAACAGAACATATAACACATCTCCTTGATTTTTTATGATTTTAACATACAACAATTCTTTTGTCAACAAATGTCTGAAAATATCAAAAAATCGGTGGAATACCATAAATTAAAGTTGATTCATTTGTGGTGATATGTTATTATAAATCAAATTTGATTAATAGGTTCTGTTCTATTGGTTTTCATATTTAATGGAAAATATTCAAAGCGCAGTTTAGTTTACGCAAAAAAGAAAAATCGATTGATACTTATTGTATAATAATCGCCTTTTGCTTTTGATTGCAGAAGGCGATTTTATTTTCTGCCAAATCGAAAAAGTCGTTTTTTGCAAAATATAACGCAAATAATTTAGTTCGTTTTGCTTGGAAAACCAACCCTTCGGCAAGAAATAATAACACTCTTGCAATGGCGGAAAATATATGGTAAAATCATAAAAAATTAAGGGGAGAGGGAATGACTATGTCTTTTGAAAAAATCAAGAAAAATTTCGGTTTTGGTTGTATGCGTCTTAAAATGATAGACGATAAGGTCGATTATGACGAATTCAACCGTATGATAGACGCCTTTATCGGCGCGGGGTTCAATTATTTTGACACTGCTCACGGATATATTCAGGGAAAGAGCGAAATTGCGATAGGCAAATGCCTTTCCGCGAGATACGACCGCGAATCTTTCGTCTTGGCGAATAAATTGTCCGCTTGGTGCTTTGAAAAGGAAGAGGATATCGTTCCTCTGTTTGAAAGTCAGTTGAAAATATGCGGTGTGGAATATTTCGATTTTTATTTAATTCACTGCATTAACAGAGATACCTATCCCAAATATAAATCCTGCAACGCTTTTGAAATCATAAAGAAGCTTAAAGAACAGGGCAAGATAAAGCATATCGCTATGTCATTCCACGATACTGCGGATTATCTTGATATGGTACTGACCGAGCAACCCAATATCGAAGCCGTTCAGTTGCAGCTTAACTATCTCGATTACGACGACCCCGGGGTGCAAAGCAAGGCGTGCTATGACGTTGCTGTCAAACACGGTAAAAAGGTTATCGTTATGGAACCCGTAAAGGGCGGTGCGCTTGTTAATCTTCCCGAAAAGGCGGAAAAGGAATTTGATAAATTGGGCGGCGGCAGTTATGCCTCGTATGCATTGCGTTATGCCGCAAGCTTCCCTGAAGTGTTTATGGTTCTCTCGGGAATGGGAAGTATGGCGATGATGGAAGATAACCTCAACACTTTCGCTGATTTTGTTCCCTTGAACGAAGAAGAACTAAAAACAACCGACCGTGTGCGCGAAATAATCCGCGAAGTAAGACAAGTTCCCTGTACGAAATGTAAATACTGCACAGAGGTCTGCCCCCAAAACATACAAATCCCCGATATTTTCGAGATTTATAATAACGTTCTTGCGGCAAAGACGTCTGTCAGAGAATCAAAACCTCTGCTTCCGAAGGAAAACACCCCTGCGGACTGCATAAAATGCGGAAAATGCGAAAAAAATTGCCCCCAGAATATCGAAATCAGACAGCATCTTGAAACAATCGCAAAATGGTAAAATTTACATAAAAGAACACGCATAAAGCAAAAGTCCTCTTTGGAGGGCTTTTCTTTTTTTACACTTCTCGGCTATCTTTGTACAAATTAACGGAAAATGGTTGACAAAGAAAGGATTTCACATATAATGTTTAAGAATGTTTTAATGTTGAAATAGTAAAATACCGCGGAAAATGCTGAATATTTCAATATATTAAATATACAGGAAGGTAAAAGAAAAACATGAAAAAAGTTCTAAGTTTTATTTTAATAATTATGTTGGTGTTCAGCCATGCTGTATTCGTAAGTGCAACAGACAAAGTGATTTGTGAAGATGCTAGCGATTATCATGGCTATGGAAATGTTATCTTCTCCAACGGATACATAGGCTTCTGTATAAATCAAGATAAGAAGCCAGCAAGCGAAGGCGCATCGTATACCGTCAAGGACACATCGGTTACAATAAACCACAAAAACAATGTGGATGTTTCTCAAAAACTCAAGATACTGTTCACACAGTGTTTTGACGATATATTTGTATCTGACGGGAATGGCGGTTATGTCATAACTGATGAAAACACCGTGCTTGGTGTAATTTATAATTTCACTAACGAATCCTATCTTGGCGGTGCAGTCAATGCGAATAAGATAGCAATTAGAGACAAGGTTAACGAATATACGGGCGACCCGATTCCCGACGAAGGATATACCTTGGTTCGTGAAAATGGCGAAACTATAACGTTCAGCTTTATTGCTCTCATTCCGGATGATAGCTTAATACAGCCGTACTTCGCATATAAGCTTACGATAGGTATGCTTGAAGAAGAACCTTCCGAAGAACCTAGTGAAGAACCTAGTGAAGAACCTAGTGAAGAACCTAGCGAAGAACCTTCTGAAGAACCCAGCGAAGAACCTTCCGAAGAACCTTCCGAAGAACCTTCTGAAGAACCCAGCGAAGAACCTTGCGAAGAACCTTCCGAAGAACCTTGCG
>JAZOSQ010000039.1:0-6253 GCA_045657245.1 Eubacteriales bacterium | reverse complement strand
GTCCCTCTCGGCGACAGCTTGGCTATTCTATCACAACCATTCCGCTTTGTCAATACCTTTTTTTAACTTTTTTTCGATTTTTTTCAAAAAGTTTCAAATCCCTTGCGACACAATGACTTTCGCACGAAATTATTTTTGGATTATGGAGTTTTAAGTCTATTCATATCGAAAATTCCGCAAAATAAAATAATTCTTTACAAAACTGTCAAGATATGTTATTATATAATATATAATGTAAATACGTTGCGAAAGGTTATGAAGTATGACTTTATTAGTTATGGCTGCAGGAATGGGCAGCAGATACGGCGGATTGAAACAGCTTGACCCTATCGGACCTCACGGCGAATTTATTCTTGACTATACCGTTTATGATGCGATGTGCGCAGGTTTTGACAAAGTTGTATTTGTTATAAAGGAAGAAAACCTCGACATCTTCAAAGAAACGGTCGGCAACAGAATCGGTTCGAAAATTGAAACCGCATACTGTTTCCAAAAACTCGAAGACCTTCCCGAAGGATATTCGGTTCCTGAAGGACGTACAAAGCAATGGGGCACGGCACACGCCGTACTCGCCGCACGCGACGAAATAAAAGGTCCTTTTGCGGCAGTTAACGCCGATGACTTTTACGGACGCGAAAGTTTCAAGATCATTGCTGACTATATGAACGCAAACAACGGTGATGCTTGTTGCATGGCGGGATTCGTTCTCAAAAACACTCTTACCGAAAACGGTCACGTCTCGAGAGGCGAATGTAAGGTTAACGAAAGTGGTATGCTTTCCGACATCACCGAGCGCACGAAGATTATGCGTCTTGAAAATGGCAACACCGCATATTTCGAAAACGAAGAATGGATCGAGATTCCCGAAGACACCATAGTTTCTATGAACTGTTGGGGTTTGCCCGAAGAATTCTTTGGGTTTGCACAAAAGAGTCTTATTGAGTTTCTTGAAAGCGGCGGCGACGAGATGAAAAAGGAATTCTATCTTCCCGAAGCAGTCAAGAAGTATCTTAAAGCAAGCGGTAAAGACGCAAAGGTTCTCCGCACCGACGCAAGATGGTACGGTGTTACTTATAAGGAAGACAGAGCGACTGTTGTTGAACACATCAAGCGTTCCACCGAAGACGGAACTTATCCCGAAAATCTCTGGGCTTGAGTTTATAGCTTTACATTCCAACCCATATTTTTTCCGTTTTTCGTCGATGTTCATCAACGATAAACGGAATATATTTTACACAAAAATCACAATTATGCAGGTTATTTTAAAAATGAAAAAGTTCTTATTTCTTTTATTGGCACTCGTATGCTGCCTTTCAACTTTTGTCAGCTGTGCACGCGATCACTTGAATTCCGAGGGCGACCAAAATTCCGAGGAGATTTCCGAAGGAAATCACGCCACTTTGTTTGGAAAATACGGTGATATTGATTTTGGCGGCAAAGATTACTTGTTCAAATTCAAAGATGACACGTTAACGACCATTTATATCAATCCGGACGTCAATAATGATATTTGTCTCACTATTCCTAGTCTTTCAGACAATGAGAACCCCATAAAACACATTAGACTGCAGGAAGTCGGTTTTCATATTTTGCCAGTTTACACAGTGGAATCTTTAGAAAATTTAATAGAACAAATAAAAGAAAACTCACCTTCGCAAAGAGATTTCAGAACCTTTCGGTCTTACTTTTCCAAATATGATCTCGACGAGCTAAATGAGTCAACAACTTCAGAATCTACAAAACACGAAATATTGGAAAAATATCCTATTGTCGAATATACCCCTGTTTATGTTCTAGACGAGGATGTAACTATCCAAGAAACTAGCCGACTAGAAAATTTACTCACAAAATATACAACTGTTGATTTCGAATATCTTGACAAAACAGCTTTTGAATTAATCGAACGCATTCCTGACAATGCTGATTGTAAGGAAGAATACACAGATTTACTCGTTTCGGCTTTACGCGAAACGAGATACGGGAATTATGATAAAATCACACAAATCAATTTCCCGAAAACAACGCAGTGTTTATATTTGGATAATGATGTGTTTAACAATTTCAAAAATTTAAAAATGATCACCGGGGATTTTTCTAATTATTATTTTGATTATTACGATTTTGCCCCCATCGACTCCAATTTCATTTCCGAACTAAAAAAAGGCGATGAGGGCGAATATGATTATTTAAGTGATGACATTTTTTTCTGCACATTAGTAAAATCATATGACGAAGGGCATGTCACGGTTCCGCAAGCTCCGACACAAGACGAGTCCTCCGAAAGTGAGAACAACACAGAAACGTCGTCTGCAGTTTTTTCCTTTGGTAATTATTACAACGGAACATATATTAGAAGCGATCCTTATTTAATGTGGAAATTACCTAATGATGAGTGGCGTTTTTACACACACGAAGAACTTGCACAAAAAAGCGGTATGTCGGCATCTGAATTCAACGAAACCACTCTTTCGCAAAAATCAGAATGGTTAATTTATGATATGTTTGCCGAACGCGATAACGGAACTATGGTAGGCGTTAATGTAAACAAGCTCAATCCATTTGCCGCGATGTTATATGATGCGTCAATCATTCATAGTGAAGAATCAATAAATACATTGAAAAATCAATTTCAATCTCAGTTAGGCAATACGGTCAACGTAGTTATCACCCCATCTTTTGTAACTAAAATGGGCATCAACTACTATGCGCTTGATATACAATATGAAATATCTGGTGCCAAGCTTTACACGAAAAGCATTGTGTTTTTAAAAAACGAGTATGTGTATACAATTTCATTTTCTGCGGAGAGCAATGACGAACTCGAATCTTTGTGTTCTTCTTTTGGAATACTTAACACAAGCAACTAACTTTCATAATAGAAATATGACCATCGACTTTATCGATGGTCATATTTTATATTCTTATGATTTTTTGTTTCGAAATTAGCATTAATGTCCAAAAATTACCTATTATATTTTTTCGTGTATTGCGAAAGATATTGTCGAGGAAAGAAACCTCATTAAAACGTTAAAATCTAAAAAGGAGATTTTTGAAATGGCTAGAAACAAGATTTCGGTTCCTGAAGCTAAGGAAGCTATGAACAAGTTCAAGATGGAAGCTGCTAACGAAGTTGGCGTTAACCTCAAGAACGGTTACAACGGCGACCTTACCTCTAAGCAGGCAGGTAGCATCGGCGGTCAGATGGTTAAGAAAATGATCGAAGACGCAGAAAAGAACATGAAATAAACGGATTATTCCGAATGAAAAAGAGGTTCTCTTTTGAGAACCTCTTCTTCTTTTTATTTTTTCTTTTTACGTTTGAATTTCGAGCAGGTTTCTTTCAAGGTTGTTCTCGGTTCTTTTTCGGGGATTTGTGTTAGCGTACCATTCTCGGAATCCACACCGCCTGACAACAGATAGTCTTCGCTCGGGATCGGCAGTGATTTCGATGTGAGGTTACGCTCGACAAAAAGGCGAATCGTATAGAACAAAACCGCTATCAACGGAACAGAGAATATCATTCCCGGAAGTCCAAACACTCCGCCGAAAAGGAGAAGCGCAACGGTAACCCAGAATTTCGAAACGCCCGTTTTATCTTCCATTATCATCGGTTCGATTATATTGCCTTCGATTTGTTGAAGAACAACGAGGAATATACCGTAAATTATACCGTCGCGAACGTCGGTGAGAAGTATGATAAACACCGTTGGTATACCGCCGATGAATGGGCCGAAAAATGGTATTACGTTCGTTATTGCGATTATTCCTGCGGAAAGGAGTGCATACGGTATGCCAAGAATTTTCATGAAAGCAAACGTAACTATGCCGACAATCATTGAGGTTAGAATCTTGCCCGAAATGAATTTTCCGAAAACTTCGTTTCCGTATCGCGCAATATGGAGAATATCGTTTGCGTTTTTTGAATTAAAAAGCGCGAAAATGAGTTTTTTGCTCTGGGCAACAAACTTATTCTTCTCAAGCAATGCGTAAACAAAGACAACAAGCGATATCAGAAAGTCGAAGAAGAAGGAAACAACCGAAATTACACCTTCGACAAGGCCTGATACAGCAGAGCTGAATTCTCCACCGATCCAAGAAGTCAGTGCATTGACTACAGAATCAAGTGATTGGCTAATATTATGCCAAAAAACGCTTTCGGAGTTATCTACATTCGAAACAAGCGCAACCGCTTTTTGAAAAAGCGAAGGTGCAATATCTATGAGTTTTGTAAGACTGTCGAGAAATTCGGGGATTATTAGAAATAGCAAGAGTGCTATGAACAACAAAAGACTCATCAACGATATTACAACCGCACAGACTTTTGAAAAGTTTTCCGACGATTCGTTTGAAAGCTTTTTTGCTTTTTTGAAGATTCGCAAAAAGAACTTTTCGATTATGACGTACAGCGGATTTATTATGTATGCCAAAATCACACCGACGAATACGGGAGAAAGAATTTCTATTATTCTATCGAAGAGATGTTTTATCGTTGAGAATTGGGAGATAAGCAAAATTGACGCAATTATCGCCGCAAAAATCACAACAGTTCTTATCGTTACAATCGAATTTTTCTTCGTTTCGTTCGATTTTTGATTATTCATTACTTACCTCCATATTTATTAGAACTTTTTGTTATCCTTCAATGCAACGATACTGTTGAATACAGAAGAATTCTTCGTATCCTTGCAATAATATCCCTTACGAACAAACTGGAACTTGTCACCCGCATCGGCTTCGAGAAGAGCACGTTCGATCTTGACATTCTTCATCTCTATCTTCGATTCGGGATTGAGGTATTCGCTGTATTTTGAAGATTCAACAGCGTTCATATCCGATTCGGTGAAAAGATGGTCATAAACCATAACGTTGGTTTCCGCACAGTCTTTTGCAGAAAGCCAATGAATCGTGCCTTTTATCTTTCTTCCATCGGCAGGCATACCGTTTCCTGTTTCAAGGTCTGCGGTACAGAGAACCTCGGTCACGTTGCCTTCGGCATCGGTCAAGATTTCATCGCAACGAACGATATAACCGCCCATAAGGCGAACTTCCCCGCCCTTCTTCATACGGAAGAACTTGGGAGGAGGATCGAGAGCAACGTCTTCGCGTTCAACATAGAGTTCACGCGTGAAGGGGAGCTTTCTCGTTCCCGAATTTTCGTCGTTCGGGTTGTTCGATACTTCGAAATATTCAACCTTATCTTCGGGATAGTTTGTAACAGTTACCTTTACGGGATCAAAAACAGCAACACGGCGGAGAGCAGTCTTATTGAGGTCTTCACGAACGCAATGTTCGAGAAGCGCGATATCGACAAGGCTATTATTCTTCGCAACACCGACACGGTCGATGAAATCGAGGATTGCGGCAGCAGGATAACCACGTCTTCTCAAGCCACAAAGTGTGGGCATACGGGGGTCATCCCAGCCGTCAACAAGTTTATTTTCGACAAGCGAACGCAAGAAGCGTTTGCTCATTACGGTATTTGTTACATTAAGACGGGCAAACTCTATCTGACGGGGTTTCGAAGGAACGTCACAATGTTCGATAACCCAGTTATACAAAGGACGGTGGTCTTCATATTCGAGCGAGCAGAGCGAATGGGTTATACCTTCCAATGCGTCCTGAATGGGATGTGCAAAATCGTACATCGGGAAGATGCACCATTTTTTGCCCTGACGGTGATGGTCTATATAGCGAATACGGTAAAGCACGGGGTCACGCATATTGAAGTTACCCGATGCAAGATCGATCTTCGCACGGAGAGTATATTTACCTTCGGGGAATTCTCCCGCACGCATACGGCGGAAGAGATCAAGACTTTCTTCGGCAGGACGGTCACGATAAGGCGAAACGGCAGGACGATTAAGGTCGCCTCTATATTCGCTGAACTGTTCGGGAGAAAGTTCGCAAACGTAAGCATCGCCGTTGATGATAAGCTGTTCTGCAAGCTTATAGGTTTCTTCGAAATAATCCGAGCCATAGAAAAATCTATCGTCCCAATCGAAGCCGAGCCAATGGATATCTTCTTTTATTGCATCAACGAATTCGGTATCTTCTTTTGCGGGGTTTGTGTCATCCATACGGAGATTGCACATACCGTTATATTTAACAGCGGTAGAAAAGTCGATTACGAGCGCCTTGCAATGTCCGATATGGAGATAGCCGTTAGGTTCGGGGGGGAAACGTGTGTGGATCTTCAATTCGGGATTTTTAGCCAGATCCTCGTTGATTATATCATGTATGAAATTTGTGGATT
>JAZOSQ010000038.1:0-44000 GCA_045657245.1 Eubacteriales bacterium | reverse complement strand
AGGAGTTGGGTTATATGAAAAAGATTTTAAAAATAATAGGAATAGCAATACTATCAGTTGTATTGGTATATACTTTATTTATTGTCGAGGAATCTATAAGATTATCAAATAATTCACTTGCAAAACCATTAATAGTATTTGAAGAAAGTTATAGCGGTAGTGTAGGTGATGCTACTTATAAAAGTTTGGGATTTACTTTGATAACTGAATATGCTTATTTTGAAGGTTCAAACGATAGAGTTTATCCAATATCACAAGAATTTTTGCTATTTGATAGATTTCTTATATGGGCATGGATTAGTTAAACAAATTCCAATTTGTCGGTCAGTTTAATAAGGATATGCAAAGACACCCTATGACTTTTGACAGTCATAGGGTGTCTTCATTTTTTCATTTGTCGTAAATGTGTCGTAAATCGGTTTTGATAGAGTTCGAAAACCCTGTAATATCGCTATTTCACGGCATTTTATTTATCCAAACTCTTCATTGTGGGGAAGAGCAAAACGTCACGAATCGCCTGGGAGTCGGTAAGAAGCATACACATTCTGTCGATGCCATAGCCGATACCGCCTGTGGGAGGCATACCGATTTCGAGAGCGTTGAGGAAGTCCTCGTCGGTGGTGTTTGCTTCATCGTCACCTTGGGCAAGTTGTTCTTCCTGCGCCTTAAAGCGTTCTCTCTGGTCGATCGGGTCGTTAAGCTCGGAATATGCGTTTGCCATTTCCCAACCGTTCATAAAGAACTCAAAACGTTCAACGTAATCGGGATTTTCGGGTTTACGCTTTGTGAGGGGAGAAATCTCAACGGGGTGGTCCATAACGAAGGTGGGCTGAATGAGGTGTTCTTCAACAAATTCTTCGAAGAAGAGGTTGAGGATATCACCCTTCTTGTGACGGGTTTCAAATTCAACACCCTTTTCCTTTGCGATAGCACGTGCTTCTTCAAGCGTGTTGATTTCGTTGAAGTCGACGCCCGAATACTTCTTGACCGCGTCAACCATAGTGATACGTTCAAAAGGTTTGCCGAGATCCATTTCGACACCGTTATACATAATCTTCGTTGTGCCGAGAACTTCGTTCGCAACGTGACGGTACATATTTTCGGTGAGGTCCATCATACCGTGATAGTCGGTATATGCCTGATAAAGCTCCATAAGAGTGAATTCAGGGTTGTGACGGGTGTCAAGTCCTTCATTTCTGAAAACACGTCCGATTTCATAAACTCTTTCCAAACCGCCAACGATAAGGCGCTTGAGATAGAGCTCGAGCGAGATACGGAGCTTGAGGTCTTCGTTGAGCGCATTGAAATGTGTTTCAAAAGGTCTTGCTGCCGCACCACCTGCGTTTGAAACGAGCATAGGTGTTTCAACTTCAAGGAATCCCTGAGAATCAAGGAAACGACGAATCGAGCTTATAATCTTCGAACGCTTGATCATCGTATCCTTTGTTTCAGCGTTCATTATAAGGTCAACGTATCTCTGACGATATCTGAGGTCGGTATTGGTAAGACCATGATATTTTTCGGGAAGAATCTGCAAGCTCTTCGAGAGAAGGGTGATTTCAGTAGCGTGAATCGAGATTTCACCGGTTTTTGTCTTGAAAACAGTACCCTTAATACCTACGATATCGCCGATATCAAACTTCTTGAATCCTGCATATTCGTCAACACCAACGTTATCACGAGCCACATAACTCTGGATCGTGCCTTGAAGGTCCTGAACGTTGCAGAATGAGGCTTTACCCATAATACGCTTCGACATAAGACGACCTGCGATAGAAACTTCTTTTTCTTCGAGGGAATCGAAGTTTACTTTGATTTCTTCGCTGTGGTGTGTAACGTCGTATTTTGTAATAACAAAGGGATCTTTGCCTTCTGCGCGGAGGTCAGAAAGCTTCTGACGGCGAACCGCCAAAAGATCGCCAAGATTTACTTCCTGAGAAGGATTGTTGTTTGTCTGTTCGTTCATTTTTTATACCTTTGGTTTATTTCGAAATGTTGGTGATGGTGTATTTTACAATACCCATAGGAGTTTCAACGTTGATGCTGTCGCCCTTTTTCTGCCCGATGAGCGCCTTGCCGAGAGGGCTATCGTCGCTTATGAGGTACATAATGGGATCGGCTTCTGCGGTAGAAACGATCTTATATTCAACTTCTTCGCCGTCATCGATGTTGTGAACGGTAACCTTGTTACCAACGTGAACGGTATCAGTGCCGAGGTCAGAGTCGTCAAGAACGATTGCGTTTTCGAGAGTTTCTTCAAGACGTGCAATTTTGCCTTCGATTTCTGCCTGCTCGTTTTTAGCTTCATCATATTCGCTATTTTCCGAAAGGTCGCCGTATGCTCTTGCTTTCTGGATTGCCTGAGCGACTTCCTTTCTTTTTACTGTTTTGAGGTATTCAAGCTCTTGTTGGAGTTTGCTGAGACCTTCGTGAGAAACGATAATCTGTTTTGCCATTGGTGATTTTCTCCCTTTATATGTTTTAGCTGTTTAATATTTCTATTGCTTTTTGTAATTGAGTGTCTTCTTCATTAGGCATTTTGAAGAAACGGAGTTCCCATTCTTCTGTCAAATCAACCTCAAAATCGGGTTTGATGCCTATTTTGTCATAGCTTACGTTTTTCGGAGGGTTATAGAACGCTGTCGAAAGCTTAATTGCACTTCCGTCAGATACCGAAAACGTTGTTTGCATAGTGCCTTTTCCAAACGTTGTCTTTCCTACGATTTTTGCAAGATCGTAATCACGAAGCGCTGCGGCGAAAAGCTCTGCCGCCGAAGCGGTTTCGCCGTTTGCAATAACAACCATAGGGGCTTGGATACAGTTTGCATCCGAATCAACTGTAGAAACATTGCCGTTCTTGTCGACCATATTGATGATCGGTCCTTCGGGGAGGAGCAGATCAAGAACTTCCGCAATCTCGTCAAGATAACCGCCACCGTTGTTACGCACATCGAAAATAAACTTGTCGCAACCGTCACTCTGTGCTTTCGCAATCTTTGTTGTGAATTCTTCGGAAACGGTCGTATCCGAGAAGGAAAGAATTCTTATAAATGCGATATTGTTGTCGAGCTTTTCATAAATCACGTTTTCGCTGTCAACCTTTTGACGTGTGATTTTGAAATCGATGGTTTCTTCGCCGCGCAGAACCTTTAACGAAACGTCTGTTCCGGGTTCACCGGGTATCGCATCGATTATTTTATAATAATTTTCTTCGCTTGCCTTGATTCCTTCGGTTTCGATTATAACGTCTCCAGTCTGTATACCCGCCTTTTCAGCAGGGGAGTTGGGTATAATTCCGAAAACATAAACACCATGGGTATCAACGTCGTACGTTGCGTGAACACCGATGCCGACGAAATTGCCATTTCCGGAATCTATCATAGAAGCATATTCTTCCGCCGTAAGATAGAGTGAATAATCGTCGCCGAGCGATTGAACAACCGCTTTGTAGATTATTTCCCAAGAAAGATTCTCGTCATATTCGTGAATATAAGAACCTTCGATTCTTCCCAACAACTGCGATAATTTCGCATATTTGTTGACGTCCTCTTCGGGAATAGTTCCGTTTTCGGTTTTCGTTACGTTTTCGCCGCGAAGTTGGTTGATATATTCCTTTTCAAGGACCGAACGGTACGAACTAACACCGAGTGCAGTCGTGATAGAAACCAAAATCGAAACAACGATACAAGCAAAAGGGGTTATTCTCTTTTTGAACATTAAAATCCTTCTTTTGGGTGATTAGTTTACCTTTGTATAATATCCGTTGGGAAGATATTTGTTGGGATTAGCATAATTGCCACCGAGAGCTGTTGAAGCATTGGTGTTTATAACACCGAAGTGGAGGTGATAACCTGTCGATCTACCGGTAGTACCGACATATGCGATAACCTGACCTGCTTTGACGGTATCGCCGACATTAACTTCATATATCGGACGAGAAGCTGTTGCATTATCACAGTGTGCATAAAGCGACGAAATACCATCACCGTGATAGATGATAACACAGTTACCATATCCGCTATACCAAGAAGCTCTTGTAACAACGCCTGCCTTAACCGCAATAATGGGAGTGCCTCTCGAACAAGCAATATCGATACCCTTGTGGTATTCGGTATTGGGTTTTCCGAAGGGGTCTCCGCGCCAACCGTATTGGCTGGTAACACGATAACTTGAAGTTTTAACCGGCCAAATGAACGTTGCACTGGAGTTGTAAATCGCTTTGCGTTCTGCCTCGAGTTTTTTGATCTTCGCCTTTACTTCCTGAACCTTGGCGTTTTTGTCCTTGTATTTCTTTTCAAGTTCGTTTGCGTCAAGGTTAAGTTCGCTTGCGATGGTTCTATATTCCTCGATCTTTGCTTCAAGATCGATTTTAGACTTGTTAAGTCCCGAAAGATATTCGCTGTATTTTGCCTGGGTTTCCGCAAGCTCCGCTTCAAGAACCCCGAGATCGTCAAGAGAAACCTCGATTTCTTTGATAAGATCGTTTGCGGCATTCATAATGTCGTTAAAGTTGTCACGCTTTGTGAGATAATCCGAAAAGCTTTCGGAAGAAAACAGGAGTTCGAAAGCATTCGTATTGCTGTTTTCATATATAAATTGCATGAGCTTTTTGTACATAGCAACACGATAATCATAGTCTTCTTTGACGACAGCGATATCGGAAATAACCTTCGCGCGTTTTTCGTCGTAAGATTCCATAATTGCCGTATTAACTTCAATGTCTGCTTCCAAAACGTCGATTTCGGCTTGATATTCAGCCATAAGCTTTGCCGTCTGTCCGGATTTGCCTTCAAGTTCGGATATATTTTTGCTTATAACCGAAAGCTCGGATTGGAGGGAGGACAAAAGAGCTTTGTATTCGTTAAGCTCTTTTTCAACATCAAGCAATGTTCTCGCTTCAACCGTTTCGGTTGGTGCTTCGGTAGAAACGAAACTCAAGACCAAAACCGCACAAACGAAGAAACTTAACGCTCTCTTTGTGAATTTTTTCATGTTTTTAATCATTATAAATTTCTCCTAAGCCTTGAGGTACTTCTTGAGCGAGATGCTCGAGGAAATAATACCTGCAAAAAGACCGATAGCAGTAAATCCGATACCAATAATAGGCGCATATTCCCAGAAGGAAGCGGAAACAATTCCCATTTCTCCCGTTGCACCCGTTGCCGAAGCAATGATATCTCTCAAAAGGTATTCATAGAGATAGAATTCAATACCAAAAGATATTGCCGCAGATAAAACACCGATAATAATACCTTCAACAAGGAAGGGCATACGTATAAAGTTCTTCGTTGCACCGCAAAGACGCATAAATGTAATTTCGTGTCTTCTTGCAAAAACACCAAGCTTTATGGTGTTCATAATAACGAAGAGCGAAATCAAAAGGAATATAACCATAAGCCAGATACCCGCAAAATAAAGCGTGTTCTTGATGCTCATAACGTTTCCGTAAAGCTGAATGTGGTCTTTGATATCTTCGGTGGGGATAGTATCGATTACACTTGCATCATCAAGCTCGATAGCGTCGATTCTGCTTTTCACCTTCGTAACTTCGTCAAAATCCGAAAGGTTTTTGAAGGTTATGCGGTAGCTTGCACGGAGAGGGTTGTCCTCAACGGCGTTTGAAATACCATCGTTTTCGCCTTCGTCGTGTCCGTGTTCAACGTCAAATTCGAAAATAGCTTTAATCCATTCTTCGTCATACATTTGTAGCATAATCTCCAAATGTTCGTCAGAAGAAACGAATTTAAAGTTTTCGCTCTTGGGGACGGTCTGACCTTCTTTGTCTTTCCATTGATCGCGAGTCCATTCGATAATAGGCGACTCGTCGCAGATGGTAGCAAGCTTTTGACCGATTTCGACGATTTGTTTTTCGTCGTAATCCTTGTCGAGCATAATTTCGATAACGTTAAGGTTATCAATAGCGTTAAAGTTGCGGTCGATGGTGTCGATAACAAGATAGAAAGTGCCGACAAGAATCATACAAGCAACAAGAACAAGCAACGAAGCCGTCGTCATAACGCTGTTACGGAAAATGCCCTTAAAACCTTGGGCTATATTGTAAAAGAATACGCTCGGTTTCATACGTTAAAACCTCCGATCTTGTCGGAAACAACATGTCCGTTTTCCAATTTGATGACACGTTTGTTGTAATTCTTGACGATTTGGTCATCATGCGTGATAACAAGAACGGTTTTGCCAAGCTTGTTTATTTTAATGAGAAGTTCCATAATGCCTTCGGTCATTTCGGTGTCGATGTTACCGGTAGGCTCGTCCGCGATAACAATGTCGGGATTGTTTACAATAGCTCTCGCGAAAGCAACTCTCTGCTGTTCACCACCGGAAAGCTCGTAAGGGAAGGAGTTGCTTTTGTGACCAACACCGACCATATCGAGAAATACGGGAACACGCTTCTTGATAAGAGAGGGCTTTGCACCGATAACTCTCATCGCAAACGCAACGTTTTCATAAACCGTCATGTTATTGAACAACTTAAAGTCCTGAAAAACCATACCCATGGTACGTCTGAGTTTCGGGATTCTCCAGGAACGAATCTTGTGAAGTTTGAATCCGTTAACTTCGAGTTTGCCGTCAGCGAGTTTTTCTTCACAAATAAGAAGTTTTGTGAGTGTTGTCTTACCTGCGCCGTTTCCACCGACAAGAAAAACAAATTCACCTTCTTTGATGTTAATCGAAACGTTGTTCAATGCCATATTGCCGTTGCCATACGTCATAGAAACGTTTTCGAATTTTATTATATCACGTTTTTCTTGAAAATTTTGTTCGTTCATGTCAATTACCTATTAATAAATAGAAGGTTTGTTGATAAGATATTTCTTAACCATCAAAGCAACCTTGAACGTGATAGCGTGTTCGAATTCACGAAGGTCGAGTCCAGTAAGCTTCTTAATCTTTTCAAGACGATAAACGAGAGTGTTTCTGTGCACGAAAAGTTTTCTCGAAGTTTCGGAAACGTTAAGGTTGTTGTCGAAGAATGCGTGAATGGTTTGGAGAGTTTCTCTGTCAAGACTTTCAAGCGAACCACGCTTGAACACTTCCTGGAGGAACTTTTCACAAAGTGTTGTGGGAAGCTGATAGATAAGTCTGCCGATACCGAGACTTTCATAGTTAATAACATTCTTTTCGGTATCAAAAACCTTGCCGACTTCAAGCGCAACCTGTGCATCCTTATAAGAATGTGCGAGGTCTTTCACGTTAGAAACGACAGAACCGATACCGATATGTACCTTGAGATAGAATTCAGACTGAACTGTGTCAACAATGCTCTTTGCAATCATTTCGAGTGCCTTGGGATCGGAAGCGGCCTTGAGTTCCTTAACAAGAACGATATCCGATTCACCGACGTTGATAACATAATCATGTGCCTTGTCGGGGAACATGTTCTGGATAACGTCATAAGGAATGATTTCACCGGAGTTCATGAATCTAACAAGGAATACTGCACGATTGATTTCGCTGTCGAAACGAAGTTCCTTTGACTTGATATAAATATCACCGGGAAGAATGTTATCTAGAATGATGTTCTTAATGAAGTTCGTTTTGTCGTATTTTTCGTCGTAAAGAGTTTTGATATTCGAGAAGGAAACCGACAAAAGCGCAGTAATGCTTTTTGCGATATCATCGTCACCTTCAACGAATACGATGTATTCGATTCTTGCGTGAGAACCGATAGGACGGTAGGTATAATCGCCGATAACAAGAGTTTCATAGCTATAGGAAAGTTCATCAAGAATTTCTTTGTGAACGCTTCCGATTTTGGAAAGTTGGCTGCAAGCGATAACGATACCCTTATCGTCGATAATGCCGATTTCACGGTCTACAGCCTCTCTCATCTGGTAGATCAATCCTTGAAAAAGCTTGTTGCTCATTTTTCTTTCTCCTTCTCGTTAGTATTTATAACGGGCTTCAAAATATATTACACCATAATTAATATAATTTTATCTTAAATTTCTATCAAATGCAAGTGTTTTTGCAATAAAACTACAAAAAAATCCGTCGGAATTTGTATAAATTGCCGCCCATAACCAAAAAATCCCAAAAAACCGCCTAAATTATTAACGACATATGAACAAAAACAAAAACAAAAACACAACCCGTTCGGGTCGTGTCTGATTATCGGGGTCACCTCAATATCCCTACAAAACTTTGTTTTGTAGGGAACCCGTCGGTAGACTTCTTGGGGTGATTTAAATCTTCGATTTTATCGCATTGAATGTCTTGTCACTTATAATATGCTCGATTTTACAAGCGTCTTCGTCGGCAGTCTGTTCGTCAACGCCGATAGAGATGAGGTATTTTGTCAAAACCGTGTGCCGTTCATAAATTTTTTCGGCAACAGCAAGACCGACTTCGGTGAGCACAAGACTTCCGTCCTTTTCGGTTATGTAACCGCCTTTTTTGAGAATACCGACGGCACGGGAAACACTCGGCTTCGAAACCTTGCGGTATTCACAAATATCGATTGCACGAACGATAGGCATTTCCTTCGAAAGAATATGAATCGCCTCGAGATACATTTCTCCCGATTCTTGAAGAATCAAAATTTCCCAACCCCCTTCGGTTTTATATTTCTATCATACCACGAAGGCATCAGAAAATCAAGTGCTTCATCTTCGCTTCATAATACGTTTCATATTCTTCTTCTGATTGCTTCTCATCCTCGTCATAAAGAAGGGGACCGAAAAAGCGCCGACACCTATCGAAGAAAGCATAATGGCGCAGTTCACAAAATTTATACTACCCGGCAAAAACAGAGAAACTGTGATTATGGGAATAACCTCGGTTGCACCCGATAAAAGTCCTGCTTGTAACGCGTTTTCTTTGCAGAGCATTGACGCGATCGCACTCCCGACACCACTGCCGATTAAAGCACAAATCGCGGCAGTATAAATACCGAGTGAATTCGGGTCGTTTGTGCTGAGCAACAAAAATGGCGAAACAAGAACAAGCACCAATATGAACGTAAGCCCAACCCCACCGCCGATCAAACCCGAAACTGTGAAGGAAAAATCGTTTTTGAGAGCATTGTTTTTCATTTTGTGTGTCATATATATCACTCCTTGTTTTATTTGATATATATGGCATTTTCTGTTTCTTTATTCCGAAAAAATCTTTGACATAAGCTCGAAGGTATATTCGTCCAATTTCGAGAAATTCATGGCAGGGATATAGATGCTTTCAAGCTTTGAATGAACGCTTCTTGCAGATGCTAATTCTTTTTGTGCGTCAATCAAAATTTCTTCCGATAGCTTTTCAAGTGCACGGATTTTTGTGCGGATACCCGTGATAATTTCGTTGTTCGTGAATCTCGAGGTAGAAATGGTTTTTTCGTGCAACGCCGTCTTGCAGGGAGGGATATCAAGCGTTGTTATAAGTGAATTGCTTCCCTCAAAGTATATCGAATCAATAACGCAGGGATTTAAGGGGAAAAGCGATTCTGTAATGTTTTCGCCTTTTTCTCTTGCAATACCCGATATCGCATTCATCAAGAATTCCGAACCCTTGCCGATAACCCGATAAAGTGTGTCAACGTCACCGAAGGTCGGGAGAGTTTTACTTCCCGAAGCGGTGAAGGCGGAAGAAAAAACACGTTTGGCGCAACCGAGTGAACCGCCACCGAGCTTTTCCGCCATCTTAAAAGCACAATCCTCAAGCTCGTTTTTCGGAATTGCTTGAGAAATGAGGCTTTTCTTGAGGTCGTCGATAGTCCCAAACGCAGAAAGAGAACAGTATGCGTTCTTATAATGGAAGGATTTCCTGTCGGTAAGCGAGATGATCTCGTTTCTTTTTGGGATAAGCTTTGCTTCGTCCCAAAATCGACCGAGATTGATGATGTTTTCACGAACGCAAGGATATTTAACGTCCATACTGTGAGGCGCGGTGCCGTCGGCGAAGGCGAGAGAAAGTTTTGGTATAACAACCCCGTCAAGCGAATCGGAATCGGCAGAGCAATATATAAGATCGACGTCGAAACCAAGCTTCTTTGCTTTTTCCGCAACCCGCCGCATCAACGTTGATTTACCGCAACCGCTTGAACCTTTCAATATATAAAGTCGCTCGATGTTTTTGAAACATTCATCGAAAATCGAATAAAACCCTTTTCTTGTGTTCGCACCTGCAAAGTATTCCATATTCCACCCAACTCCGTTGTTATGTATTCACTTATTATTTTATACAGAGTCGGTATTTCTTGTTACAATATCGATTTTCGAAACGGATAAGGGAAGCGAAAGTGTTTTATATCCGTTTTCTCCCTTCAGATAAAATTCAAACCCGTTTTCACACAAAGAAAAAAGCTCTTTGTCGAAAGTTTTCTTTTCTTCTCCGAAATATTCTTTCAATACCTTCGATTCAAAAAAATAATTGAATCTGCATTTCGTGCCGAATTTCCTTTCCCAGATTTGTGTTTTTCGCTCAACAGACTGTTTTCCTTTTCCGTCCCATACCGAAAATTCAATAACAAACCCAAGAAACTCCTTGCTTTCAAAAGTCTTTGTCCAGAGCATAACCGCCGAGAAAGGGAGAAATTCCGGATCAACTTTTTTTCGTTCCTCGGCGGCTTTGGATATGTCGTGCTTCGCCGAATGAAAAAATGCTTCGGCGATGCGCTTGTAGAATTTTACGGCATTGTGGTTTAGAGGATCGCGCTCGTTGCATTGAATTTCGGGATATCGGATGTTGATTTTGATGAGGGTATCTCCGTTCGAATCGAGAAGATCTTCCTTGATGAGCTTGTCGACAACGGCAAAACGCATTTTCTTTGTAAATAACATTAATAAATCACCCAGAATATTTTATTCGGTTTTAACTTATAAAATTACCCAACCTCTATTTCTTCCGAAAATCTTCTTTGCGCCCCAACGTTTTTTTCGGAATCGAAAGAATGAAATCCTGCAACCCATTTTTGTCGAAAGGAAAAAGCGGAAACATATATGGAATTCCAAAGCTTTTCTTCGAACAAACAAGCAATACCAAACCAAGAAAACCAATCGCCAATCCCCAAACACCGAAAATTTCGGCAAGCGCCAAAGCAATGATTCTTGCAAGAACGATAACGTACATATATGCGGGAGTGATAAAAGCACAAACCGCTGAAAACGCAACCGTTATAACCCCGACAGAAGAAACAATACCTGCTTCAACGGCGGTGTTTCCGAGTATGATTGAACCGACGATCCCGACAGCATCACCGACCGTCCTCGGCATACGAACCCCGACTTCACGGAGTATTTCGAACAAAAGTAAAATCGCAACGATCTCCCAAAAGAATGAAAGCGGAATATCTTTTCTCGATTCGGCAATAATCCCCAAAAATTCTTTTGGTATAGTGAAATGTTCGAAACTAATCAAAGCACATAAAACCGCAGGCGCAAATATCGACGATATGAATGCCAAAAGCCGTAAAATGCGAATAAACGTTGCATAATACGGTGTGTGGAGATAATCGTCGGATGCCTGAAGTCCCTCGATGAAAAGAAAGGGAAGTGATAACACGAAAGGACTTCCGTCAACGATGATCGCGATTCTCCCCGACATAAGCTTTGATGCGAGCTTGTCGACCTTTTCGGTACTGCCACAGCTCGGAAGCGGCGGGGAAACTCTTCCTTCCAAAAGCATAGAAATATTAGTGCTGTCGGTTATTACACTTGCTTTAATTTTGCCGATTCGCTTTGAAATTTCGTCAACAAGTTTTTCGTCGGCTCGTCCCGAAACGTAAGCAAGAACTACATTTGTCGAAGAAATATCGCCGACAGTGAAGCTTTTGAACTTCAAATCGGGCGAACGGATATATCTTCTCAAAAGCGCCATATTCGTTTCTGCGTTTTCAACAAACCCCGCTTTCGGCCCTCTCAAAGTGACGTCACTCGTCGGTTCGTCGATGCTTCTGCTCGGCGACTCCTGAGCGTTAACAAGCGTTGTGAAGAAACCGTTTTTGCTTTCCGAAACAATAAGGACCTCGCCTTTTGCGACAGAATCAACGGCATTGTTCTCATTTTCGGGCGTTTTCAAAAACGGTGATTCGATAAAAGCCCCGAAGTTTCCGTCGAACCCGTTCATATCAACTTTAAGAAGCGGGCGTAACACCATTTCGGATATATATGTTCTCGACGTTATTCCTTTCAAAAACATAATCCCAAACCGTGCGCCGATAACACCGCTTTCGTGGTAAATAAGGTCGTCCGAACCCGAAAAAGCGTTGATGACGTTGTTGCGGTAATCCTCGAATCTGTTTTTCATACAACACCCCCGAATATAATTATTTCCAAAAAACGCAATATTAAACAAATCTATTGACATGGGAAAAGATGTGATATAAAATATATATGTATAGATATCTGATTTCGGAGGTAGTGTTATGTCAAAAACCAAGAAAAACGGCGGTAAGAGTATCCTTGCGGTAATTTTTTGCATACCGCTTGCGTTTATCGTCTATTTTTGGATTGCTTATTCCTCACATTCAATAACGCTCGGTACCGTTCAAAAGGTGATCGTTGCCGTCCCGGAAACTACCTTCGCTTCGACATATTCCGATGACGTTGTGATTGAAAACGAGGGTGAGGTTGATTTTTATGTCGACGTGATTACAAGCTCACTTTCGATAAATACCCCGATGCGCGACGTTTCGAACGAAACCCCCGTTATCATAATCTGTGACCGCGAGGATAAGGAGATTGAATACAAGCTCTATCCTTCATTGAATCTTTCGGGTTGTTTGCTTGTCGGTCCTGAGGAGAAACTTTACGTTCTTGAAACCGAACGTGCGAAATCTCTGCTTCTTCGTGACGAATTCAGCTATCTTTACACAACAAGCTTCCTTCCGAATCTTTATGTTGTTAACGGCAACGAAAAATATGAGGTTTTCCCGAAAGAAGCCGAATGGCAATATAATAAATCCGACGGAAAATCCTATAATTATGTTCCTTCAAAGTTTGCAAGCGGCGACGAATCTTATACAATTTTAAAAGGTTTCGAGAACGCTTTGATGTTCAGCTTTGATGGCACGACCGAGGCGTATCCTCTTGGCGACGTCAAGACTGAACTTAAATGTGTGTCGGTTGACGGAACAGAACGTAACATAAACAACCTTTCCGATATTGACGGTGAAAACGACGTGTATTACATGGTCGAGCTTACTGCCGAATGGAGCAGAATGAATGGCGCACAATTTTCGGGTAAAGCGAAATATAGCTTTGAACTTTTGTATGACGTTCCTGCGAAGGTTGAACTTTCAAAGGAAAAATTCAAAATTGGCGACGTTATAACCATAAATGCATCCAATATAAACAAAGATGAAAATATCAAGCTTGATACCTTGCTTGATGTTGACGGCATCGATTTTTCTGTAACAACAGAAAATAACGGTGTGGCATATCTTCCCGTGACCTCGAATAACGTTCCCGGTGAATATGTTTTGGAATTCACAACGGGTATCGAAACTGTCACAAAAACGATTGTTATATCCGACCGTGACAACGGTGAATGGACCCCGATTTCAATTACTGAAGAACAGCATAATTCTATGCTCTCTGATGAAAAGATTGCGGAATTAAAGGGCGTTTTGAAGGATATTACCGCAAATCGTCCCGAAAACAACTATTTCAAACCCACGACCGGCAAATTTGGTTCTCCTGTTGGCAATAAAAAAGCTAAATTTGTCTTTGGACAGTCTGTAACGCTTGGTGTCACGGGTGCGGAAAGCGGTTCCGGCAACAGAATTTGCGAAGGTGTTGTTTACGAACTTTCGAAAAACACTTCTGTATATTCTGTTCAGGCGGGCGAGGTTGTGTTCAAGGATAATCTTGCTCCCACTGGCAACACTGTTATAATCTATCATGGATACGGTGTATATAGTTATTATTACCATCTCGACAAGATTTCTGTTAAGGTCGGCGACGTAGTGAAAAACGGTGCAAAAATCGGTGTTGCGGGAAAGACCGGCTTCACAAACGGCGAAACAGTTCTCCACTATGCGATCAGCATCGACGGAACCTTCGTCGACCCGTTGAGATTTGCAAAATAACAAAATTTCACACCTTGATGCAGATACGATTTTGAAAGGATGATGGATATGAAACGTGTCGTTTCGATGGTTTTGGTTCTAGTGATGCTCTTTACAGCGCTTTCGGTAACCGCATTGGCTACAGAAACAGACTTCAAGTTTGTTCTTTCCGACGACGGCACGTATTATGTTCTCGAGGGATATGTCGGCTCGGAAACCGAAGTCGCCGTTCCTTCATATTATTTGTCCTTGCCTGTCAAAGTTGTCGGCGAAGCGGCTTTTCAACATCAGGATACAATAACAAAAATAGAACTCCCTTCGACGATAACGAGAATCGAAACCTATGCTTTCGCGCATTGCTATGAGCTTACGGATATCAATATTCCCTCTATGGTCGAATTTATCGGTTCCTGCGCTTTTTCGGATTGCTTTGCGCTTTTAGAAGTTGCAATTCCGAATTCGGTTCTCACGATGGAATTGGACGTTTTCCACCGTTGCTCTGAAGATTTGAAAATCTATTGTGAACCCGAATCGAAACCCGAAGGATTCAGCAATTATTGGATTTCGAGCGCAGCAAATCCCCCTACGGCATATTGGAGCTATTACAAGAGAGGCGATATCAACGGTAACGACGGATTGGATACCTCGGACTATATCCTTCTTCGCCGTTCGGTAATGGAAACCTATACTTGCAATAAAAAACAATCCCTTTCTGCCGATATCAATTCCGACGGAACGGTCGATACCTATGACTATATCCTCTTAAAACGCACCGTTATGGGTAATGAATAATATAATTAAAGATATAAAAAACATAGCTGTTGCCAACGCAACAGCTCTTTTTTTGATTGCTTTTTTGTGTGAAATATGATATTATTCTTAAAAAGGAGTTGATTGTATGCGATTTACAAACAAAAAGATTTTTATTTTTAATTTGAAACATCTTTCAAAAATGCTTTGTATTGGTTTAGCTTTGGCTTTTATTCTATCTTCTTGTAGTAGCAACACCACCTCTGTAGAAGAAACATCAAAAGTACTAACGGCCGAAGATATATATGCTCTTGCATCGCCATCGACTGTGGAAATAATAGCAAGCAATTCTAATTTTTCTTCAACCGGAACGGGCTTCTTTGATGATATAAACGGAACAGTTATTACAAACTATCATGTGATTGATGGAGCCAAAGAAGCAAAGATAAAAACTTACGATGGGAAAGAATATAAGGTGTTGCAAATATTAGGCTATGACGAAAAAGTCGATATAGCTATACTATCCACTTCCTGCACGTCAAGTACGCCTTTGGCTAAAAATCCTTCTCCTGTTGCTACCGGACAAAAAGTATATGCGTTAGGTAGTTCGTTGGGGTTAACAGGAACTTTTTCCGAAGGTATTGTTTCTACAGCTTCAAGAGATGTAGATGGAACAAAGTATATTCAAATCACCGCACCTATTTCGCATGGCAATAGTGGAGGTCCTTTGCTCGACGAAAACGGCAAAGTCGTCGGCATAACCACCGCGGGCTTTGTAGGTGGGCAAAATTTAAATCTCGCTGTACCCATAGTGGAAGTCAATAAGATTCCTAGAACAAAAAAACTTACGTTGCAAGTTTTTTTTGATCAAACGCCTGCAATCCAACGAGTTTCGGATTTTCTCGAATCAAACGGTGAACAAACGTACAAAGTTGACACTAATGTTTTGCTAACCATAAAACAAAACAAGCGCAAAATCATTTCAATAAAACTCGAACGTGAAGGCGTTCAAGGAATGGGCACATCAGTGTATTTGGACATGGATCCTCAGAACCCCAATTATTGCTCCGTTACATATGCATTTGACTCGAGTTTTAGTTGTCTTGGGGGCATAAATGACGTACATGTTTCTCGCATATCGAACTCGATGGATGCCCATATCGTTAGTTTGGATCCTATAGGACTTAATGGATATGAGCTGACAAAAGATGATGTGGCGCTAGTAAATGTTTGTTTTGCATTGGACCTCTCTGAACTAATTGTTAGTTTTGATAAGTGGGTGACGTCAAACCAATTGCGATGTTCAATCAAAGATTTTGGTTTCAAAATCCTCTGAAACGCTTGTTGGTTACAATTGTATAATCATTTATATTCACAAAAAAGGATATAAGAAATGTTAGAAGGTATCATCAAAGATATAACCATAGCCAAGAATAGCGGCGCATATATTTCAGCGTTATCCTTAGCTCTTACGTTGCCTAATATTTTAAGCAACATCGAATACGGCGAAAGAACAAACAAAGTTCAGTACATCGAATGGTTTAACAAGTGGGTTTACAAGTATTATAAATGCAACGAAATATGCGAAGAAAGCGACGGTGAGCTTGATCGTATTGGCAGAGAAACCACGAAATTTGATGGAGGAAATTGCTACAAATTGCGTTGTGCTTTGTTGCATTCTGGAAACTCAGACCTGATAGACAAAAACGGTAATAGAAATGTTGATTATTTTGTTCTATGTACTACGGATAAATATAATCATGCTGCAGTATGTGATTTGTCAAACACCGGAGCAAAAAACATATTCATTTCAATCAATATAATATGGTTGATTGATTCGTTAATTGCTGGAGCAAAAGAATATATTAGCAAAAACAATAACAAAATCGAAAGAAACAAAAATAGGGACATGCATCAAAGAACTTTCGGTGGAATAAAAATCGAAGAATATTAAAAAGCAAAAAAGAGCAGAATTTCTGCTCCATTTTTGTATCTACTGATGTATTTGCGTTTTCTTTTGTGATAATCGCAAAAAACCTCCCCTGTGTAAGGGGAGGTGGGTTTTGCGAAGCAAAACTCGGAAGGGTTGTAGGATGCGAAGCATCCGTAGTATTATAACATCTTATCGTTAATTCCGCAGTTAACGTGAACGAGAATCGTGTCCTTGCCGATACGTTCGATATCGTGCCAAGGGATACAAATTCGGTTTTTCGAGGATAGGGAAGCGAGAAGACCGTTTCCCGGAATACAGATCGAACAAATCTCTCCCGAACAGGAGTTGATTTCGAGGTCGCAAATACAACCGAGAACGCTTCCGTCACGAAGGTTGACGACCTGCTTGTTTCGAAGCTCGGAAAAGGTCGTCATAACGGGTATTAAAGCAGAATGCATATAAGACCGCCGCTTCCTTCGTTTATAATACGCTGTATCGTACCCGCAATCTTTGCTCTTGCTTCGTCGGGCATATGTGCAAGTTTGCTGTTAAGCCCCTCGCTTACAAGCTCGTGGAGTGTTTTTCCGAACATATTCGATTCCCAAATGCTCTTCGGGTCTTCTTCGAACTCTTTCAACAGGAAGCTCACAAGCTCTTCCGATTGACTTTCAGTTCCGACGATTGGGTTCACTTCGGTTTCGATGTCTGCTTTCATCATATGAATCGAAGGTGCGCTTGCTTTAAGCTTGACACCGTAACCGCCGGTTTGCTTCACAATTTCGGGCTCTTCAAGCGTCAGATCGTCAATAGAAGGCATAACGATACCGTAACCGTCATTCATAACGTCGTCGATGGCCGAAGCAACCTTGTCGTATTTGCGCTTGATTTCCGAAAGTTCGGTCATAATAGTCAAAAGTTCACGTTCGCTTTCGATGTCAAAGCCGCTTTTCTCGCCGAGGATAGAATAAAATACCCTGTCGGGAATTTTGATATCGATTTTTGCGCTTCCGTTTCCGAGATCAAGACGTTCAAGCCTTGCGCCGATGTCACTGCCGTCCGAAAACGCTTCTACTGCATCACGAATCTCGCCTACACGAGTTAGATTTGAAACGGTATTCGCTATGTTGGAATAAATTGTGTTCTTGATGTCATCGTTTTCGTCAAGTACATCAAGCCAACTCGGTAGTGAAAAACGAACTTCACGCACAGGAAATTCATAAAGTATTCCTCTAAGAATATCTTTAATGTCGCCCTCCGTCATTTCAAGACAGTTGATGGGAAGAACAGGCACGTCATATTCCTGTTCGAGCGCTTCGGCAAGCGCTATTGTCTGGGCGCTTCTCGGTGTCGCGGAGTTCAAAACCGTAACAAACGGCTTGTTGAGCGCCTTCAATTCCGAAACAACTCTCTTTTCGGTGTCAACGTATGATTCTCTGTCAATCTCTCCGATGCTTCCGTCGGTCGTGACAACAATACCAATCGTCGAATGTTCGTCAATAACCTTTCTTGTGCCCAACTCCGCGGCTCGCTCGAAGGGAAGTGGCGTTTCCGCCCAGGGTGTCATAACCATTCTCGGTTGTCCGTCCTCGACAAGTCCCATTGCACCGGGTACGATATATCCGACACAGTCAATAAGCTTCACTCTGCACTCGGTACTGTCGTCAAGCTGAATGCCGACTGCGTTTTCGGGGATAAATTTCGGCTCGGTTGTCATAACCGTTCTTCCCGATGCGGATTGGGGCATTTCGTCTTTTGTGCGTTCACGCATACCTTCCGCTTCGATGTTTGGGAGAATAAGCCCTTCGGTGAACCGTTTTATAAGCGTCGATTTTCCTGTTCTGACAGGACCTACCACGCCAATGTAGATATCACCGCCGGTCCTTGTGGCAATATCGCTGTATATTCCTAAATCGGTCATCTGAGATCCTCCTTGAGTTTTGTTAAAATTCTATTCTGAAAATATGACGTTTAGAACATAAATGTTGACAATAATGAAAAAATATGCTATTCAATATATATCATGTATATCATTTCGCGCAGGAGGTTTCGGTTATGAAACAGATAAAAAGAATTGGTGTTTTGACAAGTGGTGGCGACGCTCCTGGTATGAATGCCGCAATACGTGCTGTAACCCGTCTTGCGCTTTGCAAAGGTATTGAGGTTATGGGTATTTATAATGGATACCAAGGCCTCATCGACGGTGATGTGAAACAGCTTCACGAACGCGACGTTTCTTATATTATAAACCGTGGCGGTACAATGCTTTATTCCGCGCGCAGTACCGAATTCCGCAAATGGGAAGGTGTGCAGAAAGCTGCCGCAACCTGTGATAAATATGGCATCGAAGGGATCGTAACAATCGGCGGTGACGGTACTTTCAGAGGCGCTGTTGACCTTACCGATGCAGGTGTTCCATGTATTGGCATCCCCGGAACCATTGATAACGATATCGCGTCCACCGAAGCAACAATCGGATTTGATACGGCAATGAACACAGTTGTTGACCTCGTCGACAAACTTCGCGATACGAGTGAAAGCCATGCGCGTTGCACCGTTGTTGAAGTAATGGGCAGAGATGCGGGTGATATTGCGCTTCAAACGGCTATTGCCGTTGGTGCGGTAACCGCTGTTATAAAAGAAATCCCGACCGATTTCGACCAAGTTATCGATAAGATGATAAAAGCCCGTAACGGCGGCAAACGTAACTTTATAATCATAACCTCTGAGGGTATGGGTAAAGAATACGGCGAAGAATTAAGCAATATGATCCAGCAGAGAAGCGGTATCGAATCCCGTTTCGCAAGACTTGCTCATATCCAACGCGGCGGTTCTCCGACCTTGCGCGACAGAGTTCTTGCTACTCAAATGGGCTGTGCGGCGGTCGAAAACCTTGTTGATGGTCAGATGAAACAGGTTATGTGCCTCCGCGGTAATAATATCATCGCGATGGATATCTATGATGCGTTGACGGTTGATAAGCTCATGAAGGGCAAACTCAAACCCGAAGAAGAAGCGGCAATTCCTCCCAATAAATTCTATGATATGAAACGTATCGTGTCCGATAAACAGGCACATAAGGTATATCTTAATTACGTTATCGACCATATCACGCTTTAATGCGCTTGAAAGTGCTTGAAAAACAAGGGTAAAGACGACTTTGTGAACAAACTGTAAATAAATAAAAAAGTGCTTGCAATTATCAATACTCTTTGCTATAATTTTCAAGGATATTATTGTGGATTAATTTTGTGAGAAGGTGTGTAGAATTGAAAAAACAATACGGCATTCCTGAATTAAATATAGTTGTGTTTGATATGAAGGATATCATCACTCACTCGCTCGCTACCGAAGACGGCGATAACATCATCGACGGCGGAAGCGTTCCCGGATGGGACTTTTCTATGGGTGAAGATGGCGGAATTCAAACCCCTTGGGGACGAATCTAAGCACGTATCAAGAACCGTCTTTTTAGGAGCGTATTTGACAATTTGTAAACATAACAGCTGTACGGAAGTACGGCTGTTTTTTCTTTGTAAAAAATCGGTTTTGGAAGTGTAAAAAAACGAATGTTGGATTGACACTTGGGAATGTCTGTGGTATAATACAGAGGATTATGTTTTTTGGGAGAAAAATATATGCGTGATAAGCGAATTTCGAAGAACGAAACCGCTGAAGAAGGACTTTTCATCGGCAGGAATGCCGTTATGGAATTGCTCAAAAGCGGAAGAACTATCGATAAAATTTATATAAAGAACGATGCGAACGAAGGTGTTCTTTCCGTCATTCGCGCAAAAGCGTCCGAAAAACGTGTTCCTTTGGTCGAAACCGATTCAAGAAGACTAGACCGTCTTGCTGAAGGCGGTGTCCATCAAGGCGTGATCGCTGTCGCTGCCGAAACCGATTATCTTTCGGTAGACGAGCTTTTGGCGTTGACTGCCGAAAAGGGTGAAAAACCTTTCTATCTTATTTGCGATTCGATCAATGATCCTCATAATTTGGGGGCGCTTATAAGAAGTGCGAATTGTGCGGGATTAAACGGTGTTATAATCCCGAAGCGACGTGCCGTCGGTGTTAACGGAACGGTTGCGAAATCAAGTGCAGGCGCGGTTTTTGCGATGCCTATCGCAAGAGTTTCGAACCTCGCGAACGCCGTAAAAACGCTCAAAGAAAATGGTGTTTGGATCTGGGCTGTCGAGGCCGGCGGAAGACCTTATTACGAACAGGATTTCAAGGGCTCGTGTGCACTTATTCTCGGAAGCGAGGGTGAGGGTGTAAGCGACCTTTTGAAAAAGGAAAGCGACTTCATCGCGGGCATTCCGATGTTCGGTACCGTAAACTCGCTTAACGTTTCTGCAGCGGGCGCAATCGTAATGTTCGAAGCGTCGAAACAACGTAACTCGTAAATGTTATTTTGGAAAAGAGCAGGTGAAATCAATGCCGAACCAAAAAGGCGAAAAGACCTCAAAAGATATACTTTCTCTCCTTAAGGAAGCGGAAGAAATGAACAGAGCCGATATGGGCACAAGTTTGTCTTCTCGTAAGTCGGAACTGGAGAATACGGTCGTGGCAGCGGAAGAACCCCCGAAAAAACCACGAACCAAGATTACAAAACGAATAAATGCCGAAACGGCTGAACTTATCGACCAATATAGCACTCGCAAGGTCGATCCGTTGAGCGACACCCAAAAACTCCGCATAAAACTTGCGGAACAGAACGAAAATTCCGAGCTTTTGGGATATCTTGCCGAGGAAAATTTGGGTGGTAACAGTAAACACGTTGAAAAACTCTATGAGATGATCAATGATGCTAAGACATTGACCTTGTCAGACGCAGAAAAAGTCCCTCCGAAGGGAATGGAGACTCGTCGTTTTTCTGACGACACCCCCGATATTGAACCGAAGGAATACACACAAGAGCAAATGTTCCCTCTCGGCGATACGCTTCATTTTGATGCGGAATCGGATGCGCATGAGGTTGCAAGCTTTGATGCGGACTATGAAAAGCTCACGGAAAAGGTCACCAGTCGTGAATTGGACTTCGAAAACGAAGAGGTTACCGAAGGACAGCTTCAATTCACCGATGATGATAACCTTCCCTTGCTGGGAGAGGAAGACCTCGACGAAACCGATATCAACCTTCGCCTTGCTTTCGAAATGATGGAAGACGAAGACGGTGCACTCGATAAAATTGCCGAAAGAAACCGTATCAAGAGCCGTCGCGAACGTAAGGAACAAGATTCCGAAACAACGTTGAAATATACCGCTCGTGAGCAAAACGCAATCATCGCTTCCCGCTTCAGAAAACGCATGAGAAAATCGTTGATGCGGATCCTTTTTGTTGCTTTGCTAGCTCTCGGTATATTGTTCCTCGAACTTGCAACGAAAGACAGCTCGATACATTCCGATTTCACAAAACAGGGAAGTTACGGTATACTTTATATACTTATCGACCTACAACTTTTGTTCTTCATCGGATTGCTTATGCTCGATGCAGTACGTAACGGCATAAGTGCTTTGTTCAAACTTCAATTAAACACAAACAGCTTGCTTGCTGTTTCGCTGTTTTTTGCTACTGCGTATTCGTTGGTTCTTCTTTTCACAGAACCTCAATCCCCCGATATCAAGCTTTATAATCTCCCTGCTGCGTTTGCTTCGCTTTGTGCGGCGATTTCGAACTATATGTGTATAAGAAAAGACTACAGATGCTTCCGTATTGTTGCTTCAAAACGTCCGAAGTACACCGCTTGCGAACTAAAGGGTGGAACAAAGGAAGCTGATGAATTTTACAAATATCTCTTGGAAGATAGCGATATTTATACCGTAAAACGTGCAGGATTTGTTGACGGCTTCATCGAAAGAACTGAAAAACGGTCGAAATTTGAAGACGTGTTGAATCTTATTGTTCCCTTGATTTTTGTTGCAGGTGCAGCATTGTTCATAACCTTGAGCCTTATGGGAAGTGATATGGTTGATGCATATTCTGCGTTCTCGATTATTATCGCAGCGAGTGTTCCTGCAACGTCATTCTTTATGGTGACTTTACCTGTCATTTCTGCGAATAGAATCGGCAGAAAACATTCGACCGCGTTCATCGGTAACGCTATTGCGGAAGAATATTCGACCGCTTCGGTACTTTCTTTCGCAGATACCGAAGTTTACCCTGCAAACCTTGTGAAAATCACTAATATCCGTATGTACGGCGATTATAGAATCGATGCGGTCATAACCGACCTTGCAAGACTTTTCAGCCACGTTGGCGGACCTCTTTCGAAGGTTCTTTCTGCGACCTTGAGCGGTCAATTCGAAAAACCTTCAATGATACGTATAATCGAAAGTGCTTCGGATGGTCTTTGCGTTGCCATGGATGGTCATAACTATTTCCTCGGCAAACGTTCATATATGCGCCGTTACCGTTTCGAAGCTCCTGTCGATGAAGGTGATGAAGCATATGAAAATGGTGTCGGCTCGGTAATGTATGTTGTTATCAACGAAAAACTTGCCGCAAAACTTTATATAAGATATTCGATAAACCCCTTGTTCGATTCTCTTCTCAAGGATATGTATAAAGCAGGCCTTTGCCTCGGCATAAAGACTCTTGATCCGAACATTAATAACGACCTTGTTAACCGTGCGATAAAATTCCGTAAATGCCCGATATCCGTTCTTCGTGCAACCGATTCAAGCGACGTTGCAGGTGAAGCGGCAAGGGTAGACAGCGGTGTTGTTTGTAACTCTACGTTGCATAACTTCCTCAAGATGTTTGCACTTTGTGATAAAACCCGTCATTTGACTAAGAGTAACGTAATAATCACCATAATCAGCGTTATCCTTTCTTTCCTCACCGTTTCCTTCCTTGCGGTAACGGGAGCAATAGGTGCGATAACCTCTCTCCATGCTGTTGCATTCCAGCTTTTCTGGCTCTTGCCGGTCTGGTTAATATCATTTTTGATGATGTAAATTCAATAAACTTGAAAAATTTTGGTGATTTGTTATAAAAAAGATAAAATTTCCCTTGATTATTTCATCTTTGTAATATATAATGTGAGTATTATATTATAATTACTTGGAGGATAATATCATGGCTAAGTTTACATCTTCTCAAATCAGAAATATCTGCCTTGTCGGACATAGTGGCGACGGTAAAACTTCTTTTGCTGAAGCTATGCTCTATCTCGCAAAGGTGACCGATCGTCTCGGAAAACCTTCCGAAGGCAATACTGTCTGTGATTTTGATCCCGAAGAAATAAAAAGAGGTTATTCGATCTCGACTTCTCTTGCAAGTATTGAATGGAAGGGCACGAAGATTAATATTCTCGATGCTCCCGGTATGTTCGGTTTTGCGGGTGAATCGAAGGCGGCGGCTTCTGTTGCTGCAAGTACGGTTATCGTTGTCGACGCGAAAAGCGGATGCAAGGTTGGTACCGAACTTGCTTGGGAAGTTTCCGCAGGTAAGCCCAAAGCATTCTTTGTAAATAAGATTGATGACGAAAACTCCAATTTCGAAGCGACCTTCAACGGATTGCGCGAACAATTCGGCACGTCCGTTTGTCCTTTGCTTATTCCTTTCAATGAAGGTACGGGCGAAGTCGGTCTTTATAACCTTATAACAAACGAAGTTTTCACTTGCGAAAAGAAAACCGGAAAGAGAATCGAAATTACTCTTCCCGAAAAATATCAACCGATGATCGATTCCTATAAGGAAGCTCTTGTTGAATCTCTCGCTCTCACAAGCGAAGAGCTTATGGAAAAATTCCTTATGGAAGAACCCTTCACCGAAGAAGAAAAACACCATGCACTCAACTCCGGTCTTTTGAGCGGCGATATCGCTCCCGTATTCTGCGGTTCGTCGACAGACCTTGCGGGTATCCGTTTCTTCCTGGATACTGCTGCGGCTTCCTTTGTATCTCCGCTTGATATTATGAAATATGCCGACGAAAACGGCGAAACACAACTTTTCGTGTTCAAGGTTCTTGCCGATAACTTCGGTAAGAAAGTCTTCTTCAAGGTTATGAACGGTACTTTGAAGAAAGACCAAGTTCTTAATAATATAACAACAGGCCAACAGGAAAAATTCTCGAAGATCTGTATCGCTATCGGTAAGAAAGAAATTGAAGTTGATGAGCTTGTAACCGGTGATATCGGCTATGCGGTAAAACTCATCAATACAGGCGTAAACGACACTTTGAGCAACAGCCCTGCAGGCAATGAATTCACAAAAATCGAATTCCCTTCGCCTTATTACACAATGGCGATTAAACCCGTTTCCAAGAACGATGAAGATAAGGTTTCTCAGGGCATCATAAAGATTCTCGAAGAAGATCCCACTCTTCGTTATCATAATAACGCTGAAACAAAACAGATCACAATCTCCGGTATGGGCGATATCCATCTCGATGTCGTTTGTGCAAAGCTCAAGACACGCTACGGCACCGCTGTTGAACTTTCAGAACCGAAGATTGCATATCGCGAAACCATCAAGAAGAGCGTTCAGGTTGAAGGTAAACATAAGAAACAGTCCGGCGGCTCCGGTCAGTACGGTCACGTTAAGATCACCTTCTCTCCCGGTGAAGACGACGGCTTGACATTCACCCAAAGCGTTGTCGGCGGTAACGTACCAAAGAACTTCTATCCTGCGGTTGAAAAAGGCTTGCAGGAAGCAATGCTCAAAGGCGTTCTCGCAGGATTCCCTGTTGTAGGCTTGAAGGCAGACCTTTTCGATGGTTCTTATCACCCCGTTGACTCGAACGAAATTTCCTTCAAACTCGCTGCAAAGCTTGCATATAAAGAAGGTCTTCCCAAGGCAAGCCCTGTAATCCTCGAACCCGTAGGTACGCTCAAATGTACAATTCCTACTGCATATTCGGGCGATATCATGGGTGACGTTAGCAAACGTCGTGGTAGAATTATGGGTATGAGCGAAAGTATGCGTAAGGGATATACGGTTATCGAAGCCGAAATTCCTTGTGCGGAAATGACTGTATACGCGGTTCAACTTCGTGCAATGACTCAAGGCAGAGGTTCTTACACATTCGAATTTGTAAGATATGAAGAAGCTCCTGCAGAAGTTGCACAGAAGGTTATTTCCGAATCGAAGAATAACGAGGAAGAATAATTTTTGATAATTCAACAGGCAAAGAAGTTGCCGGTTGAGAAATAAAACTGATTCCGAAAAGAGAGGCACTCAAATGAAAATTAATGCAAACAAGATTCGTCGTATTGCCATGATGTTGGGATTGGTAATGATGCTTGCGGTTGTTCTTTCCGCTTGTGTTAACACCGATGACGTTCCCGAAATCATGGATACAAGCTTCGTTGAAGATACATCCGAAGTTATGGACGACACTTCCGAAGAAAGAGATCTTACGACTGAACCCGGCCATACCGATGCACCTATTGTAACCAATGTTGTCAATATCACTCCCAATACCGTTGCAATCAGCGGTACTTGTGAAGAAGGCGCGGTAATTCGTGTTAAGGGTGGCGAAGAAGAGGTAACCACAAACTCCAGAGACGGTTATTTCGTAATCGAAACCAAACTTCTTTATAAAAACAACCTTCTTCAGGTAACCGCACAGGTTGAAGGTGAAGAAGAATCGAAGGTTTGGGAAGAAATCGCAAGATTTAACGCTACCGCTGACACCCGTCTTGACGGCAACAGTGTTTCTGTTGGCGTTGACTCTCTTCTTTATTTCGACAAGACTGTCAGTGATTCAAACGGCAAAAATCTATATACCGAATCTCAACTCACAGCTATAAAGAATCTCGTTTCCGAAAACATCACAACCTATATCAACAGATCGAGCGGAAAAGAAGTTGAAATGATCTATGTTCTCATTCCCAACTCTACAACGATCTATCCTGATGTTTATCCCGAAGGACTCATCGAAAAACCTGCTACTACTGTTTATGATCAGGTTCTTTCGACTCTCAATAAAACGAGAGCAACCGTTATCGATATGCGTGGAATCTTCAAAACCGTTGCGGATGATGATACTGTCATTCAAAAAGGCGGTCTTTACCGTACAACCGACAGTAACCTTTCTCATTACGGCGCATACCTCACCTATGCTGAAATTATGAAGGCAGTTTCCGCAAGATATCCCGAAGCAGCTGCAAAAGCTACGGGTGACTTTGAATGGAAATCCGTCAAGGCGCTCGGCGGCAACCTTGTAAAATACCGTGATCTTAATAGCGAAGTTATAACCGAAGAAATCGTTGTTTCGCTTCCCAAATTTATGAAAGGCGAAGCTCTTGAGAGCATTTCTTCCGTTGTTAAGTATAACGATACAGAAAAGAACGATTATGGCTATTATACCGACGTCAGAGAAGACGAAATCATCGGTATCGCAGAACGTTTTGTAACCAAAACAAAACGCGATAAACTTCCTGATGCAATCATCTATCGTGACAACGCATCGCTTCCTTTCTCTGATATTCTCGCTGAGCGATTCAATAACGTTGTAATGGAATCTGCAGGTAACTTCACCTTCGATGCAACCAGCGTAGTTCAGCATTCTCCCGACTATGTAATCTTCGTTCTCTCCGAAGATAGCATGGATATCGCTTTCGGAATCAAATAATAACTGATACAAAAATCCCTTTGTGTAAAAGCAAAGGGATTTTTTGTCGGTGTGAATGTGTAGGAATAATTGAAAAGATGAAAAAAGTTATTGCGTTTTAGGATGTTTTTGGTTATAATATTTGCGAATAAAGTGATAACAAGGAGGCGATTTTGTGAATCTGCTTCATATTAAATATGCTGTCGAGGTTGCAAAGCTTGGCTCGTTGAGTAAAGCGTCGGAAACCTTGATTATAGCTCAACCTAATATCAGCCGTGCCATAAAAGACCTCGAATCCGATCTCGGAATCACAATCTTCAACCGAACTGCAAAAGGTATGGTGCTCACTCCTGAAGGAGAAGTGTTCATCGGATACGCACAGAATATACTCGATCGAATCGATGAGGTTGAAGCGATATATAAACAACCTGCGCAGAAAAAATATAAATTCTCTGTTTCTGCACCGAGAACAGACTATATCTCGAACGCTCTTGCTGAATTCACAAAGATAATAAATAAAGAAGCAATCGAAGTATATTATAAGGAAACAAATTCGCAACAAACGATAAACGATGTTTGCAATAACGATTACAAACTTGGCATTATCCGCTGTTCGGAAGATTATGAGGCGTCCTTGAAGTCTACACTCGACGAGAAGGCGCTTTCTTTCGAAACGATTTCGGAATTCAATTATGTTCTTCTTATGAGCAAGAACAATCCGCTTTCCGAGCAGGAAGAAATCGAAACGTCAAATCTAGCCTTGTTCATCGAGATTATAAATGCGGATTCTTTCATTCCGTCACTCACCGTAACGAAAGATAACGTTGATTCGACCGAACAAAGAGTAAATATGTTCGAACGTGCAAGTCAATTGGAGCTTCTTGCCGAAAATCCGAAAACGGTCATGCTGTCAGCACCGATGTGTGCAAAAACGCTCAATCGCTATGACCTCGTTCAAAAACCCATTTCCGATAACAAAAAGGTCTATAAAGATATATTGATATATCGCCAAAAATCGAAATTTTCGAATTTTGATAAACGGTTTATCGAGATCTTGAAAAATCAATCGTTTTAATTGATAGAAATATCGACGATTTTCTCTAAAACATGGGTTAATTTTCAAAATTATATTGACTTTTATCCAAAAAATAGTTAAACTTATTATGTTGTAAACTGTGCGGTAGTACCGCATAAATAATTGCATTAAAGGAGATTTCAAAATGCCTCTCGTATCAACAAAAGAAATGTTTGAAAAAGCTTATAAGGGCGGTTATGCTATCGGTGCTTTCAATGTTAACAACATGGAAATCATTCAGGGTATTACCGAAGCTGCAAAAGAAGAAAACGCACCCCTTATTCTTCAGGTTTCTTCCGGCGCAAGAAAATACGCAAACCACACCTATCTCGTAAAACTCGTTGAAGCTGCAATTCAGGAAACCGGTCTTCCCATCGCACTTCACCTTGACCACGGCGACACCTTCGAACTTTGTAAGTCCTGCATCGACGGCGGTTTCACCTCCGTTATGATCGACGGTTCTCACCACTCCTTCGAAGACAACATCGCTCTTACCCGTCAGGTTGTTGAATATGCACACGCTCACGGCGTATCTGTTGAAGGCGAACTTGGCCGTCTCGCAGGTATCGAAGACGCAGTAAACGTTTCCGAAAAGGACGCTTCCTACACCGATCCCGATCAGGTTCAGGAATTCGTTGAAAAGACCGGTGTTGACTCTCTCGCGATCGCAATCGGTACTTCTCACGGTGCATACAAGTTCAAGCCCGGTCAGAAGCCCCAACTCCGCTTCGACATCCTCGAAGAAGTTGAAAAGAGACTCCCTGGCTTCCCGATCGTTCTCCACGGTGCTTCTTCCGTAATTCCCAAGTATGTTGACATCATCAACGCTAACGGCGGTAGAATGCCTGATGCAATTGGTATTCCCGAAGATATGCTTCGTAAGGCTGCTTCTATGGCAGTTTGCAAGATCAACATCGACTCCGACCTTCGTCTTGCAATGACTGCTGCAATTCGTGAACACTTTGCACAGTCTCCCGAACACTTCGACCCCAGACAGTACCTCAGCCCTGCTCGTGCTAACATTAAGGAACTTGTTAAACACAAGCTTGTTAACGTTCTCGGCTGCAACGGCAAAGCGTAAATTTGTTAATTGCACCTGCGGGGAATCCCCGCAGGTGTTTTTTATTTGAATCCCTGAGGAACCGTTTGGAATCTCAGGGAGACTACTTATTGGAGGTGAGAAGCCCGTGAATCGTTTGAAAATTGTCTCGTTTTTGTGCGCGTTGTTGTTTTTACTTTCTGCGTGTAGCTTGGACGACGTTTCTGATGTGTCGAACGAAAACATCAATGCATTTCACGAAGTTGATAATTCGGACGATTTTGCCGAATCATCGAGTGATATTTCGGATACGTCATCGCTTGACATTTCGGAATCGATTCCCGAAGTGGAAATCGCAATCGATGCAGCGGCTTATGGTGATATTCCTTGCGCTGGTGTTTATCGAGCATCAACGCTTGAACCTATTTTCGAGAAAAATGCGTTTGAAAAACGTTCCCCTGCAAGCCTAACAAAGTTGGTGACAGCGTCGGTTGCATTGAAATATTCCACCGTCAATAGAGTTTACACCGTCGGAACAGAACTTATGATGGTTGCTTCCGATTCGAGCGTTTGCGGAATAAAACAAGGCCAAGAAATTTCCCTTGGCCATTTGCTCACAGGACTTTTGATGTGTTCGGGCAACGATGCCGCATATACGATTGCCGTTAATATTGCACGTAGCGTTTCGGGTGAACAACTCGAAGATGAAGCGGCGGTTGAATATTTCTGCGGTTTAATGAACGATTTTTGCGCGACAATCGGTGTTACCGAAAGCAAATTTATGTCCCCTGACGGCTATGAAGCCGAGGGACAGGTTGTAACGGTTTCCGATCTTGCAAAAATAGCAAAGTATGCTATCGGCGAAGAAGTCATTATGGATATTTCGTCAACACCGAAAAAGACAGTAACGATATTTTCCGGTGAAACCTTCGAGTGGAACAATTCGAACAACTTACTGCACGAAAATTACAGGTACTATAACCCCGACGTTACAGGATTAAAAACCGGATCTACGAGTGCCGCCGGTAAATGTCTTATAACAACGGTGACTGTGAATGAAATCGATTATATAATCGTCGTTCTCGGCTGTGCAAACGAAGAACAACGCTACGGTTTGACTTATAAACTTATCGAAGATATAAAAAACGGATAAAAAAAATAACACGACAAAAAAGACCACCGAACTTTCGGTGGTCTTTATCTTATTTATTAAGTTCTTCCAAGAGGTAAGGTATGGCGGTTTCGAATTTAACTCCATATTTGTGACTGTCGTCGCCCACGGTGTTTTCGATACAACGAAGGGTGTAGTTTGCTGCAACGCGAGCCGATTCGTATTCGCTCTTGCCTTTGAGAAGTGCACCCGAGAACGCACTTGCAAAAACGTCGCCTGTGCCGTGGCTTCCGACAGGAAGCTTTTTGTGTTGGTAATATTCGATCTTGTCGCCTGTCTTTACGATTGCACCTGTTGTTTCATCGTTGTAGGAAACGCCTGTAAGTACAATGTTGGGCATACCTGATTTTTCAAGCGCAGTAAGAACCTCCATAACGTACGCTTCGTCGTACTTTTCTTTGTATTCTACACCGGTCATAAAACAAGCTTCGGTTATGTTGGGGAGAACGATGTCCGCTTCTTTACAAAGACGCGTCATAGCAGCGGCATACTTTTCGTCAAAACCATAGTAGAGATTTCCGTTGTCTGCCATAGCAGGGTCGACGATTTTCACGCTGTTGGGTCTCGAAAGAGTTCTGAAAATATCAGTAACCATATCAATCTGGCGTTCGCTACCGAGATAACCTGTGTAGATTGCATCAAAATCAATACCTTCCTTCTTCCAATGCGCTGCAATAGAAGGAATATCGTCTGTGAGGTCACGGAACGTAAAGCCCGTAAAACCTCCTGTGTGCGTCGAAAGAACGGCGGAGGGAAGTATGACTGTTTCTACGCCACAAGCCGAAAGAATAGGCAATGCGACCGTGAGAGAACATTGTCCAAAGCAAGAAATATCCTGAATGGTTAGAATTCTTTTGTAGTCCATAATTAATCTCCTTTTTACTGTAAAAATCTATTTGAATAAATCCGTCGAAAGATATCTGTCGCCCGTGTCGGGAAGAAGAACGACGATATTTTTTCCTTCGTTTTCTTCTCTTTTTGCAATCTCTATTGCCGCATATAACGCAGCGCCTGAAGAAATACCCGAAAGAAGACCTTCCTTTGTTGAAAGCATTTTTCCTGCTTCGTAAGCGTCTTCATCGGAAACAGCGATAACTTCGTCGATTATATCAGCGTCAAGTACTTCGGGAATAAAACCTGCGCCGATGCCTTGAAGGTTGTGTTTTCCTGCAACACCGCCGGAAAGAACAGCGGAATTCTTTGGCTCGACACCGATAATTTTGACGTTTTTGCTTTGTTCTTTGAGATATTTACCGACACCGGTTATAGTACCGCCTGTGCCGACACCTGCAACGAAAAAGTCAATCTCACCGTCGGTATCACGCCAAATTTCAGGTCCTGTGGAAAAATAATGCGCCTTCGCGTTGGCGGGGTTTACGAATTGGTCGGGAATAAAACTGCCTTTGATTTCGGCATGAAGTCGTTTCGCTTCCTCGATAGCACCGCTCATACCAAGACTTCCGTCGGTAAGAACAAGCTCTGCACCGAATGCGTAAATAATCTTCTTGCGTTCCTCCGACATATTGTCGGGCATAACGATGATGACTCTATATCCTTTCGGAACAGCAACAGCCGCAAGACCAATACCCGTATTACCGCTTGTGGGTTCGATAATGGTTGCACCCGGCTTCAATAACCCTCTTGTTTCAGCATCACCTATCATTGCTCTTGCAACTCTGTCCTTTGCCGAACCGCCGGGATTGAAAAATTCGGGTTTTGCGATGATGTGTGCTTTAATCTTGAATTCTCGTTCAATGTTTGCGAGCTCGACAAGCGGAGTGTTTCCGATAAGTTCGCTTGAAGAAGAATAGATGCGTTTCATGTTTTAATCAGCCTTTATTTCGTATAGTCTGTAAGTTGAATTATAGTTGTAATAATCGGTGTGGGTTTGTGTTTGACAAACCATAACGGCATTTTATAATCCGTCAAAAAACGAGCTTCCGATAAAAACGATTGCGGATGAAATGATGATAAAAAAGGTGGGGATTTCATAAAATATGTTTTTTGTTAGCTGTCATTAAAGGAGATTTATGTTGTTCTTTTTGCACATTTCAATATCCTTTTCTTCCCAACGAGAGGACTGAACCTCGCCGATGTGTGCTTTTCTGAGGAAGAACATACACATTCTCGACTGTCCAATACCGCCACCCATAGTAAGCGGAAGCTTGTTTTCGAGAAGAGCTTTGTGGAAGGGGAGAGAAGAACGGTCTTCACAACCTGATTCACAAAGCTGGTTTTTAAGTGCGTCTGCATCAACACGAATACCCATCGAAGAAAGCTCGAGAGCAATATCAAGTATAGGATAATAAACGATAATGTCGCCGTTTAATGTCCAATCGTCATAGTCTGGCGCACGTCCGTCATGCTTCTTGCCCGATTTGAGCTTTCCGCCGATCTGCATCAAGAATATCGCGCCGTGCTTCTTTGCGGCGGCATATTCACGTTCTTTTGCGGTCAGATCGGGATATTCATCTTCGAGTTCTTGAGAGGTGACGAAAACAATTTTTTCGGGAAGAAGTCTGCCCAAGAAGGGATAGTCATAAGCGATGTATATTTCAGTATGGATAAGAGCAGTGTAAATCTGTTTGACGGCGCGTTTCAAGGTATCAAAACAACGCTGTTCCGCGGTTATCACCTTTTCCCAGTCCCATTGGTCAACAAAAACCGAATGAATGTTGTCGGTGTCTTCGTCACGGCGAATAGCGTTCATATCGGTATAAAGACCCTCGCCCGGTTCAAAACCGTAATCGGCAAGTGCCATTCTTTTCCATTTTGCGAGAGAATGAACAATTTCGTTTTCACCCGCCATACCGTTGATATCGAATGAAACGGGACGTTCGGTTCCGTTGAGGTTGTCATTAAGCCCACTTTCCGCATCGACAAAAAGAGGTGCAGAAACACGGGTGAGATTAAGCTGTATTGCGAGATCACGTTCAAAAAAGTCTTTGACTTTCTTAATAGCGACTTCGGTTTGTCTGATGTTGAGAGAAGGAGAGTATCCTTCGGGAATTGTAACTGCCATTATATATATCCTTTAACGATTAGTTTTTTGAGATTTTTGTTCTTTATGTTCGCTCATTTTTTTGAGTATCTTATTATACATAAGTAACCCCGCAATACTAAAAACGCCTGTGATTGCAAAAACAAGTATAGCCGCGAAATAGTTCTGATCGACAATGAATTCACCACCGATTGTCGAGCTTACAACCGAAGGTATTCTCGCGAAAGTTGAGATGATAACAAAATCAATGGTTCGAATTTTCGTAAGCCCAAAGAAGAAAATCAAAGGGTCTTTCGGAGTGCCGGGGATGAGATAGAGCAGGAAGACAAATCGACTAAGCTTCTTTTCGCTGTTTATAAAACGAAGTTCCTGAATTTTTTGTATCGGCACAAAAAGTTCTACAAACTTGAACCCGAGTTTCTTAACAAAAGCCATTATTATTGCCGATGCAAGTGCAACACCGATAAGACATATCAAAGCACCGCCGAACCAACCAAAGCACAGTCCCATACCAACTTCAACGACTTCGCCCGGTATCGGAGAAACGACAACCTGAAGAACTTGAATGCCGAAAGCAACAAGAATACCAACGCTTCCGTAACCTTCAATAAGATTTTTGAAGTTCGCTGCCGCGGCTTCAATACCGTCACCGCTTTCGACCGAATAAAGAATAACGTCGGTCAAATAAACGGAAAGCCAAACGAATAGAGCGACTGCGATCACAAGCGAAATGATAGCAACGATTCGTTTGCGTTTTTGTAAAACCTTGCTTTGGGTTTCCATCTGTTCTAAATCAATAGGAAAACCGCAATCATGTTGTTTTTCGTTCTGTTCTGTTTTCATAGGAAACCCTTCATATATAAATATAATTCACCAATATATAAGTATACTATCACACCTCATAATTGTCAATAAAAAGAAGGGAAATTTAATGAAATACTAACGATTTCTGCCCAATAACTCTCTTGTTTTCTTGTCGGGTAATCCTGTTGGATCGATACCGTTTGATGATTGCCATTTTGCGAGAGCTTTTCTGCTTTTGATTCCGAAAATCGGGCCCGATCCGACGTTGATACCGTTTTTCTTCATAAGTTCTTTAAGAACCGAGATACTGACGTGCTTTTCGTCACCTTTTATGGCTTTTTGGCGTGCAAAAACGGGTGCGCTTTCTGTCGTAATACAACCGTCGATGATAGCGGTATAAACGTAATTGACAAGCAACCAAGTCGTTTCGTCAACGTTTCCCGTTTCGGTTATGCCGAACACCCTCTGAAGACGTGAAACACTTTCCGCCGTCCGTGATCCGTATTTGCCGTCAACGTCAAGGCGTGAAATATAGGGTATAGCAGTGTTGATTGTGTTGATTTTGTTTTGGATATATCGAACGTTTTCCCCAGTGCTTCCGATCGTGAGATTTGTTCCGCCAAAGGGAATCGTTCCTTCGCCTTCTCCGTTTGAAAAAATACAATTATTCTGAACGACAGAGAGGATTTGATTTATCTTGTTCCATAACGCGCTGTCGACGGTTCCATTTTGAGCATATCCGAATAAAAGCGCAAAAGCATTGACCGCGGATTGTGTTTTCGTTCCGAAAATACCGTCTTCGTCAAGCTCGGGTATTGTAAGAAATACGTTGTTAATAATATTCAATGCTTGTTGAATATATTTCGGATATTCGCCTCTCGAACCGGGTGTGATAATATATTCGGGATAGGGCACGGGAGTCAACGTGTTTTGCGGTTCGTCAACGTTGTCGAGAGTACCGTTATAAACTTCGACAAGCCGATTCCAAACCTCTTCGTCAACGATTCCCGTCGGAGACAGCCCGTAAGCGTTTTGAAAACTTATAACTGCACTCTCCGTCGAACGACCAAAAATACCGTCAAGCTCGGGGCTTTGAACAACGGGATTGAATCGGTTTATTCGTTGGAGATAAAATTGAATCTCCTGCACTTCAGACCCGCGTGAAGAACGGCGAATAGGTGTTCCGGGATAAATTTGTTGGTTGTAAGACGCTCGTTGCCCTTCGCTCGTTATCTCCGAAAGACGCTTAACCGAGCCGTATATCTGCGATATTCTGTACCAAGTTGCCTTGTCGACAACACCCGTTATCGGAAGAATGAAAAGCCGTTGGAATTCTCTAACGGTGTTCACCGTAGATTGTCCGTAAACGCTGTTCACTTCAATCAAAGGAAGCTGAGGGAAATTGATTGCAATACGGTTTAGCTGTTCTTGAATAATGCGAACGTCTTCACCCGTGCTTCCCGCCGATAACGGTGTGCCGGGGTATGATTCTTCGGGTGCACGGATATCGTCGGTTTCGTTTATGTTTACGTCGCCGTAATAAAACCCAAGAATCTCTTCGCTGTTCTGACCACCCTCTGCAAGTGCAACCGTACCCCATTGCGAAAGACCTGCACAGGTTGTGGTTGAACCGTTGCAATAGGAAGCAAAAAGCGGCTCGACAGCGTTCGGACGAACAAGATAGTTGTTAAAAATATCGTCGACAATAACGGAAATTTCATCGAATATGTTTCTCCCGAAAACAAACGCTTGGTCGAAAGCCGTCGAACTTGTAATATCGAAATTATAACCTCTGCTTCGATACCATTCGGTATAGATTCGGTTCAAGGTGAGCGATATTTGTGCAATAATGTTTGCTCGTAACGATTCTTCGGGCCAAGTGGGGTAAATTTCACTGCTCGCTACGTTCTTAATATAGTCAATAAAAGAAAGAGAAACGTTTTGTGCGTTATCGTCGGGCGCACCAAGATGTACGGTTATCGTTTGGGGAATAAAAACTCCTTCTCCAATGTTCACGGCAGGTATTGCACTTTGCTTGAAGGTCGGGTTTACCTGTCCGTTATCAAGTTCGGGAAATTCTTCTCCCGATGAACGTTCGCCCGTTTGAAGAAGATGTTCGGGTATGCGGATTATGATTATTTCAGCATCGTCGGGCGAAGAAATCCCTTGCGGAAGCGGAATAAGGTCGATCGGGAGATTCGTTGTCGTTCCCTCGAAAAGCTGAACCCCGTCGATCTCCATTCTGTAATTACCTTCCGCGCGTATTCTGACGTCATAGACAGAATAGGGTGTTTCTCTGCTGTCGCTGTCAAGCGATAAACTTTTCGGCGGAGTTTCAAGGGTGACCTCTCGGCTTAATCCGCTGTTCACAGCGGTCAGAAATTCATAAAAAACGGTTTCTCCGAGACTGTTCGTAACTGTGATAGAAGCGCTGTTGATGGGCAAAGCACCCGTCGCGGTGCGCAAAACAAAACTAATCTTGCCTGTCGGCATAAGCATCATCCTTTCTCATTCGCTTCTATATAATATGTAAAAACGAGCGAGAAAGTGAAAAAAGTCGGGACTTAAAGCCCCAACTTTTTCATCATTTCGGAAACGTGTTCCGCTTTTTCTTTTGTTATAAATTCGTGCGAAATATTTTTCGCCCATTTGATATTCAATAATCCGAACCAACGCTTCACGTAATAATAGGGAAGCAATATCGGTTTTTCGTTAAGATTGGGAAACATCGATTTCATCTGGGTCACCGAAGGAAAAATACGGGATATAAAATAACCGAACCTTCCGCCCTTCTGATGTCTGACCGCCGCCGAATAGTTTGCTCTCGAACCGAACGCACCGCCGTCCGTGATGTATGATTCCATTTCTTTCGTAAGCGTGGAATGTTCCTCATCGTCGAACCAAACCGCAATAAGCTTCAATACCGATTCAAAGAAAATCGTCGACTCCGCTTCTTCGAACATCTTATAAAGCGTTTCCTTGGAAAACTCAAGTTTTGTTAAAATTAAACGAAGGTCGATAAACGGTCTTATACCGCAACCGCCACCCGCAAAATGCGCCTGCATATGTGCTACGGTATGGAAAATCAAAAACTCGTTTTCAAGCTCGAATCGGTGACCTTCCTGCTTTTTGGCGAAGTCCCAAACTCTGCAAAGGACCGAGTTTGCTTTTTCGAACGGTTCTTCCAAAGAGAAATGAAGCTCGACATGAACGTTGTTCTTCGATATGAATGAACGGTCGTGGAAATGTTGACCTTCGTTGGTAAAGGATAGCTTTTCCGTCAACAGCTTCGATGCCTTTTCAATATCCTCGTTGCGAACGAGAATATCGATATCACAACTTGTTCTCATCCATTCTTCGGGATAAAGCTTCTTTATGACCGCCCCTTTGAGAGGGATATAATCGATTCCGTCTTCCTCAAAAAGCGAGAAAACTCGTTGTCCTTCGTAATCAAGCTGTTCTCTACGGAATATGGAAAGCATTTTTTTGCTGTTGAAAAGCTTTTCGATTTCGGGATTGACGATAAGCTTGTTTTTTGTCAAGACGTTCGAAACAATCTGTATAACGTCGTGCTTTTGTGAGAGGATATAAAGTTTTTTGAGCGCGTCTTCGCCGATTTCATCGGGCAAACTGGACTTTTCGGGGAAAAGCCCGTAACGTATCAAACCGAAAAGTAATTTCGTTTCGTTCAAAATTTTCATACCTCCTTAATCATTAATTTTTACCGAGAACCTGTGCCTTGTCCTGTTGAAGTTTGAAAAGCTCGTAATATTTGCCCTTCAATTCCAAAAGCTCTTGATGTGTTCCTTCTTCGACAATTTTGCCGTGAGAAAGATAGATGATTTTGTCTGCGTTGCGTATCGTGGAAAGACGGTGCGCAACCATAAGCAACGTACCCGCTTTCATGATTTTTTCAAGACTGTCCTGAATCAAAACCTCGGTTTCCGTGTCGATGTTTGCAGTCGCCTCGTCCAGAATCATAATTTCGGGTTTGTGAATAATCGTTCGCGCGAAAGAGATTAATTGTCGTTGTCCTGCCGAGAAATTGCTACCACGCTCACGGACTTCTTCGTCAAGCCCCTTCGGGAGCTTTTCAATAAGCTTGTCGGCATTAACGTATCGACAAACTTCCATAACGGTTTCGTCGTCGATGCCGTCGGAGTTCAAAACAATGTTCGAACGTATCGTGCCCGAAAACAAGAATACGTCTTGAAGCATCTGACCGAAATGACGGCGAAGGGAAGCAATCTTGATCTTTCGGATTTCGATTCCGTCGATGAAGATCTCGCCTTTTTGTATATCGTAATTTCGGCATATAAGCGAAAGTATCGTTGTCTTGCCCGAACCCGTCGAACCGCAGAAAGCAACGGTTTCACCGGCATTAACCTTGAAAGAAACGTCTTTGAGGACCCATTCTTCGCCTTCATAGGCAAACCAAACGTTCTTGAACTCAATCTCGCCCTTGACGTTGCAGAGCTCGATTGCACCTTCGGAATCGACAACGTCGGGTTTTATATCAAAAATAGTGAATATCTTTTCTGCCGAAGCGAAAGCCGATTGAAGCCAGTTAAACTGTTCTGCAAGACTTTGAATCGGGTTGAAAAATTTCGTGATATACATATAAAACGAAACGATAACACCACTCGTTATGGTCTGACCGAGAAACTCGGAGTTCTTGATATAACCTCGACCGCCGAGATAGAGAAGACAGAGAACCGACGTAATATAAAGCATATAAACAAGCGGTCTGAAAATACCAAAAACAAGAATCTGTCTGTATTTCGCAGACTTCAGCTTTCTGTTCTTGCCCTCGAACTCTTCCATTTTTCTGTCCTCGCGGTTGAAGATCTGTATAATCTTCATACCCGAAAGGTTTTCCGAAAGGAAGGTGTTTATGTCGGTTGTACCGTCCTTGACTTCTCGATATGCTTTTCTCGAAAACTTCCTGAATATAACGGTGAAAAGCACAATAAACGGTGCGAAACAAAGTACCATAAGCGTCAATGCATAATTGAGCACTAACATAGCACCGATAACGCCGATTATGATGAAAATATTCTTGAAAAGGTTAACAAGAATATTCGTGAACATCATGGAGATTGCGTTCGTGTCGTTCGTAACTCTTGTGACAAGCTTTCCGACGGGCATTGTGTGAAGCTGTGCGTGGGAAAGACTTTCGATATGCGAAAATATGTCTTCACGGATTGCCGAAAGAATCTTCTGACCCGTCTTTTGAAGCACAATAGATTGAACGTATGTGCAGATGAGCGAGAGAATCAAAATACCCGCATAAACGATTATGTAGGAAATAAGCTTCGAATATTCAAACTCGCCTTTAATCATTTCTTCGATATTACCGATAAGCGTGGGCGCGATAACGTCGTAAGAAATCGAGAATATCATAAGAACGAAAACAAAAACGAAGTTCTTCGTATACGGCTTTGCATAAGCAAGTAAACGTCTGATGATTTCCGAGTCCTTCATATTTCTGTCGAACCCGATTGCTTCTTTTTTGTCCTTGATGGAAGCGTATGCGATTATAAAAATAATCGAAAATATACCGATAACCGCGCCAACGGTAATCAAAGGGAAAAATTCATACATATTCAAAACCCTCCCTTACATCGACGCTTCAATATCGTTCAAGCGTTGAAGCTCGACCATATTTCTGTATTCATCGTTGCGGTCGTAAAGTTCGGAATGTGTTCCGATATCAACAACACGACCGTCGTCGATAAATATGATTTTGTCCATATTCTCGATAGTTGTGATTCTGTGGGCAATAAGTATCGTTGTTTTGCCTTTACGAGTGTTTTTGAGGTTGTCGAGAATGATTTTTTCGGTCTTAACGTCAACCGCCGAAACAGAATCGTCAAGTATAAGGATCGACGCGTCCTTCATCAAAGCTCTTGCAATAGAAATTCTCTGCTTTTGACCGCCCGAAACGGTAACACCCCTCTCGCCGAGAACGGTCTTGTAACCTTCGGGGAAGTTTGCGATGTTATCGTGTACGTCGGCAAGCTTTGCCGCCGATTCAACAAGAGAGTCTTCGTTTGTATCCGATGCAAACGCAATATTTTCCGCGATTGTATCGCTGAAAAGGAAATTATCCTGTGGAACGTATGCCGCACTCGCTCTCAAAGAACGAATGGGAATCGTATTGATGTCCTTGCCGTCGATAAACAAGGTGTTGTCGGGTACATTATAGGTTCTCAATACAAGGTCGGCAATCGTCGTCTTGCCCGAACCGGTTCTTCCGACAATACCAACGTTTTCTCCTGCGTTGATTACAAATGAAACGTCGCTCAACACGTCATATTCGCCCGAAGGGTATCTGAAAGTAAGGTTTCTGAATTCAATAGAACCCTTGATTTCATCGGGTTCGGTGACATTTTCGCTGTCCTTCATTTCGGGTATTGAATCGAGCAGTTCACTAATACGCTTTAAGGACGCTTTACCGCGCGAACGCATTTCAATAAGCTGTGAAATCGCCATAATAGGCCAAACAATTGCGCTGAAATATCCGATAAACTCAACAAGCTGACCTGCATTAAAACTTCCGTCATAAACAAGATAACCGCCGTAACCGAGGATAACACATATAACCGATTCGATAAGCAAGGTTACAGAAATATTAAGCTTGACCGAAAGCTTTGTATATTCAACGTTTGTGTCTTCGTTCTTCGCGTTAAGTTTGCGGAAGGCGGAAAGCTCTTTCGCTTCCTTGACGAACGCTTTGATAACCGCGATCCCCGCAAAACTTTCCTGCGAGAAATCCGAAAGGGAAGAGAACGCTTCCTGACGCTTTTCCCATTTCATCGTCATATATTTTCCGACGATAAGACCCGAAACAAGCATAATCACCATCGGTATCATCGAAAATCCCGTAAGCACAGGGTCCATAATGAACATCTTGACGAGTGCAAGAATACCGAGCAACAACGCGTCGAAAAACATCATAATGCCCATACCGAAACAGTCCTGAACGGTTTCGAGGTCGTTCGTGAAAAGCGACATAAGGTTGCCGACCTTGTTATGCTGATAATAGTTCTGGTCGAGGAATCTGCAACGGTCGAACATTTCGCTTCTCAAAGCCGATTCAATGCGTATACCCGAACCAAAAAAGCAAATTCTCCAAAGGAATCGACCGAGAATCATCGCAAGAATAACGAAAATAAGCGGTCTGCAGACCTCGTCAAGAAGGAAGGTCATATCAAAAGGAACGGTGATTCCGTCTTTTTCCGCAAAACCCGTGTTAACACCGTTAATTACCGTTCGGTAAAGCTCGGGCACGATTAATTGCATATAATCGACCAAAACGAGCGATAAAATACCAAAAAGCAGAACGGGTGAATATTTAAGATAGTATTTATTCAAATGCTTTCCGAATAACATTCTTTTTCTCCGTTTTTATGAATATCAATATATTTTAACATCTTTTTAAGGAATATTCAAGAGTCACTCTTGCAAGAAACAACGAAAAATGATATAATATCTTCAATTATTGAAAAAGGCGGTATTTTATGTCCAGACGCACAAATCGCTCTTTGGCGAAACTTATATATTCTTCGGCATTTCTTGCTCTTGCATATCTTATGCCGTATCTTACCCAACTTTCCGAGCTCGGCTCGAAGCTACTCCCGATGCATATTCCCGTTCTGCTTTGCGGTTTCATCTGCGGACCCTTTTGGGGCGCAACAGTCGGCGCGGCGGCTCCTCTTATGAGATGTATGATATTGGGAAGACCTGTTTTTATGTATGATGCATTGACAATGGCATTCGAATTGGCGACCTATGCTTTCGTCGCGGGTCTGCTTTATAAGAAATTACCTAAAAATATTTTAATGTTCTTTGTATCACTCATAACCGCAATGGTTTGCGGAAGATTGGTTTGGGGCGGTGTGATGTTCGTACTTATCGCAACCGGTTTTGTGGCGGATCTTCAAATCGGCTTTTCGCTCATCTGGTCACATACCGTACTTCAAGGCATCCCCGGTATAACCTTGCAATTGATACTCGTACCGTTGGTGGTCGACGTACTTAAAAAGAATAGATTGATGTTGAATTGAAAACCACCCCAAGAAGTCTGCCGACTTCTCGGGGACCCCGACAATAAAGAAAGACAGTTGACGTTTGCCAACTGTCTTTTTTGTTTATACCTCAATCAATTCATACTCCATACTGCCAACGCCAAGCTCTGCAGCCGCGGTAACCGTGAGAGAACCGTTTCTCGATTCAATTCGCTCAATAAGATGCGATTTGCCCTCGTCGTCACAAGCATAAACAAGGTCAAGACACGCTTTGTCGATTGCAACGGGGTCGCTTGACGCAAGCATACCGATGTCCTTAATACAAGGGTCTTCCGCCTTCGCACAGCAGTCACAGTCAACCGACATATTCTTCATAACGTTAATGTAAACAACCTTGCCCTTAAATAAATCAACAACCGATTTCGAAGCATCAGCCATAGATTCAAGGAACGAATCGTGGTCTGCAGTCCAGATCTTTTCGGGTTCACCTGCACCGTGGATATATGCCTTGCCAAAGGAAGAAGCAATGCCGATTGATAACTGCTTCAATGCACCGCCGAAACCACCCATCGGGTGTCCCTTGAAGTGCGAAAGAACGAGCATAGAATCATAGTTTGCAAGATTTTTGCCGATGTAGTTCTTCTTGATTTGCTTTCCTTCGGGGATATCAAGCACAATATCGGGTCCTTCCGCATCGAGAAGGTCATAATCGAAATATTTTCCCCAACCGTGTTCGTTGAGCGTTTTTAGATGCTTTTCGGTGGTGTTTCTCGTTCCCTCGTAAGCGGTGTTACATTCAACGGCAGTACCGCCGACATGGTTGACGATGGGTGCAAAAAATTCGGGCTTGAGAAAATTTTGGTTGCCCGTTTCGCCCGAATGAAGCTTAACCGCAACCTTGCCTTCGAGCTTGATTCCAACGAGCTCGAAAAGTTCAATGAGCTTTTGGGGTTCAAGCTGTTTTGTAAAGAAAACCTTTGATTTCATAATAAAATCCGTCCTTTTCAAATACTGAATATATTCTATAATAATGTATGCAAAAAGTCAACTGTCGAAAAATTAATCGAAACAATTTTGAAAATGGTATTGACATAGTTATTGGTTTGTGATAATATAATCGAGCGGACTACGCCGGAGTGGCGGAATTGGCAGACGCCCTGGACTTAAAATCCAGTGAGGTTAACCCCTCGTACCGGTTCAAGCCCGGTTTCCGGCACCAAATTAAAAGAATCGATTTTATCGTAATATAAAACAATATCGCGGGGTAGAGCAGATGGTAGCTCGTCGGGCTCATAACCCGGAGGTCGCAGGTTCAAGTCCTGTCCCCGCAACCAAAATGAAAACAGCACCCGATTGGGTGCTGTTTTCGTTTTGTTTTCTGTGGATTAGTTTTGTACTCACACCCATGGTTAGGAGACCGACGAGCGTGGCTCGTTGGGAAAGCACTCCGAGCGCATTCGGGGAATGATACAGCGAGGGAGTGCTTTCCGCAGCGGTCGAAAAAATCAAGCACACTGCGTTGTGCGATAGATTTTTTCGGGCACCGCAAGGCGGCGCGAAGCGATAACCCGGAGGTCGCAGGTTCAAGTCCTGTCCCCGCAACCAAAATGAAAACAGCACC
>JAZOSQ010000037.1:0-13311 GCA_045657245.1 Eubacteriales bacterium | reverse complement strand
ACAACCCTTCAGTCAAAACCTTCGGTTTTGCCAGCTCCCCTTACACAGGGGAGCCTTTTTTATCTCACGATGAAAAAACGCAGGTTTGATAACCTGCGTTTTTGTTTTTATAGCTTTGTTTTTTTCAACAGCAAGGAATTTGTGACAACCGAAACAGATGACAATGCCATTGCTGTTCCTGCGATTACGGGAGAAAGCAGTCCGAACGCGGCGAGAGGGATTCCTATGGTATTATAGAAAAACGCCCAGAAAAGATTCTGTTTTATCTTTCGCATTGTCGCCTTCGAAAGCGAAACCGCGTCCGAAACAGAAGAAATACCTCCTCCGACAAGGACAATGTCGCCCGATTCCATTGCTATATCCGTACCATTGCCAACGGCAAATCCTACGTCGGCAAGAGTTAATGCAGGAGCATCGTTTATTCCGTCGCCGACCATACCGACAATCCCGTATTCTTCACGAAGTTTTTTCAAGACGTTGACCTTATCTTCGGGTAATGCGTTTGAAACAAACGAACCGATTCCGACCGATTCGGTGACTGTTTTTGCCGTGTATTCGTTATCACCCGTGACAAGAACGGTTTTTATTTTCATTGCGTCAAGACGTTTTATCGATTCGAAGGAATCTTCTCTTATCGGGTCGGAAACCGCCAAGGCAAGAGAAGGTATACCATCGATTGCCGTTATTATTAACGTTCTGCCGTCTGTCGCGAGATTTTTTACATCATCGGGAAGGTTACAGCCACAAATCGATTCAACCCAAGAAAGTTTTCCGACAGCAACCTTTCTCCCTTCGACCGTTCCGACTACACCGCAACCCGTAATCGATTCAAAATCGCTGCAATCGGGTATTTCGCCGTTATATGCGGAAACAACGACCTGTGCGAGAGGGTGTTCCGAACGGGCTTCAAGAGAAGCGGAAAGACGTAATGCTTCGTCGACGTTGCCGTTTATTGCCGTTTTTTCGGTTATACGCGGTTTGCCTTCGGTTATCGTTCCTGTTTTATCAAGTACAATTGCTTTTATTTTGCAGACCTGCTCCAACGCGTCGGCATTTTTTATGAGTATGCCCATTGATGCACCTCTGCCGATACCGACCATTAAGGCGGTCGGTGTTGCAAGTCCGAGCGAACAAGGACAGGCAATTACGAGTACGGCAACAGCACTATCGAGAGCTTCTTGTAATGAAAATCCGAGAAAATATGAACCAAGGAAGGTTATTAATGCAATCACGGTGACCGTCGGAACGAAGATTGCAGAAACCTTATCGGCAGTATTTTGGATTTTTGCCTTCGAAGACTGCGCCTCTTCAACAAGACGAATTATGCCCGAAAGCATTGTATCGCTTCCGACGTTTTCGGCACGGAATTTTATTGCACCTCTGCCGTTTACAGTACCGCCGAACACCTTATCTCCGATATTTTTGCCGACAGGCATACTTTCACCCGTGAGCATCGATTCGTCAATAGAGGTTGCACCTTCGATAACCACACCGTCGGCGGAAATCGATTCACCCGGTCGAACCAAAACGATATCGCCGATTATTATCTGTGATACAGGAATTTCTGTTTCAATTCCGTCGCGGACAACGAGAGCACGTTTCGGAGCAAGGTCCATCAATTTTTCGATCGATTCCGAGGTTTTTGCTTTTGCCTTCGCTTCGAGCATTTTGCCAAGCAAAACGAGGGTTATTATCATTGCAGAGCTTTCAAAATATAAAACTCCAAGAGAAGCAAAATGGCTGTAAACACTGTATATATATGATGCGGTCGTTCCGAGTGCAACGAGAACGTCCATACTCGGACTCTTATTCTTCAAGGAATAATATGCCCCTCGATAAAACCTAAAACCCGCAACAAATTGAACGGGGGTTGCGAAAGCAAGTTGAAGATTGCCGTTATGCAAGATATGCATCAAGCTTGAATTCGGCGCGAATATCATCAAAGCCATCATAACGAAGAAAGGCAGAGAGAACATCGCGGAAAAGATAAACGTCATTAACGTTTGTCTGAATTCACGTTTTCGGGCAAGTCTTATATCGGGCAAAACCGTATATCCCGCTTTTTTTATTGATTTTTCGAGCGTTTTTATGTTGGTTTGCGTTTCATCATAGGTGACTTCTGCCCTGCCGTTTGTATATGAAACGGTACAGCCGATTACTCCTTTTTGTGAACGCAACGCATTCTCGACGGCGGCAGAACATCGTACACAAGACATTCCGCCGACTTTTATTATCGTATCTTTTATCATTTTACTTTCGCGGAAAAACCTGCATTTGCGACCGCATCGCAAAGTGCGTTTGCATCAATTTTCGAAGCAACATAGGAAACGGCAACGTCGCCGTTTTCAAGGTTTGCTTCGGCGGATTTTACGCCTTTTATCGCTTTGAGAGTATTTTCGACCTTTGCTTTGCAATGATTACAATGCATTCCTTCAACCGAAAGTATGACTTCTTCTTTCTTATCAAAAAACATAATTATATCTCCTTATCTTTTTTTTATTATTTTACAATAAAAGAGCCGTTTTTTCAAGAAGAACGACTCTTTTTTTGATTATTTTATATTGCCTCTGCATTTATCGGCGAGAGCGCAGCCCTGACAACCGCAGCCGCAACCCGATTTGCCCGATTTTTTGTCTTTTATCATCTTGCGGATAATAAGAGAAACAATAAACAAAATCAAGCCCGATACAAGCAAGGTTGAAAGATTATTGGTTATCCACAACATAACAGAACCTCCTATTTTTTCGGTTTATAAGGTTTTCTGACGAGCATATAGGCAAGATACATTGCAACAGCCGTTGCGAAAATGAAGCCGATGATATTTATATTACCCGAAAGCGCGCTTCCGAACTGATATATCATCAAAGATACGGCATAGGCGAAAACGCATTGATAGGTTATGGTTATTGCAGTCCATTTTGCAGAGTTCATTTCACGTCTTATTGCGCCGATTGCCGCAAAGCAGGGGGCGCAAAGAAGGTTGAACGCAAGGAAGGAATATGCCGCCAAAGCGCCAAGTCCTTCGAAATCGAGAACACCGAAAACGGCGACGATCTCTTCTTTTGCAACCAAGCCCATTATCGTTGCAACAGCCGCTTTTATCGAACCGAAGCCGAGAGGCGCAAACATCCATTTTATTGCACTTCCGAGATAGCCAAGCAAACTGTTTTCGAGTTCCATTTCAAGCGAAAATGCAAACGCGCCGTCGACAAAGCCAAGATGAGAGCCCGCCCAAATCAACATCGAAGAAAGCAAGATTACCGTTCCTGCTTTTTTGACGAAGGAACTGCTTCTTTCCCAAGTTGCACGGAAAATCGAATTGAAGGTCGGCATATGATATGCAGGCAATTCCATAACGAAGGGTGCGGGATCGCCATAGAAAAGCTTTGTCTTCTTTAACATTATGCCCGATATTACTATTGCCGTAACACCGAGGAAGTATGCACTCGGAGCAACCCACCAAGCACCGTCGAACAATGCAGACGTGATAAGCGCAATTATGGGAAGCTTTGCTCCGCAGGGTATGAAGGTTGTCGTCATTATTGTCATACGGCGGTCACGTTCGTTTTCGATAGTACGGGAAGCCATAATACCGGGAACACCGCAACCTGTACCGACAAGCATAGGTATGAAGGATTTACCCGAAAGACCGAGTTTGCGGAAGAGTTTATCCATCATAAACGCAATGCGGGACATATATCCGCAGGATTCGAGGAAGGAAAGGAACAAGAACAAAACGATCATTTGGGGTACGAATCCGAGAACCGCACCTACACCGCCGATCATACCGTCGATTATAAGACTTCGGAGCCATTCGGCATTAACGTTGATTGCGTCAAGACCTCTTTCCGCAAGAACAGGAACACCATCGATCCATCGTCCGAAAATCTCGAAGCCGTCACCGAAAAGACCGTCGTTTGCCCAATCGGTTGCCCAAGTACCAACGGTAGAAACCGAGATATAATATACAAGGAACATAACTGCGGCGAAGATGGGAAGCGCAAGGAAACGGTTTGTAACGATTCTGTCTATCTTATCGGAAATAGTAAGCTTTCCGACGTTTTTCTTCTTGACACACTTTTCGACGATACGCTGAATATAGAGATATCTTTCGTTTGCAATAATGCTTTCGGCATCGTCATCAAATTCGTCTTCAACGTGAACGATATCTTCTTCGATATGTTCGATCTTCTCTTTTGAAATCGAAAGAGCTTCGTAAACACGCTTATCACGCTCGAACATTTTTATTGCATACCAACGCTGTTGGTCCTTCGGAAGCTCGTGAACGACCGCTTCTTCGATATGTGCAAGAGCATGTTCAACTTCACCCGAAAAGATATGCATCGGTTCGGCTTTTTGGTCTATCGCCGCTTGTATTGCAAGTTCGATCGCTTCGGTTATACCTTCTTCTTTAAGCGCAGAGATCTCAACGATCGGGCAACGAAGTGCCTTTGAAAGACCTTCAACGTCTATCTTATCGCCGTTTTTACGGACTATATCTGCCATATTGAGCGCAATTACCGTGGGTATACCAAGCTCGGCAAGTTGGGTCGTAAGATAGAGGTTACGTTCGAGGTTGGTTCCGTCGACGATATTCAAAATCGCTTCGGGGCGTTCGTTAACGAGATATTTACGCGCAACGACTTCCTCGGGAGTATAGGGAGAAAGCGAATAGATACCGGGAAGGTCGGTTACGATGACGCCTTCGCGTTTTTTAAGCTTTCCCTCTTTCTTCTCTACCGTAACACCGGGCCAGTTACCAACGAATTGATTTGAGCCGGTCAAGGCATTAAACAGCGTTGTTTTACCGCTGTTTGGATTGCCGGCAAGGGCAATTCTTATTTCCATTTGAAAATCCTTTCAATATCGAGTTAGCGTTGGCTAACCGATGTTTATAAAAATGTGAAAACCTTTTGGTTTCCAAGATTATTCGATTTCGATTCTTTCGATATCTTCTTTTCTTAATGAAAGTTCATAACCGCGAACGGTTACTTCGACAGGGTCACCGAGAGGGGCAACCTTGCGGATATATATTTCGACGCCTTTTGTTACGCCCATGTCCATAATACGACGACGAAGAGCACCTTCGCCGTGAACACGAACGACTTTTACCGTATCGCCGATCTTTGCATCAAGCATTGTTTTCATTAACTGCACCTCTTATGGTTCGTCATTAGTTAGCGTATGCTAACTTCTTAAATTATAATACTTATTTTCGCTTTATTTGTCAACATTTTTTCGACATTTTTTTCGTTTTTATCGTTAAAGCGCATAGAAGGTTAGCATACACTAACTTTATTTGTGCATTTTGACAGTGATAGCATAAAAGAGCCGAACACGTAATGGTTTGAAAAGCCCTTTTTGCCCATAATATCGCAATTCTCGTTAGGAATACGCCCGTATTCCGTCGCTCGCCTTGCTCATTCTGAACAAAAAGTTCAATTTCAAACGAACCTACGGCGAGGTAGTTTTGAGAAGAAATTTTGATTTTGAGCGCAGATATACTGCCGTATATCAAGAGAAAAAGCGGAATTTATACCAAAAATAACCGCCGTAGGCATTGCGAGTTCAGCTCTTTTATGCTATTGTTGACAGTTGGTTTTTTATGGGGTATAATTGGGTGATGAACGATAACTAAATTTGAGGATTTTATGATCAAAGTAAATCTTATTGATACAGACGAAACGCTTTATAAAGCGCTTATGAAATATTGTCTGAACGGTTGCAACGAAGTTTCGTTTCATTTCCCCGGTGTTAGCGATGACGGAAAACCTTTGAATGATTCTATATGGGTTGATTATTACAAAAACACAGCCGATTTCAAGAAAAAGTGTTTCAACCACGGCGGAAGGAAAACCTGTTCGAAGCATTACGCAGGAATGAAATTGGGATTATACAGCATTATTATTCAGGTTGAATTGTTTGATTATATCAAATACACTATTATAGATAGACCTTTGTTTGATTGGACTGTTCAAAACAATCTTCCTGAAGATGTCTGCCTATACAAGAACGGTGTAATGCGAATTTTCAGCTGTTCGCACGAAGAAGAATTTTATATTTACAACGAAACCGACAAAGATATTAATTTCCTGTCATCAAACGGATTTGAATTTTACACATTCAAAAACAATTAGAGCAAAAGGTGAAAACACTATGAATGAGAAAACGAAAAAAATATTAACGTATATCCTCTACGTTATCCTTATGTATTCTTGCGCTTTGATTGGGGCAGGACTGTACGTCATAGGTGTATATGCAGGTTTCTTGTCTACCTTCGTTGCCGTTTTACTGTCTTATTTGGCTTTTACGAAATCTAATGCCATTTTGGATTTGTTATTTTTTGATATTAATCTTCTTTTATCCATATTCATTAGCGGAAGATGTTCGACCTTACTTTATTACAACAACATCAGTTCCGACCATATGAGTTTGGTAATCGGTAATATTTTCACAGGAGTAGCTTTATTGGTTGTTGGATTTTTCGTTTTTATTTTCTTGATTGCAAGAATCATTTCTATTATATTGAAAAAGAGAGAACAAGCGAAAGGATAAACGATTATGCATAGCATCACAAAGATTCTTTTGATAATATTTATTTGTGTTTTGATTTTAACGACTGCGGTTTTGCCGGTTTTTGCGGAAAGCAGTGCGCCTATAGTTGAGGAAAATGATTTCGAGAATCCGCCGATGAAGGAATATACTTGGGTTTATATCCTTATTGCAGTTGTAACGTTTATCGGCATTATCGCTTCGGCGGTTATTGTTACGAAGAAGGTTAAATAATCACCCCGACAACAAAAAAGGTTCGCTTTGAAGCGAACCTTTTTATTTTGGGTGATTTTGTCTTATCAAACGTCAACGCCGAGGAATTCTTTTGCGAGGATACCAACAACGAAGGAGATTACGGCAACGCTGATGCTTATTATCGACATTTCGGCAAAGCGAGAAAGGAAGGGTTGGTCCTTCGCAACCGAAGTGTAGTATGTAAAACCTGCGATGATAAGCACGATTATCAAAAGCATACACACAAGCGCAGCGATATAGTATCTCGGGTCGAAAAGAATATAGGGCAAGATAAGAAGTATTACCGTTATAAGATAGGCAATACCCGTATAGGAACAGGATTTAAGCGCATCGGTTCTTCCCTCGCTCTTTGCGGAGAGGAATTCGCTCGATGCCATAGAAAACGTTGCGGAGATACCGACGATAAGTCCCGAAAGGGCAACAAGGCGGGTATCTTGAAGAGCAAATGTGAAACCTGCAAGACTGCCTGCAAGTTCGACAAGAGCATCGTTAAGACCGAGAACCATACTTCCGACGTACTGAAGACGTTCTTCATCAAGCATTCCGAGAAGCGAATGTTCGTGATCTTCTTCCTGTGCGCGAATATCAATGCTTTCGGGCACTTCTTCGGCAAGTTTTTGATATTCATCCTGCGCGGCTTCTTCACCACGTTCCATAAGTTTCACAGCAAAAGTGAAGCCGAATATGCGTGCGAAAAGGGTATATTTTAACACCTTAAGCTTTTCGGGTTTCATTTCGATGCCAGTATAGCCCTTCCATATTTCATAATGGCTGGCTTCTTCCTGCGAAAGACGTTTTAATGTTTTCTTGTTTTCTTCGCCTTTTGCGAATTTAGAGATCTTTTCGTAAATTACGCTTTCGGTGATCTCGTTTTGTTGCATTTTTTTGATTAGCTCAAGCGATTGAGCAGAGATTTTCTTTTCCATTTTTATCTCCATTAAAGGTTGAAATATCTATCGAATTCTGCAGGGTGAGGAATTGCAGAAAGGGTGCGAATCTCTTCCCTTTTTGCTTTTATGAAGTTCTTTATGAGCTCTTCGGGGAAAACGTTTTCTGCGGTGAGATATGCATAATCATTTTCCAAAGCGTCGAGGGCTTCGTCGAGAGAAGCAGGCAAGCTCTGTAACTTTGCCTTTTCTTCTTCGGGAAGGTGATAGAGGTTTACGTCATAGGGTCCCCAGCCATTTTCATGGGGGTCAATCTTGTTCTTTATACCGTCAAGACCTGCCATAAGTATTGCCGCATAGCAGAAATAGGGGTTGCAAGTTGCATCGGGGTTACGAAGCTCGAAACGGCGTTTTTCGGGAGCTTTTGCGTACGCAGGGATACGGATTACTGCGCTTCTGTTCGATGTTGCATAGCCGACGGTTACAGGTGCTTCAAAGCCGGGAACAAGGCGTTTGAAGGAATTTGTACTCGGGTTAGTTATTGCACAAAGCGAGCCGATATGCTTGAGCAGACCACCCATGAACCAATGTGCTTCTTTGCTCAATTTTGCATAACCGTTATCGTCGGAGAATACAGGTTTTCCATCCTTGAGGAGGAGCATATGAACGTGCATACCGCTTCCTGCTTCACCCCAAATCGGCTTAGGCATAAAGGTTGCGGTTTTGCCGTATTTTAGCGCTGTGTTATGGATGATATATTTTATCATCATCGTTTTATCAGCCATATCGGACATTTTTCCGAGCTGGGGTTCGATTTCGAACTGACCCGATGCGGCAACTTCGGGATGGTGATAATTGATTTCTATTCCTGCATCAGCCATGTGCATACACATTTCGCTTCTGCATTCGTAAGCAACGTCGAAGGGTTTCGCTATATGATATGCCTTCTGTTTCGGTACAACAACACCCAAGCCCTCGCAATCACTGTTCCAATAGGACTGCTGTGCATCGACGGTTGCCGAGATTCTATTCGGTTGGATTTCCCAACCGACGTTATCGAATAGATAGAACTCAAATTCGGGCAAAATCATCATTGTGTCGGCGATGCCGAGCTCTTGCATATATTTTTCTGCCGCAAGAACGATATTACGGGGATATTGTGCGAGAGGACGGTTCTCGGGAGAGTCGATTATCATCGCATTACCCGTCATAGAGAGTGTCGGAATCGAGCAGAAGGGGTCGATAACCGCTGTGTCGGGATCGGGGATAAACACCATATCGCTCTTTTCGACAACGGCATATCCATAGTTCGAAGCATCGAAGCCGATACCGCTTTTCAACGTATCCTCGGAGAAATTCTTTGCAGGAATGGTAACGTGACGGTATTGTCCATTAATATCGACCATTTTGAAGTCGATCATTTTAATGCCGTTTTCTTTGATAAGATTGAAAATATCCTGTACGGTTTTGCTCATAAACTTTACTCCTTGAAATTTCATTTATTGTACAAAGTATACCATATATTTATTGAATCCGCAACAACAAAACCCCGTCATCACCAAAAAGGCGCAAAACGGGGTTTTAATTATTTATAGAAGATCGGGAAGAAGATCATGGCGCATAATATCGTTACCGTCGGTATCCAAAACCTTTACGGATTCTACGGCAATACGATGTTTGCGATTGAATTCTTCCAAAGTGTCCGCCTGAACGGTAATACCTGCGATACGGTCGCTGCTGCTCGCAACACCGCGCACGTTCATTCCCTTCGGACGAATCGCATAATAGTCGGTTATAATTCCCTTTTCAAGCATCTCGTCAAAACCTTCGAGGCGATCGAAGATACCGGGAGTGCAATATATAAAGTCGTTTACGATATATTTATTTTCGGGTTCTTTCAATTCAACGACCGGCTTTTCGCCAAGAGTTAAATCGATGACCGCTTTTACAACGTCAAAACCGCAAGAACGTTTTATGAGCAAATATTTCATATTGCCGCCGGTTCTTGCACAGAACTCGAGAACCGAAACACGTTTGCCGTTGTTTATCATCTGAATTAACATCGGAGAATCAACAAGTCCGAATGCATCGGCAATTTTCTGTGCAACTTCTTCGATTTGAGTTACGATTTCGGGGGTTGTTTCGGCTGGATATCTGCCACGGAAGATTATGAAGCGGTCGTTATCCTTAATCTTTTCGCTATTGGAGATACAGAGAAGCTTCGCTTTTCCGCCTTCAACATAAACATCGACACTGATTTCTTCGCCCGAACAAAATTCTTCGACTATGACATCACCACAACGGCTTATTTCGGATGCTTCCTTAAAATAAACCTCCAATTCTTCGGGAGTGAATGCCTTACGGACACCGCGTGAGCTGTATGCATCCACAGGTTTTACAACGAGAGGATATTCAAGATGTTTGATTCTATCCCAATCGAGCGTGCTCATTTCAACGTGACGTGACGTAGGGATATCGTTTTCGGCAAAAATACGTTTCATATATTTTTTATCAGAAACGTTCACCGCAGTTTGATAATCAATATAGCAAGGCAAACCGAGCATTTCGGAAACCTGTGCGACGATAAGAAGAACCTGGTCCGCACAAACAGTTATTAGAAAATCAACGTTTTCTTTTACTGCAACATTTTTAACTTCTTCAACATCAAAAATCGGAATCTGATAGAAAATATCAGCATAAGGTCTTGCCAATGCGTTCGCATTACCGTCGGCAAGGACGGTGGTGATATTTCTTGCTTTGAGTTGTTTAATTAACTCGATCTGAGGCAAACCGCCTGCAAGAACAAATGCTTTCATAAAAAATTCCCTTTCGGTTTATACCGATTTATAATTTCTTATTCAAAGCAGGAACGAATGATTGCGATTATGATATCCTGCTGTTCGGGAGTGATTTTATTATCACTGGGCAAACAAAGTCCGCGACGGAAAATATCGGTACCAATACCGGAATTATTGTTGACATCAGCACGTCCGTCGCCATCGCGAGTTACAAATGCGTTCGTGCTGAAGATGGGTTGCATATGCATCGGTTTCCAAATCGGACGACTTTCAACATTATACAACGCCAACGTTTCCATAATTTCTGTCGGGCAAGTCTTCCCTGCTTCCTTAAAGAACGATACTTCGCAATCGGTTCTGTCCTGTTTGCACATCGCATCTTCGTCGATGAGAATACAGCTTAACCAGAAGTTCGGATTGGAATTATTTTCATCATAAGGGTTCATGATCAAGGGAAGATCCTTAAGTCCTTCCTTATAGCGCATATAAATTGCTTTTTTCTGTTCGATATGTTCTTCGAGGTGAGGAAGCTGACCCCTTACAACACCTGCTATGATATTACTCATACGATAGTTGTAGCCGAGGTCTTCATGCTGATACCAAGGAGCAGTTTCACGGCTTTGTGTCGACCATTTTCTAACCTTGGTTGCTTGTTCAAGGTCGTTGGTCAAAAGCATACCGCCGGCAGAACCGGTGATTATCTTATTACCATTGAAAGAGACGATACCGATGTCACCGAACGTGCCGGTTTGACGTCCCTTATAAGTCGCACCCATGGATTCTGCAGCATCTTCGATGAGAATTGCGCCATGTTTATCGCATATCGCACGAATCTCATCCATCTTGCCGGGAACACCATAAAGGTTCGCCATTACAACGTGTTTGACTTCGGGATAAAGCTCGAAAGCTTTTTCTAAAGCAACAGGGTCCATATTCCAAGTATTATATTCAGCATCAATGAATATCGGTTCTCCGCCCTCATAAACAACAGGGTTTACGGTAGCGGCAAAAGTTACGTCAGAACAAAACACTTTGACGCCCTTTTTGATTCCCGCCAACTTCATCGCAAGATGGAGTGATGCAGTGCCCGTAGACAAACCAACGGCATATTTACATCCTAATTTTTCCGCAACAATACGTTCCACTTCATTGATGTTCTTACCAATGGTGGAAACCCAGTTTGTATTATACGCTTCTTGGATATATTCAATCTCTTCGCCATGCATTGTAGGAGAAGACAACCAAATCTTATTTTCAAAACGTTCGAAGTTCATAGTAGACCTCTTTTCGGCATTATCCGAACCCTTTTTCGGGCAGAAATATTCTTTCGATAGACTATATCGACTTATAAATCCAAAAATCGACAGAGCCATTGTTTACATATAATAGAAAACTACCTACAAAATTAATCATACTATCATACCTCTTTTTGAAGAGAAAATCAAGAGGTATTCTTATTTATTTCCAATATTTTATGAGTTTTTTGAAAAAAGCCGATTTTTATAATTCAACCCCTTTCCATTCAGAGATATTTTTATGCGTTCAAAAACGAATTTATGACGATTGCCCAAACAACAAAAACAGCACTTTTACGTGCTGTTTTTTATTGCGTTCTATCAAATAATACGTTCTTTTTCGGCAATACATTCGCCGTCAAAATTTATATAGCTATACGTATCCTCATCAAGTCCCGCTTCGATTGTATGACCGCCGAGATCAACGCTTAATTTATGAGCAAATTCGAAAAAGCCCTTCTTTTCGTCATAAACAATGCCGTTTACAACGAGTTCGTTGACGTTTTTCACTCTGCGATAAACGATATTATAGCCATCTTTTTCCGCAGAAAGCAAAATTTTCGATTTAACCGAAAGGTCTGCAGGTCGCATTGTTGAATTATTTTCGCCTTCTATACGTTTTTTGTGTTTTGTATTCTGGGTTTCTTTTTCTTTTTTTGAATATACCGAATTTCCGATGACATAAACGATTAAAAGCACACCGCAAACACATACAACGATGCCTATTACAGCGTATCCTTTTACATCCGAATCGATTTCTGCTTGAGAATCATCGAAATTCAAAAGTTCTTCGGTTTCGGTTTTGATTTCGACAACATAATCGTGATTTGGATTTACAAGAATATATAATTTCGTGCCCTTTTCGAGCAATAACATTCTATCCTTGAATTCTTCGGTTTCGGTATGAGGATAAAGGGAATACATTGAACCATCTTGGAAAGATATTGTTCTTTCATTTCGTCCCAAAGTATTATATTCTTCAAATTCACCCGAATAGGAAACCGCATCTGTTTTTGCGACATATTTGTAATTACCGATAACAAATATAAAAAACAATCCCATCAATATGCAAAAAACAGAAATCGATAACGTTGCTGTCTTAGATTTCAAAATATATTCATATGGACTGATATATCTTTCTTTTGTTTGTTTACTCATAGCGTTAACCCTTTCGAAAAGTATTTTATCGGTTTTAGTATAGCATAGCGTTTTTGTTTTTTCAAAAATAAACATTCCGGGTTATTTTTTCAAGGCTACGCCTTAAAAAACCGACTTGAACGGACAGGACTTGAAGGAAGCAACCTCCGGGTTATCGCTTCGCGCCGCCTTGCGGTGAGCGAAATTCTTTGTTCGCTCACGCTTCACAGAATTTCGACCGCTGCGGTGAAAGCGTCTTTGCTGTATCTGCCACCGGCAGCGCAAAGCCGCTTTCCCCAACGAGCCACGCTCGTCGGCCTCATAACCCGGAACAAAAAAGAAAGCAGCCGCATTACTGCGACTGCCTTTGGTTGCGGGGGCCGGATT
>JAZOSQ010000036.1:0-4556 GCA_045657245.1 Eubacteriales bacterium | reverse complement strand
ATATCGTATGGGTTCAAGTCCCTTCATCCGCACCAGTAAAAAAAAGACACCCAATGGGGTGTCTGTTTTTTGCTGATTCTGTTGGGACTTGAAGGTCATATAAAACGTGTCGGGGACACGTTTTATATGACACAGGTTTTCGAGCGAGTCAACGTGAGAAAAACGGAGTTTTTCGGTAAGGTGCAATAGCGAGAAAAAAGTCCCTTCATACGCACCATAAAAACAAAAGACACCATGTGGTGTCTTTTTTTACGATATATAAAATAATGCACCTCTAAAGTAAAGTCCTTTTGAGGTGCATGTTTTAAACAGTTGTCTTGGCTTTGTATATTAAATCTGATATTTTCGAAAAAGCTTGAATATCCAATTCTTCGCCACGAACGGTTTCTGAAAAACCGTTTTCGATAAGTAAAGAAGCAAGGGTTTCTTTTGGGATATCGCTTCCGAAAACAGAATTAAGCGAGTTCAAAAGCGTTTTTCTTCTTTGAGAAAAAGCAGCTTTTATAACATCAAAGAACGTCTTTTTGTCAATAGGGAAAACAGGAGGTGTTTTATGAACGTCGAATCTTATAACAGCGCTGTCAACTTTAGGCCTTGGATCAAACGAACCTGCTTTTACAGTGAAAAGACGCTTGACGGACGCATAATAATTAATCGATGCAGTGACAGCCCCGTAAAGCGGTGTACCTGCTTTCGCACAGAAGCGTTCGGCAACTTCTTTTTGTACCATAACGGTTATAGTTTTGAACTTATAATCGCCTTCCAAAAGCTTCATGACAATATCGGTCGTTATATAATAGGGTAAATTCGCACAAACACAAACGTCCTTATCGCCAAATTTTTCCGAAACAAGATTTTGGATATCGATCTTTAAGATATCTTGGTTGATAATTTCAACATTGGTGCAATTTTTAAGCTTTTCCGGAAGAATTTCCATGAGTTCGGTATCAATCTCAATAGCGACGACCTTATCGGCGATAGCCGAAAGTTCTCTTGTCAAAATACCGAATCCGGGACCAACTTCAATAACACAATCATCGGGAGTAATTCCGCTTTCTGCGGCAATTCTTCTCGGAATCGCAACGTTGGTTAGAAAATTCTGACCGTAATGCTTTTTCTTCTTGAAATCTGCCATTATTCTTTATCAATTATTGTAAGGAATTTTGCGGTTTCGCTGATTGCGAACTGACCGTGCGGGATAGAGGGCAAGAAATAAACCGAATCGCCTGTATTGAGTTCGATAGTTTTGTTGCCGAGAGTTACGCCTATTTTACCTTCGAGAACATAGTTGAATTCCTGTCCCGAATGGGAAACGAGCGCGGACTTTTTATCGGAAGAAGAAAGCGTGACGATCATAGGTTCTTTGTCGCGTCCGATGAAATTGTGTGCTAAAGCTTCGAAAGAATAGCCGGGATATCTTTCGATCATAACACCTGCATTCTTACGAGTGACACAATATTCAGCCATACGGGGTGCTTCGCCCAAAAGAATTTCGGTGGGGTCAACTCCGAGTACGGAAGCGACAGAGTAGATGATACTGATCGGAATATCTTTTTCACCGTTTTCATAGGAAATATATTCTTCAACAGGAAGAGAAAGCGCTTTTGCAACTTCTTCTTCGGTCATATCGAGAGTATCTCGGAGAAAGTTGATTCGTTGAGCAATTTGTTTTATTTGTTCGTTCACGTTCATAATAGAATCTCCAAATAATCATAAACTTTTTGTATGATTGATTATAACATCAAAAACTTTTATAGTCAAGCGAGTCGTCATACAAAATCGATATTATCTAAAACGAGTTTTCTGCCTTTATATGAGAATGCGTATTTTTTGAAATCATCATCGGATAGCGAAAGTATGAATTCTTTATCTATTTTCGGTATTCTTGTTTCTTTGAAATAGGGAATGGGTGAAATTTTTGCTGATTTATTGTGGGGGCAAACGTTTTGACAGATATCACAGCCCCAGACTATGTTGTGTTTTTTTAATAAAGCGTTTTCTTCAAAGGTTTTGGTTTTCTTTTGTGATATGCCGGATAGACATTTGTATCTATCAATGCCTTGTTCGAGTATAGCGGAATTTGGACATGCGGCGATGCAATTACCACAATTTTCGCAAAAACGAATTTCTTTGGTTGGTTCTTCTGATTTCAAGTCGGTTAAAATTGAACCGACGAAGATATAACTTCCGTATATATCGTCAATTAATAATGAATTTCTTCCAATAACTCCCAAACCGCATTTTGCGGCGGCGAGTTTTTCATTAATCGGAGAATGGTCACAAAAACCGTAGAATTTATTTCCCGATTGTTCGCCGAGTTTATTAAAAATACGGTCGTACAACTCTTTGCAGAACGCATGGTAGTCATAAATTCTAGCATATTCGGAAAAACCGTCGTCTACTCTCGTGGTTTCCGATCTATACGGTATTAAAAATATAATTGCGCTTTTCACTCCACAGGGCAATATTCTTTCGTTGATGATATCGCAATCGTCGATATCAATCATACCGATTCTTGTTATTCCTTCGTCAATTAGTACTTTTTTAATATATTCTAACATTTTAACCTCTCGTTAAGGGGTTTAACAAAAAATGCGGACGCCGTTATGGGTCCGCATTTTGCGTTATACACTTGATGATTAGTCAGTGATATAGGGAATAAGTGCGAGATGTCTTGCTCTCTTAACAGCGATGGTAAGCTGTCTCTGATGACGAGCACAGGTGCCGGTCACTCTGCGAGGAAGAATCTTAGCACGTTCAGAAAGGTTCTTTCTGATACGAGCGGTATCCTTATAATCGATAAAGTCTACCTTGTCAGCGCAGAATGCGCAAACTTTCTTTCTTCTTTTATTACGGAAGGGAGCTCTTTCACGCTGTTCACGGGGTTCTCTGGTTTCTTTAACCTCGTTCTGAGCAGGTGCAACAACTTCTTCGGTAGCAACAATCTGTTCGTTTTCCATGGTTTTCCTCCTTGTATTTTAATTAGAAGGGCAATTCGTCGTCTGCGGAGAGATCCTCAAATCCCGAATCTGCCGTGGGTGTGCTGTAAGTTGGCATAGAATTCTGGGGCATAGGTTGACCGAGACCATCAGCCTTGCGTTCGACGAATGTTACTTCGTCAGCAACGATTTCGGTTGAGTAATGCTTGACATTGTTGTTGTCGGTCCAATTGCGGTTTTGAAGAGTTCCCGAGATAAGGATAGGTCTTCCTTTAGTGAAAAAACGGGAGACAAATTCCGCAGTCTGACGCCAAGCAACGATGTCGAAGAAATCAGTCTGAGGTTGTTCACCGGCACGGGTGAATCTTCTGTTTACAGCAATGCGAAATCTTGTTACAGAAGTACCGTTAGGGGTAGTCTTCAATTCTGGGTCGGCAACCAAGTTACCAACAAGTATTACTCTGTTGAATGCCATAAATTAATACCTTACCTTTCAGCAGATGAGTTTTTTACTGTTCGCACTTTACGATGAGCGAACGAAGAATGCCGTCGGTAATGTTATAAATTCTGCTCAATTCGCTCGGGAATTCGGGAGCCGATGCGAATTTAACGAGAACGTAATAACCTTCGGTCAAGTCTTCGATGGGGTACGCAAATCTTCTGTTACCCCATTCATTGATCGTTTCGACTTCTGCGTTCGATGCAATGAGCGAGGTGAACTTTTCAACGAGTGCTTTGACGGATTCTTCGCCGAGAGTACTGTTGACAACGAAAATTGTTTCGTACTTGTTCATCTTTCTACACCTCCTTCTGGACATTGACTCCGCTTTTTCGCGGAGTAAGGAGAAAACTTAAAGTTTTCAAATCTAAAATATAATACTACAAAAATTCTGTTTTGTCAACATCTTTTTTGAAGCTTTTCGATAATTAGTTGTTGCCTTGGTTGTGTCTCTTCAAAAGACGACGGATTCTTGCAACGCTGTCGAGAAGCGGGGAGATGGATTCGTCGTTGTTAAGAGTGCAAAGAATCTTTGCAATGAACTTGGACATATCAACCTGTTCGAACCAAGGACGTTTTAACAATTCCTCGGGAGCATAAGTGAGGTTTGTCGAATAAAGTTTCTTGAGCTTGCCTTCTTCGTAAAGCTTGTCGAACTTTTCGAGGCCGCTAGTAAAGAATGCGAAAGAAACAGCGGCATAAACGTCGCTGACGTTCTGTTTTTGGATTTCATTAATAACGTCGATAACGGATTCACCGGAAGCAATCATGTCGTCGATGATGAGAACACGTTTGCCTTCGAGAGGACCGCCAATGTATTCGTGTTGAACGATGGGGTTTTTACCGTTGACGATTCTAGAATGGTCACGTCTCTTGTAGAACATACCAACGTCAAGGCCAAGAACGTTTGCATAATAAATTGCTCTGTCCATAGCACCGGTATCAGGGCTGATAACAGTCATGTTATCTCTGAAAATGTCGTCGCCTTCGTTCTGTACGAAACGTTTGAGGATTGAATATGTAGGATAAATATTTTCAAAGGATGTCGCAGGGATGGCGTTATAAATCGTGGAATCGTGTGCATCGAAAGTGAGGATGCAATCTACGCCGAGATTTTG
>JAZOSQ010000035.1:0-10656 GCA_045657245.1 Eubacteriales bacterium | reverse complement strand
CGTTAAAATAATACGACAAATAAAAATTGCAGTCGTTTCCGCTGTCATCATCAGAATCAAGCCAGGACATTTCCGAATCGTAAAGATAAACATAAGTATCGTCATTCGATATTGATTCGAAAACATAATAGCCCGAAACCGTCGGTACGAACTTTATGTACGTCATTTCGTCTTCGATGATCTCGACGTAAATCGTTTCGTTCGGATTGATTTCATAATCGTAAGAATACTCCGAATACGCAAATGCCGTCATGGGCATTAATGCAAGCAACATGGCAAGAATTAATGCGAGTGAAATTAATCTTTTCATGATTTTCCTCCAATTTATTTTATCTTGATAATATATTACACCTTTATCTGCGTTTTGTCAACGGGATTTGTAATATAAAAGTATCTACATTCATACAGAAAATACGGACTCGGGGTAACCGAGTCCGTTTTGTTATTTTATGATGCTTTTGAAATCGTCGTGCCTTGGTAATAAACGTTGAGGATATATTTGAAGTTATATCCGTCTTTTGCAAGCTGTTCCGCGCCCCAGACAGAATATCCGACACCATGTCCTGCACCAGAGCCGTTTATTTTTATGATTTCGGGTTCGATGGTTTCACCCATCACGGTCATATATCTATCACCGAAGCTTTCGAACGGTTTATAACCTTCTTCGGTCATAACGCCCGTAATCTTCTTTGTCGTAACTTTACCGTCAGAGCCGAGAACCTTCATCTCGGTCGAATATTCAATATCGAAGTTTGCGCTCTTATACCCAATCGCAACACGAACGTCTTCGGCGCTCTTGATATCGACCGTATTACCCTTGTTGTCGCTGACGGAAAGATGGGTTATATAGTCAGAGCCATACGGGTCGGTGCTGAGAATCTTCATCGAAAGATCCTTGCCGGACAAGGAAGAAAACGCTTTTCTCGACTTAATATATTCAAAGAATTCTTCTTTTGTATAGGTATGATCCCATTTGATCCCTTCGTTGTCTTCCTCTTGGAAAACAGTAGTAAGATAGGGTACGCTTCTGCTTCCCCATGCCGCAAGTGCCGAGCAAGTCGCACCACCGTTCGAAACGTGGTACTGGGCAGAAATCGGACTTCCGTTATAGGTCAAATACATGCCTCTTGTAGCATCAACAATCGCGTTGTTCAATTCACTCATACGATATGTGCCGGGATAAACCTGACAGCAGGTCGTGGAACATACGTTGAAATCGCTTCCATGCTTAGATGCAATAGCGTAGGTTCTGACCAAAAGTGAGAACGCTTTTCTGTTTTCGGCAGAGAAGCTTGTACCAATCTCAACCGACATAACACATTTTGTATAGGTTTCAAGCGGAAGACAATTTATCATCTTAAGCTTTCCGCCGGAAACGGAATATTCAAAAAAGCCGTAATAATTTCTAATCGTAGATTCACCCGTAGGCAAGGCAACCGTTCCGCCGTTTTTTGCACGAATCGCAAATCGTTTGGAGGTATCTTCGACAGTGAAAAGAATCTTGCCTGTACTCGAATCGAGGACAGTCAAACCGCCCGAAACAGGTGCGGTGACAATTCCGTTATTGCTCTTTTCGATAACCGTTTTCGGGTTCGTAGAAGCGAATCTTCTAACTTCATATCCGCCCTTCACAACAGCAACAAAACCGTCGGAAAATGCGTTCGCGGCAGATTTCGCAGAATTCCAATCGGAAAACGCACCGACAACAGCACTATATGCGCCGATGTTTCCGCTTTCGGAAGGAGAACCACTGCCTGACGCAGCATTTACTTTGGCATTAACATGAGGGAGAATAACGATTGATTTCGAAGAAATCGAGAATGCCGTCTTAAAATTGTTTCCCGAAGCGAAGCCGATATCAAAGCCTGTCGACGAAGTGTTTTTCGCCGTAAAGCGTCTTGAATCGGATATACTTGTAGAAACATACATACCAACTCTTACGATTCTGTCTTTATATCCACCGGCAGCGGAAACCTTATTGACAGAAAGAGTCGTGTTGAACGCACCTATGCAGAATACGATTGCAAGCAGGAACGCAACAAAACGTTTATTAGCCAATCTCATAATCACCTCTCACAGTGAAATAAGCTCTGTTGCCGGTTATGAGAATTGCTTTTGTGGATTCGGAAGCGGAAGAATGATAGATATGTCCGTATTCAAGAGGCATACCCGAGAAAAGCTCGGTATTTGCCGACATATCAGTTATTCCTTCGGTTTGTCCTTCCGAAGAGGTTATCGCGATTGCACCGCCGCCGCGGTAGATAATCTCGCTGTCGGGCGAAAGGATAAGAAGTTCACCTTGGTTTACACAAATATCGTTATAAGTGTTTTGGACGGAAACGCCGGTATCAAGAAGTTCCTCAACGATTTCCTGTCTTAATTCGTCTTTGAATTGCAATAACATGCCATAGGTAACAAGAGTTTCGTCGGGGATCAATGCATCGCTGTTCGATTCGGTTGTGGTCTTGACCTCTCCGTCTCCTGTTTCCGCCGAGGATTGCATTGTGTTCACAGAAAACATCGCAACGAGCAAACACACAAGCAAAAGCGGAACGATGAATTTTTTCACAGATTATTCTCTCCTTAAATTTTACTTCGCTACACAAGACATATATGCGAAGTTTTCCGGAAATATAACCGTTTTTTCAATCTTTTTTCACGTTTTTTGAAAAAACGCAATATCTTCCAAATACTATTATACCACACCTTGTCAAGTCCCATAGAGTGTGGTTCGCCCATATCACAAAACTATATGTTGTGCATTATGCAAAAAAACAAAAATCGTTTTTTGTCAAAAATTACGAGCTGCGCATATATTGAAAAATGGTGATGAATTATGTTTGAATTTGACACCCTCTCGATAATCGGCGAGGGGGATAACGATTATGAATCCTCGATAAGCTTTCCGATATTCCAAAGCTCGACGTTCGGCGGCGGGAAGGAATATTCCTATTCGCGATGTTCGAACCCGACGAGGAACGCTCTTGAAAATGCCGTTGCACGGCTTGAAGGCGGTCGGTTCGGGTTTGCCTTCTCTTCGGGGTTGGCGGCGATAAATTCTGTTTTTGCTCTGCTTGAGTCGGGAGACAGAGTTCTCGTTTCCGACGACCTTTACGGCGGTACATACCGATTGATTACGAAGATATATCAAAACTACGGTATTGAATTTGTTTTCGTTGATATGACCGATTCCGAAAATATCAAAAAAGAGCTTCAAAACGGCGGGACTATGGTTTTTGTCGAATCACCGACGAACCCAATGATGAAAATTGCACCGCTTGAAGAAATCGGTCTTCTTTGCAAGGAAAAGCGTGCTTTGTTTGTCGTCGACAACACCTTTCTTACGCCCTATTTCCAAAATCCGTTACGGTTCGGTGCGGATATAGTCATACATTCGGCGACAAAATATCTTTCGGGACATCACGATACGCTTTCGGGTATTGCTATCACCGACAGAGAGGATATTGCCGAGCGGTTGAATATGATTTCGATGACTCTCGGGAACTGTCTTTCTCCCTTCGATTCCTGGCTTGTACTTCGAGGGTTGAGAACCCTCCCGATGAGAATGGAAAAGCACGAAGAAAACGCAAAAAGCATTGCAAACTTCCTCAAAACACTTCCCGAAGTCGAACGTGTTTTCTACCCCGGTCTGCCCGAACATCCGGGACATAATCTCTGCAAAAAGCAGTCAAAAGGTTTCGGCGGTGTTGTTTCCTTCACATTGAAGGAGAAAAAACACGTCAACTCTTTCTTAAAGGGCGGAACTATCATTAAATTCGCCGAAAGTCTCGGCGGTTTCCGAAGTCTTGTAACCTATCCTTTGACGCAAACGCATTTTTCCATACCCGAAGAAATGCGAGAGCATATTGGTATTACCGACAAGCTTCTCCGCCTTTCGCTCGGTTTGGAGAACTGCAACGATATCAAAGAAGATATAACAAAAATATTGCGTGCGGTGTGATTTCCGCACGCAACATTAATTCAATTACATAGGAGAACCGTCTTTTGCACGGCGGATCTTGTTTGTTGTGGTTTTTACAAAGGGAGTTTCGCGGATGATTATCTTCGTTATCTGCTTATAGGTAGGAAGATCCTTAAGGGTATCATAAATATCGTTTTTGAGTTTTTCCTGAAGCTCTTCTCTGGGCATACTTTCGAGAGTTTCGGGGTCGATAATGCATTGGATAGCAAGTTCAGCTTCCTTGCCTTCTTCGTCACGGGCGCCGTAAACGATGCTTTCGGTAACGTATTTGATACCGCCGACATATCCTTCGAGTTCTTCGGGATAGATATTCTTGCCGTTGCCGAGAATTATGATATTCTTCTTACGTCCGGTGATGATGATTCTGCCCTTGTGGTCAAACTTACCGTAGTCGCCGGTGTGGAAATAGCCGTCATCGTCGAAAACTTCGTTGGTTGCTTCGGGGTTCTTATAGTAACCCATCATAACGCTGTCGCCGATAACACAAATTTCGCCTTCGCCGTCTTCGTTGGGGTTATCGATCTTAACCTTGATACATTCAAGAGGAACACCGACGGTCGCGGGATCGTTATCGTCATCGAGGTTTACCGAAACGAGAGGCGAACATTCGGTTATACCGTAGCCGTTACAAACGATAACACCGATATCGTCGAAGAATTTGCCTATTTCTGCACGGAGAGGTGCGCCTCCGCAAACGATCTTAACAAGATTTCCGCCGAACGCTTGATGGATTTCCTTGAAGAGTACGCGACGAAGGTCGATACCGATATAACGGAGAGCGTTGCTCAATTTGATTGCAAGTTTGATCGTCTTTGTCTTGCCCTTTTCTTCGATGTTCGCGTTGATTCTTCTGTAAAGAATTTCAACGAGCGCGGGAACAACGAACATATAATCGGGCTGATAAAGCGCAAGGTTCTTAACAACACGCTTCAAGCTGTCGTTGATACAAAGAGTTCTGCGGTCGTGCATAGCAACGATGATACCTGCAACCGCTTCATAGGAATGGTGATAAGGAAGGAGAGAAAGACCTACGGGGCGGATCGTTGCGATATCAAGTCCGTAATGAACCATAGAACAGAGATTGTGCTCGGAAAGCATAACACCCTTTGCAAGTCCGGTTGTACCCGAGGTGTAAATCAACATTTTGAGTTCCTTGGGGTCGCGGCTGAGGGCAAGGAAATCTTTGTTTCCTGCTTCGTAAAGTTCTTTACCCTTCGCCATGAATTTGTTGAAGGAAAGATATTCGTCTTCATCTTCTTCTCTGTCGAAGCAAACGAAATATTTAACCTTGGGGAGTTCTGCACGAATGTTTCTGAACATATCTTCGTGTCTTTTATCACAGAAGATTATATCGTCGTCACCGTTGTTGATGATATTGATAAGGTCGCTTTCGGGAAGTTCTTTGTCGATAGGACAGAAAACGCCGCCGCTCTGAAGAGCAGTAAAGTATACCGTAATCCAGTTATAGCTGTTTTCAGCACAGCAACCGATGTGTGCACTGCCCATACCGATATCGCAAAGTGCGGTACCGAGATAGTGGGTGTTTTTCTGGTGTTCGGAATATGTAACGTCCTTTACTCCGTCTTTTGTACGGAATCTATATGCAACCTTGTCTGCGGAATCTGCAACAGTTGCGTTTACAAGTTCTTTGATGCTCTTAAAAGGAACGTGTTTGTTGGGTGCTACCGCAAGTGAATTTCTCTTTTTCATTTTTTGTCCTCCTCGTTAAGTGGGGATCCGTCTTTTGAACGACGAATCTTGTTTGTTGTCGTCTTTATAAAGGGAATTTCACGAATTTTAACGTTTTTGATTTGTTTATAAGTAGGAAGCTTTTCAAGCGCCTTGAAGATATCGTTTTTGAGCTTTGTAACCTTTTCTTCGAGGCTCGAACCTTCCATAAACTTCGGGTCGACGATACATTCTGCACAAAGCTCGGATTCGTGTCCGATTTCGTCACGAAGCGCATAAACAACGCTTTCGAGAGCATAGGGAATGTTGCCGATATAGTTTTCAAGCTCTTCGGGATAGATGTTCTTACCGTTGCCGAGAATGATGATGTTCTTCTTGCGTCCGGTGATGAGAAGCTGTTTCTTTTCGTTCACTTTACCATAGTCACCGGTGTGGAAATAACCGTCTTCATCGAAAACTTCGGCAGTTGCTTCGGGGTTCTTGTAATAGCCAAGCATTACGGTGTCGCCCTTGACACAAATTTCGCCTTCGCCGTCTTCGTTGGGGTTATCGATACGGAGGTCGATACATTCAATCCAACCGCCAACGGTTCTGGGATCGTTATCATAGTCGGTGTTACCCGAAACGAGAGGCGAACATTCGGTTATACCATAACCGTTTGTGAGAAGGATACCGATATCGTCAAAGAAATCTGCAATTTCGGGACGGAGAGGAGCCGAACCGCAAATGAGCTTTTCGAGGTTACCGCCGAATGCGTCGTGGATTTCCTTGAAAATCTTTCTTCTTGCATCGATGCCGATTGCACGTAAGAAACGACTCAATTTAATTGCAATCTTAATAACCTTCGTTTTGCCCTTTTCCTCGATATTCGCAAGAATCTTGCGGTACATAATTTCAACGATCGCAGGTACAACGAGCATATGACCGGGCTTGAAGACAGCCATATTCTTGAGAACACGCTTCAAGCTGTCGTTGACACAAAGGGTTGATTGATGGTGAATCGAAGCAAGTATACCCGCAACCGCTTCGAAGGAATGGTGATAAGGAAGAATGGAGAGCGAAACGTCACGGAAGCTCGAAAGACGGAGTCCGTAATAGATAAGACAGCAAAGGTTATGTTCGGAAAGCATAACACCTTTTGCCATACCCGTTGTACCCGAAGTATAAAGAAGCATCTTCAACGCCTTTTTATCCTTGGTTTCGAGTTCCAAAAAGCTTCTGTCTCCCGATTCGAAGAGTTCTTTGCCCTTCTGAACCAATTTCTTAAAGGAAAGGAATTCGCCTTCGTCTTCTTCTCTGTCGAAGCAAACGAAATATTTTACGTTGGGAAGCTGTTCGCGGATATTCTTGAAAATCGTTTCACGCTTTTTGTCACAGAAAACGATTTCGTCATCACCGCCGTTGATAACGTTGATGAGGTCGGTTTCGGGAAGTTCTTTGTCGATCGGACAGAAAACGCCCTCGGTCTGCAATGCGGAAAGATAGGTCATAATCCAATCATAGCTGTTTTCTCCGCAACAGCCGATGTGTGCACTTTCCATACCGAGAGATTTGATTGCAGTGCCAAGCCAGAAAGTATGTTCCTGACATTGTTTATAAGTTACTTCAACAATTTCGTTTTTTGCGTTACGATATTTGAAAGCAACCTTGTCGCCCGATTCGGCAACAGCGATATTGATAAGATGTTTTATGCTTTCGGGTTTTGTAAGGGGACGTGTTGTTCTTGCAAGATTGTTCTTTGCCATTTTCGCAAAACTCTCCTTTTTTAGTTTACAAAAACATTATACATGGTTTTGAAAACTATGTCAAGGGGTGTTTAGGATTATTTTGACCGAAAACAGCGTAATTTCAGCCGATTTTATATACTAAATGATTGACTTTATGCGTTTTTAATGGTATATTATCAAGGACAATACCGATTATGAGGATAAAAATGATTCCAAAAACCGAAGAACTTATAAATTTCCGTCTGCCTCGATTCGAAGAGTTTCCTGTTTTCGAGCTTTATATCGATCAGGTCATCGCTTTCGTCACCGAATGTCTTTCTATCTTCAACAAGGGCGACGAACCGATAATCACTCAGGCGATGATAAACAACTATGTCAAAAACGGTGTTATTCACGCGCCTGTCAAAAAGAAGTATAACAGAGAGCATTTGGCGAAGCTTGTCGTAATCTGCGTTTCGAAACGTATGTTGCCGATTTCTTATATTTCCGAGGCGATAATGCTTATGTCACGCTTTTTCGAAATCGAAGACGGATATAACATCTTCTGCGACGAAGTTGAATATGAAATCAAAAGCACGGTCATTCCCGAAAAATACCCCGTTCGCACGATCAAGGATGCGGAATCGAACAAGATCGGCGCGATGCGTTCACTTGCCTCTGTCGTTGCAAAAACGCTTGTTTTCGACAAATTTATCGAACAAAGACGTCGTTTGAGCGCCGTTGCGGAGAAATTATTGAAAAATTAAATAAGAATAACCCGAAAACGAATTTTCGGGTTTATTTTTTTATATATTTTTTTATATATAAATTATTAACGAATGGGTCAAAACCTATTGCAATTTTATTGGGGGTTTGATATAATCAAGATAGGATAAACTCTAAAATGCGAAAACCCTATATCAATGCAGGAGAAAATTAAAATGAAAGCTATCATTAACGGCAAAATCATTTTGAAAGACCGCATCGTGGAAGGAAGCGCTTTGCTTTATTCCGATGTGATCGAAGGAATTCTCCCCGCAGACAAACTTCCCGAAAACGTTGAAATCATCGATGCGAAGGGCGGCTATGTTGCTCCCGGTCTTATCGATCTTCATATTCACGGTTATCTCGGAAAAGACGTTTGCGACGGTGAAGAAGAAAGTATTCGTACAATTTCCAAAGGCCTTCTTGCCAACGGTGTAACCGGTTATCTTCCCACAACAATGACGGTTGATATGAAGGTTATCAAAAAGGCACTCGAAGTTTGCCGCGCTCTCAAGGAAGAAAGCAAAACTTGGGACGGTTCGGCAATCCTCGGCTGTCACGCCGAAGGTCCTTTCATCAGCGAATCCAAGAAGGGTGCACAGGACCCCAAATATATCCTCAAGCCCGACGCAAAATTCGTTAAGGAATATGCCGATATCATAAGAATTATTTCACTTGCTCCCGAAACCGACACCGAAGATTTCGAAGCACTTCGTGAAATCCGCCGTGACACCGACGTTATCATGTCGATGGGTCACACCAGCGCTGATTACGATACCGCTATGAAGAGTACCGAAATCGGTGTTCGCCACGCAACCCACCTTTTTAACGCGATGACTCCTCTTGCTCATCGTGCGCCCGGTGTTGTTACTGCGGCTCTTAATTCCGACGTAAGCTGTGAGCTTATCGTTGACACCTTCCACGTCAACACGGCTCTTTACGATATGCTCTACAAGATCAAGGGCAGAAAGCTCTGTTTCATCACCGACTGTCTTCCTGCCGGCGGTCTTCCCGAAGGCGAATATACTCTCGGCGGAAACAAGATCATCTATCGTGGCATCGTTTGCCGTCTTGAAGACGGTACTGTTGCGGGTAGCGTTCTCCATCTCAACAAGGGTGTTTGGAACGTATACACCAACTCCACAATTCCTCTCTGGGAATGTGTAAACGGCGCATCGCTCAACCCTGCAACCACTCTCGGCATCGACAAGACCAAGGGCTCTATCGAAGTCGGCAAGGATGCAGACATCATTATCACTGACAATGAATTTAATGTACAAAAAACTATAATCGGAGGAAACACAAAGTATGAAGCTTAAAGTTAACGCTAAGCTCGACCCCCAATTCACCCCGCTTTCTCTCGTTTGCCGTGAGATGCGCGAAGCTACCAAAGACGACGGTCAGGACATCGTCATTGGTGTTGAAAGAAACAAAGGTTACACCACCGTTTACAAGACCAGAGTGTTCCGTGACGGTACCGGCCACGATGAAGAAAACTTCAACTTCATCGAAAGAATGGCGAAAGCACTCCTTTGGGTTGCAGGCGGTTTCAAAATTATAATCGCAGGTAGCGAAGTTATCGGTAACAAGATCAAAGAAGCTTATACCGACGGCGGTCTTCGTGATTTCGACGTTCACTTTATGGAACGCGTATACGAAACCAAATTCGAAGTTGAAGTTCGTTCACTCGAAAACGCTCCCGTTGAAGTTTCCGGCGCAGCTCCTGTCGGCAGACACCTCGACGGTTGCCGTATCGGTTTCGACGCAGGCGGAAGCGACAGAAAGGTTTCTGCTGTTATCGACGGCGAAAGCGTATATTCCGAAGAAGTTGTTTGGTTCCCCAAGGTTACCGCAGACCCCGACTATCACTATCAAGGCATTCTCGAAGCAATGAAGACTGCTGCTTCCAAGATGCCCCGCGTTGACGCAATCGGTATTTCGTCCGCAGGCGTTTACGTTGACAACCGTATCATGGTTGCTTCTCTCTTCCTCAAGGTTAGCGAAGAAGATTTCGACAAAAAAGTTAAAGATATGTACATCAACGTTTGTAAGGAAATCGGCGAAGATATTCCGATCGAAGTTGCAAACGACGGCGACGTTACCGCTCTCGCAGGCGCTATGAACCTCAACGACGATTCCGTTCTCGGTGTTGCAATGGGTACTTCCGAAGCAGTTGGTTACGTTGACCCCAACGGTAACATCACCGGTTGGCTCAACGAACTCGCATTCGCTCCCGTTGACTACTGCAAGGACGCAATGGTTGACGAATGGTCCGGCGACTATGGCTGTGGCGTTAAGTACTTCTCTCAGGACGGCGTAATCAAGCTTGCTCCTTTTGCAGGTATCGAACTTGATGAAAACCTCTCTCCCGCAGAAAAGCTTAAGGTTGTTCAGGGTCTTATGAAGGAAGGCGATCCTCGTGCCGCTGCAATCTATGACACCATCGGTGCATACTTCGGCTACGCTATCGCGTTCTATTCCGAATTCTATGATATCAAACACGTTCTCATCATG
>JAZOSQ010000034.1:0-75728 GCA_045657245.1 Eubacteriales bacterium | reverse complement strand
CTCGGTACTCTCATTGCAATTTTTCTTTCTACGTCCGACGAAGCGTTGCTTATTATGCTTGCTAATCCGTCGCATTACAAAGAGCTCTTAATTATTATGGGATTAAAGCTCGTGGTTGCCGTTATTGCCGGATATACAATCGACTTTTTTGTCAGAAAGAAAAAGATGATAGACGACGATTGCCACCACTGTCATCATCACGACGATTCCTGCGAAGACGAGGAGATTGTCGGCGAGGAGCATTGTTGCAGTCACACCGATTGGCACGCAATAATTTTATGTACGATAAAACGCACGGCTTCGGTCTTTGCTTTTCTTTTCATCGCAACGTTTTTATTGACCTTTGCCATCGAGCTTGTCGGCGAAGACAAAATCGGCGAATTTATGCTTACGAACAGTATTTTCCAACCGTTCTTAACAGCGTTGATCGGGCTTATTCCGAACTGTGCGCCGTCGGTCATTCTTGCCGGAATGTTCGTCGAAGGTGCGATAAGCTTGGGCTCGGTTTTTGCAGGACTTTGCACGAGTGCAGGGGTTGGGCTTCTCGTTTTGTTCCGTGTCAACAGAGGTTACAAAGAAAATCTTTTGGCGGTCGGTTTGCTTTATTTAATCTCCTGTGCTTCAGGTATCATCATCCAAATTTGCCAAAGATTACTATAAACGCACTCGATAAATCGCACAATAAAAAGGTTACTATTTTGTAAGTTCTCACAAATAGATAAATCGCACTTGATTATTTTATAATGTGATGTTATAATCTAATGTAACAATAAAGACTGGAATTTTTTGTCCGGAGGTCACCTATGAAAAAAATACTTTGTCTCGCACTTTGTTTCGTGTTCTGTTTGAGCGCACTTGTTGGCTGCGGCGGATTGGACGAAGACGAAAAGGGTGCAAACATCCGAATGTATCTTTCGGATTATCCCTACACTCTCGACCCTGCTGTTGTTCAGCTTAACAGCGACGTCGAACAGATTCTTTCTTTGATTTTCGAACCCCTCACCACCATTGACGAGGACGGCGAAGTTCAGCCTGCACTCGCTACCGAATGGTACTATAAATACGACGAGATTTACCAACTTCACAAGATGTATTTCCAATTGAAGGAAACAAGTTGGAGTGATAACAGACCTGTTACCGCAGACGACGTTATCTATGCTTGGAGCAGAATCCTTTCTCCCGAAATGGACAGCCCCTACGCTTCGCTCCTTTATTGCATCAAGGGTGCAAGAAACGTTAAGTCCGGCGTCGGTACAATCGACGACCTTGGTCTTGCGGCAGTTGATAACACCCTTCTTGAAGTTACTTTTGAAAACGAATACGATTGCGACCTCTTCGCAGAACAGGTTGCAAACGTTCACCTTGCTCCTGCTCGTGAAGATATCATAACTCGTTGTGCTAAAAACGGCGACGACTGGGCTGCAAGTGCAACCGATATGGTCGCAAACGGCAAGTTCAGAGTTCAAACAATGGATATGCCTCGCGAAAAGAAAGAAGGCGAACAGGACTTCAGTGGTAAGTTCGCTTGTAAGATCGTTCTCGAACGTAATGCATACTATATGCGAGACCCCGAAAAAGACGATCTTGACGAATATGTTGATCCCTATCGTATAACCTGCCTTTACTATGAAGGTCAGACCGAATACTATCCCGAAGAAAAGAGCTTGACTCAACAACAGTTCCAGGCAAATCGTTTTGACAATGGCGAAGTATTCTATCTTGGTAAGTTCGACAAGGACACCTTCCAGAAATATCAAGACGACATTGAAACCCAACAGACACTCAATGGTTTCGCGTTCTATTTCAACACTGAAAACGAACTTCTTTCCAATGCAAACGTTCGTAAAGCTCTTTCTGCAGCACTTGACAGAAAAGCAATTACCGAAGCGACCGGAACCGGCGAAGTTCCTGCAACGGGATATGTTCCCACCGGCGTATTCAACAATGACAACGACTCCGACTTCCGCGAAGTTGGCGGCGAACTTTACAGTGTAAACGCTGACGTCGAAAAGGCAAAATCGCTTCTCGGCGGCAAGAAGGGTTCCATCAAGGTTGCATACCTTGTTCCCCTTAACGAAATCACAATTTCGACCTACTCCAGAAAAGTTAAGTATGTAAATATTTACGAAGAAGCTGCAAAGAAAGCTGCTGAAAACTGGAAAGCAATCGGCATTAACGTTGAGCTTGTAGGTCTTAACCCCGAAGCATACCTCACCGCACTCAAAACAAGCGATTTCGACGTTATCGGTGTTAACATCGTTAACGGCTCGGTTGATGCGTTCTCTTACCTTGCTCCCTTCGCGAAGGAATACAGCGGTTCTGCTATTGTTGTTGACAACAATGTTGCTACCACTGAAGAAACCTTCGCTCCTCACTACACCAAGATTGACAACGCAGACTATTCCAAGCTCATCCAATCGGCTCTTACCGAAAAAGATCGTGCAAAGAGAGCAGAAATTCTCCACAACGCAGAAAAGAAGCTTGTTGAAGAGCTCTGCCCCGCAACAATGGTATTCTTCTATTCGAGAAGCTTCGTTGCAAGTGACGACATCGACGGTTATGAAACCGACAGCTGGTTTGGTTACATCGACCTCACCGAACTTGAACTTGACGATTGGCGCGAAATCAACGCTAAAGAAGAATCGATCAACGAAGAAAGAAACACTAATAAATAAGTTATAATAAAGAAGAGAGGTTGAAAAAACCTCTCTTTTTTTATACTATAATTTGAACTAGCAATGCCGACGAGAGGATTATTACGCCAAGGTTGAAGTTTGAGAGGATCACGAACGAGAGGCAGAGGAGGAAGAAAAGCAGAATTGATATATTTGATGCAAGGGAGCAGATTTTTTCTGTTCCCTTTGTTTTTTGTGACAGAAAGCAAAACAGCGCTTTTCCGCCGTCGAGTTTCCGCACGGGAAGGAGATTGAAAAGACCGAGAACGAGATTTATCAACGTTCCGAGAAGTGCTATTCCCTCCCCTGTTTTTGAAAACCAAATCGAGAAAATAAGCGCAAGAAAAAGCGACGTCAGAGGACCGGCAATGGCAATCTTCGTTTCGTCGGAATCGGGTATGCCTTCCGGTACTACAATCAGTGCGCCCATCGGTAAGATATCGACACGGCGAAGGCGGTATCCGCAGATACGAAGCATCACAATATGCCCGATTTCATGCGCTAACGCAGAAAGTAACATAACCGAAAACGGCTCAATTCCTTCAAGCCAAAGCATCAATATATATGTAGGGAGAGAAAAAAGCGAAACACGCAAACGCAAACGCGGAAAAACGATAAACATAGAACCTCTAAATTAATGATTTCAAAAGACCGTAAATACTTTTCGGTGCTTGGTAATTACCATCACCAAAAACCGCAACGCTTTCTTCGGGAAGGAAGAAAAGTGAAAACGCAGAAAGGGTCAAAATCAAGCAAAGCGTTAATTTTAATATATCCTTGCTTGATTTGAGCGAGATTATCGGTTTTTTCAAAAAAATATCACCACCCTATTTATTACGACAAAATACACCACTCGGTTTCAATATAATGAATGCGAGAGGTGTTTTTATGTATACGGAAACAACGGTTATTTATGCCGATATGCTTTTTATTATAAATTTTTCGCTCGATTATCTCTGTCTTTTCCTCACGGGACGTTTATTGAACTGCGGCGGTAAGGTTTTGCGGTTGATTTTCGGCTCTTTCATCGGCGGTGTTTATGCTTTCGTTCCCTATCTTGTTGAGCCGCCGACTTTTGCTTCTTTTACCTTCAATCTCGGTGCGGCGGGATTGATTTGTCTTACCGCCTTCGGCAAACAAGACCTAAAACGTTTTTTCGTTATAAGCGGAACTTTTATTGTTTCTTCGGCGCTGCTCGGCGGTCTTGTTACGGCTTTTTACAGTCTTGGTTCGGGATATTCCGACGGAGTTTATGCAGAGGTGGATTCGATTTCGTTCGCTGTTATATGTCTTATATCTGCTCTTGTGGCATTATCATACGGTTTGATCTGCCGAAAGAAAATTTACGTTCGGTCGGCAGAAATACGTATTTTTGCAGGTGAAAAGCGCTTTGATGCACGGTTACTTGCAGACAGCGGTAATCTTGTAACAGAGCCGTTTTCGGCTTTGCCCGTCATTGTTGTTTCTGCATCGGCACTTCCCTTTCCCTTCGATTCGCCCGAAAGCGAGATTTTTCCGTTTCCGATTCGCGCGATACCATACAGAACAAGTTCGGGGAAAAGTTGTTTTTTCGGGTTCCGTCCCGACAGGATAGAGGTTCGGCAGATTGCAAGAAAGCCGAAAAAAGTCGAGGCATACATCGGTATCGACACGGAAAACAAGACCTATTCGGGCTATGACGGGCTTATGCCGACGAGTTTATTGTGAGGAGGACTATTATGTTAAAACAGGGTTATGGTTTGGTTATTCATTGGTTGAAGGAAGTTTTGGGTATCGGCGAGGAGCTTTTCTACATAAACGGGCCTCAAACACTTCCGCCACCTCTCGAAAAAGAGGAAGAAGCGATGCTTATCGAACGGCTTCCCAACGATTCCGACGCAAAGAAACGACTTATCGAACATAATTTGCGACTTGTTGTTTATATTGCAAAACGTTTTGAAAGCTCGTCGGTCGGGATCGAAGACCTTATCTCGATCGGTACTATCGGGCTTATCAAAGCGATCAACACCTTCCGTGCAGACAAGCAAATCAAACTTGCTACATATGCTTCGAGATGTATCGAAAACGAAATTCTTATGCATCTCCGCAAGAACACGGGTGTCAAGAACGAATTATCGCTCGACGAACCTCTTAATATCGATTATGACGGCAACGAGCTATTGCTTAGCGACGTGCTTGGCACCGACAACGATTTTGTTTATAAGAGCATCGAGGAAAGCGAAGACAGAAAGATGATCCTCAAGGCGATTTCTTCTTTGAACAAGCGCGACCGTAACATCATCGAGCTTCGTTACGGTATCAACCGTAACGGAAAAGAGTTGACCCAAAAAGAGGTTGCAGACGCGCTTGGGATTTCACAAAGCTATATTTCACGGCTTGAAAAGAAGATCATCGCGCATCTTAAAGACCTTCTTGCAAAGCAAAACTATTGACACGATGGGAGAACGGGGTTATAATCAAAACAGAAAATAGGTTTGAAAGGAGGTTATTGTATTTTAGGTCTGTTCAAAAAAGAGACCGCGAAAGAAGTTTGTTTGCAAAACGTTCTTCCGAAGGCAGTTGCTTTTGTTGATTACGAGCATTGGTATATTTCGTTGAAGAACAATTATGGACTTCAACCTAACATCAAAGCTTGGTTCGAAGAGCTTAACACGAAATACAACCTTGTTGAAGTGAACTTTTTTGCGGATTTCTCTCATAAGAGTCTTGCAGAGGAAATCGGTCGAATCCGTCTTTTCTCAAACAAGATAATCGATACCCGAAGCCCAAACGGTGTTCAGAAGGATTTCACCGATTTTATTATTCTTGACAATATGTATCAGAAGGCGCTTTCGTCTGACGATATTGACGTTTTCATTCTTTTTTCGGGCGACGGACATTTTAGCTCGGTTACATCGTTTCTTAAGAATTTTTATCACAAGCAGGTCGTCATTTACGGCGTCAACGGTTCGTTTTCAAAGCAATTACGTGAAACCGCAAACGAATTTCATATCTTACCCACCGAGCAGGATATTAACGGAAGTTTTTACAGAAATATATTCGATTATCTTAAAACCAGTTCTCAACCCACCTATAACGAAGCGATAAATGCCGCAGTTAAGAGAAACCGCGGCGGTGCGACAAAGCAACAAATCGTCAAGGCGATGAAAGTGCTTATGGAAAATGACGTTATCTCGGAACGCGCTATCGCAAACGGTAATAAGGGCAAAAAGCAAAAGCTTTTGTTCGTCGATTGGGAAAAAGCCGAAAAATTCTTGGCTTAAATCAACTATTTTTCGAAAAACTATTGTAAACCGTATATTCTTGTGATATAATAACCACATAAAGAACATTAAGTTATCAAGAGAGGGTGCAAGCCCTCTCTTGAGTCTTGATTGGAGGATTTATGGCTGACAAGAAAACAGGAATAGCCGTTAAGGTCAAAAACGCTATCGAAAGCGTTGTTACCGATGCGGGCTATAAGCTTTGGGACGTTTCTTATTACAAAGAAGGCCCCGAAATGATACTTGAAATATCGATCGACAAAGACGAAGGTATTTCTATCAACGATTGCTCGGTCGTTACACGACTTGTTGAACCCATTATCGACGAGCTTGACCCTATCGAAGAAAGCTATTGTCTTCAGGTTGCGTCTGCAGGTACGGTTCGTTCGCTCAGCAAAGACGAACACATCCGTTTTGCATATGACAACAGATTGAACGTTACCATCGGTCTTTACGTTGCAATTGACGGCAGTAAAGAATATTGCGGTGTCATCGATGCTTTTGACGGTGATTCGCTCACTTTGGAGACAGACGGTGTTAAACGCACGTTTGAAAAGAAACAAATTACAAAGATAAATGCCGAGTTCGAACACGTTGAAACAAACGAATCGGCAGAACAAGAAAACAAGGAGAACGAAAATGAATAAGGAACTCTTTGAGGCGCTTGACGTACTCGAAAAGGAAAAAGGTATTTCGAAAGATTATATGATCGAAAAGATCGAAGCGGCTTTGCTTTCTGCATACCGCAAGGAAAACGGCGGTTACGAAAACGCAAGAGTTAAGCTTAACCCCGCAAAGCAGGACATCAAGCTTTACAAACAGCTTACTGTTGTTGAAGAAGTTATCGATCCCGCTACCGAAATATTGCTTTCCGAAGCACAGCTCAAATCCAAGAGATATAAAGTTGGCGACGTTTACGAAATCGAACAGAAGACAAAAACCTTCGGCAGAATCGCTGCTCAGGCTGCAAAACAGGTTATCATTCAGGGTATCCGTGAAGCAGAACGCGGAAACATGATTCGTGAATACGAAGAAAAGAAGGAAGAAATCGTTTCTGCGGTTGTTGTCAGAGTTGATCCTACCACCGGCAACGCTACTCTCGAAATCGGCAAGAACGAAATGGTTCTTTTCCGTAACGAACAGATCCCCGGCGAAACCCTTCAGGTCGGCGACAGAATCAAAGTGTTCATCACCGAAATCAAGAAGGAAACAAGAGGTCCCAGCATCGTTCTTTCGAGAATTCATCCCGGTCTTGTCAGCAGACTTTTCGAACTTGAAGTTCCCGAAATCAAAGACGGCATCGTCGAAATTAAGAGAATCGCTCGTGAAGCAGGTTCCCGTACCAAGATTGCAGTCATCTCGAACGACGACAAGGTTGACGCAATCGGTTCTTGTATCGGTCCCAAGGGCGCAAGAAAGAACAACATCACTGCCGAACTCTTCGGCGAAAAGCTCGATATTATCCCCTACAGCGAAGACACCGAAGCTTTCATCAGCGCTGCTCTCGCTCCTGCAACCGTTGAATCGGTTACAAAGATTGCAGATTCCGACAGAGCATACCGTGTTATCGTTGCTGACGACCAACTTTCTCTTGCTATCGGTAAAGAAGGTCAGAACGCAAGACTCGCTGCGAAGCTTACCGGCTTCAAGATCGACATTAAGAGCAGTCACAGCGTTATCGAAGACTAAGTTTTTTGGAGGACAGAATCTTGGCCGAAAAGAAAACTCCGTTGCGTAAATGCATCGGCTGTAACGAAATGAAGGACAAGAAAGAGCTTCTCCGCATTGTAAGAAACAGCGAAGGCGAAATTAATATCGACCCTATCGGTAAACTCCCCGGCAGAGGCGCATATATATGCAAAAACGTCGGATGTTTCGATTCTGCTGTTAAAGCAAAGCGTTTGGAACGTGCTTTCAAATCCAAGATACCCGAAGAAATATACTTAAAGCTTCGTACAAGTCTTGAACATCAAAAATAAAGGAGCGATGGCTTTTTTGGAAAAGAGAACACTCGGCGTCATCGGTCTTGCCGCAAGAGCAAGAGGTATTGTTATCGGAACCAATCAGGTTCTCGAAGCGATACGAAACAAAAAAGCGTTGCTTGTCCTTATTGCGAAGGACGTTTCGGACAACACACGCAAATCACTTAAAGATAAATCGGCTTTTTATTCGGCAAACGTCGAAGAAATCGATATTACTGCAGAAGAACTTGGCAAATCGGTCGGTCACAGCCAAACAGCTTCAATAGCTTTTACGGACGCGAACTTTATTAACGCATACAGAAAAAGCTTATCCGACCAGAAATGAGGTATATGATATATGGCAACAACAAGCGAGAAATATAGAATTAACGCACTTGCCAAAGATTTTAATCTTAAGAGCAAAGATCTTATTACCCTTCTTGATAATGCAGGTTTTACGGGAAAAACGCATATGGCGGTTCTCGAAGAAAACGAACTTAGTATTATTTTTGAAACTTTGACTCAGAATAATCAGGTGGATATCACCGCATTCTTCAAGGAATACGACGACAAGAAGAACGCTAAAAAAGAAGAAGAACGCAAAGCGAAGGAAGCTGCAAAAGCTGCGGCTGACGAAGAAAAGCGCAAGAAGAAGGCGGCTGCAGGCGTTCAGCAACAGCCCCAGAAGAAGCGTTCGAGAGATGAAGTACGTGTCGTAGACACAAGAGGTACGTCAAACGTTGACCTTTCGAAATACGACGAAAAGATTCTCAAATATGACAACGTCGTTCCCGAAACACAAACCAGCGTTCAGAAAATCAAGAAAAAGAACAAATTCAACGACCAGCAAAAAGGCAAAAAATCCGACAACAAAAAGCAGTTCGAGCAGAAGCCCGTCAACAAGCCGAAGCCCGTTCAGCTTAAAATTACCGTTCCCGAAACGATCAGCGTGACCGAACTTGCTTCTCGTATGAAGACTGCGGCGGCAGAGGTCATCAAAAAGCTTATGGTTATGGGTATGATGGTATCGGTTAACGAATCTATCGACTATGATACCGCATATCTTATTGCTGACGAATTCGGAATCAAGGTTGAAAAGGAAGTTGTTGTTACTCTCGAAGACCGTCTTTTCGACGAAACAGAGGACAATGCAGAAGACCTCGTTACCCGTGCACCCGTTATCGTTGTTATGGGTCACGTTGACCACGGTAAGACTTCCACGCTCGACGCTATCCGTAACACAAACGTTACCGCAGGTGAAGCAGGCGGTATTACTCAGCACATCGGTGCATACAGAGTTTCTGTCAACGGCAGAGATATTACCTTCCTTGACACCCCCGGTCACGCAGCGTTCACCGCTATGCGTGCGCGCGGTGCAAACCTCACCGATATCGCAGTTATCGTAGTTGCGGCTGACGACGGTATTATGCCCCAGACGGTTGAAGCTATCAACCACGCTAAAGCGGCAGGTGTTAACATCATTGTTGCAATCAACAAGATGGACCGTCCCGGTGCAGACCCCGACAGAGTCAAGACCGAACTTACAAAATATGACCTAGTTCCCGAAGAATGGGGCGGTGACACCATCTGTGTTCCGATCTCTGCACTTCACAAACAGGGTATCAACGAGCTTCTCGAAATGATTCTTCTCTCTGCAGATATGCTCGACCTTAAGGCAAACCCCAACCGCGCGGCGAAGGGTATTGTTGTTGAAGCACGTCTTGACAAAGGCAAGGGTACTGTTGCAACCCTCCTCGTTCAGAACGGTACTCTCAAGCACGGCGATATTATTATTGCAGGTAACGCTGTTGGTAGAGTCAGAGTTATGACCGACGATAAGGGCAGACGTCTTACCGAAGCAGGTCCTTCGGTTCCTGTTGAAATTATGGGTCTTTCCGAAGTTCCCGAAGCAGGTGACGTATTCAACGCTGTTGCCGATGAAAGAATGGCAAGAGAACTTGCTGAACAGCGTAAAGCGAAGAAAAAGGAAGAAGAACAGAACAGCGTTAAGGTCAACCTCGACGACCTCTTCTCCCAGATCGAAAGCGGTATTAAGAACCTCAACATCATCATCAAAGCAGACGTTCAGGGTTCTGCGGAAGCGGTTAAATCCAGTCTTGCGAAGCTTTCGAACGAAGAAGTTAAGGTTCACGTGCTTCACGCGGCTGCAGGTGGTATCACCGAAAGCGACGTTATGCTCGCAAACGCTTCCAACGCAATCATCATCGGCTTTAACGTACGTCCCGACAAGAACGCTATCGATATGGCGGCAAGAGATAAGGTTGATATTCGTACCTACCGTATCATCTATGACTGTATCGAAGAAATCGAAGCGGCTCTCAAGGGTATGCTTGCTCCGAAGTTCAGAGAAAACGTTCTCGGTCACGCGGAAGTCAGAAATGCGATCCACGTTCCCAACGTCGGGACTATTGCAGGTTCTTACGTTCAGGACGGTAAGATTACGAGAAACTCTCTCGTTCGTGTCGTTCGTGACGGTATAGTTATCTATGAAGACAAGATTGCATCGCTCAAGCGTTTCAAAGACGATGCGAAGGAAGTGCTTCAGTCGTTCGAATGCGGTATCGGTCTTGAAAAATTCAACGATATCAAGATCGGCGATATTCTCGAAGCATATATTATGGAGGAAGTTGAACGCTAATGGCGGGACACAGACAGGATAAACTCAACAATGCGGTTATGCTTGAGCTTGCCGCAATTATAAGAGAAGTAAAAGACCCGAGAGTTGCAAAATCTTTTGTTAGTATTGTCGGTGCAAGTGTTGCACCCGATATGAGCACAGCAAGAATTTTTTACAGTGTTCTCGGTGAGGACGATGGTGTTGCAAAGGGACTTACTTCGGCAAGTGGTTTTATAAGAAGTGAGCTTGCAAAACGGCTCAATCTTCGTATCACTCCGAAGCTCACCTTCATCCGTGACAACAACACGGAACGTGCAATGCACATCTCCACAATTCTTAAGGACATTCAGGATTAACCGATATGAAACAAATCGGAATTAAAGAAGCCGCCGCATTCCTTTCGGAATGCGACGGCTACCTCATATATTGTCACGCATCGCCCGACGGGGACACGCTCGGAAGCGCGATAGGTTTGGCATTAATACTTAGAAAGCTTGGCAAAAAGGCAAACGCTTTTTCTGTTGACGGAATTCCAAATAAACTTTCGTTTTTGCCGACTTCGGATATTTTCCTCGAAAGCGAACCCGAAAACTTGGACGGTTATACGCTGATAAGCGTTGACGTTGCAGGTCCGAGAATGCTTGGAAATGCAAAAAACACAAGTTTTGTGCTTTCTATCGACCATCATAAAGTCAACACCGTTGATTGCGAAAATCTTCTCGTTATGAGCGACAGAATCGCTTGCGGTGAGATTATTTTCAAGATAATGGAAGAACTTGATGTATCTCTCGATACCGATATTGCAATTGCGCTTTATTCGGCGATATGTTCGGACAGCGGTGGGTTCAGATATGATGCAACCAAGCCCGAAACGCACATTATGGCGGCGAAGCTCATTGAAACGGGCATTGATTTTGCGGCTATCAACAGATATTTGTTCGAAAGCAAAACTCCCGCCCAAATTGCATTGACGAAAACCGCATACAACAATCTTGAACTTCTTTGCGACGGCAAATTTGCTATCGTTGCGATTAACGAAGAACAGATGAGGGAATGTAACGCAACCGAGAGTGATTTTGATTGTATCAACTCTATCCCGAGAGAGATTTCGGGCGTTTTGGCTTCGGCTGTGATACGTCAAAAAAGCGACGGTGTGAAGGTTTCTATGCGTTCTAATGCGGACATCGACGTTGCCGAGATTGCGAAAAACAACGGCGGCGGCGGACATTACCACGCTGCAGGTTTTACCTACAACGGAGATTTTAATTCTGCGCTTGAATTGACGCGCAAGATTTTTACGGAGCTTTCTTTATGAACAACCCAAGCGGTATTATCATAATTGACAAACCGAGCGGAATAACCTCGCATAATTGTATTTCGAAGCTTCGTTATCTTTTGAAGATTCGCAAGATCGGTCATTGCGGTACGCTCGACCCTATGGCTTCGGGTGTTTTGCCGATAATGATCGGCTCGGCGGTCAAGGCGAGTGAGTTTCTCGTCGACCACGACAAGCGTTATTTTGCGGGTATAAAGCTTGGTGTCACGACCGACACCGAGGATATCTCGGGTAATATTTTAACGCAACACGAAGGTCAACTTCCCTCTTTTGAGGAGTTTTCCGAAGTTGCAAGGTCCTTCGTCGGCGAGATTGACCAAGTACCCCCTATGTATTCCGCATTGAAGGTTGGCGGTGTTAAGCTTCTCGACCTCGCAAGAGAGGGTGTTACCATCGAGCGCAAGGCAAGAAAGGTTAATATCTATTCTTGTGAGCCGACCGAGAAAAACGGTGAATTTTTCCTCGACGTTGCCTGTTCGAGAGGTACATATATCAGAACTCTTTGTGCGGATATCGGAAAGAAACTCGGTTGCGGTGCTTGTATGAGTTCGCTTGAACGAAGCGAAGTCGGTGTTTTCAAGCGTGAAGATGCAATCGTTTTTGACGACCTTAACGGTATGACGCAGGAAGAGATACTTTCCCATCTCATCCCCGTTGAAAAGATGTTTATGCAATACCGCGAAGCACGTATGGACGCTTTCTTCAACCGTCTTTACAGTCACGGCGAGAAGATCAAGCTTGCGAAATTGCGCGGTATTAACGGCGAGATTGGCGAAATGTTCCGTGTTTATGACGAAAACGGGTTCTATTCGCTCGGCGAGATTCTCGAAGAAGAAGGAATCAAATATTTTCGTCAAAAGAAAATCTTCCGCTAACAGGATATAACAAAATATGACAGACGAATCTGCTATTATAATAGCAGATTCTTTATTTTTTAGGAAAAGCGGTGGATTTTTTGGATATCGGAAACGTTATAAAGCAAAAAAGGAAGGAAAAGGCGGTTTTATTGCCTATAAACGAGCTTGCACCTAACCCGATGCAACCAAGACGAACCTTCGACATAACCGAACTTCAATCGCTTTCGAACAGCATTAAAATATACGGGCTTATTCAACCTATCGCCGTCAAGAAAATCGAATCACTTCCCTTTCCGATGCCGAAATCGGCAGCGAAATATGAAATCATCGCAGGCGAACGCCGTTGGCGCGCATCGAAAATGGCAGGGCTTAAAACTATCCCCTGTATTATTTTCGAGGCAGACCGGCAGGACAGCGCAATGATGGCGCTTGTTGAAAATCTGCAGAGGAGCGATCTATCCTATTTTGAAGAAGCGATGGCGATGCAGACGTTATTACTTATGACAAACCGTTCTCAAAGCGAACTTGCAAAGGCATTATCGATATCACAGCCGACGCTTTCGAACAAGCTTCGGCTTCTTAAACTCTCGGAACGAGAACGACTTATGGCGATGGAAAACGGCTTTTCGGAACGGCATTGTCGGGCTTTGGTTCGGCTCGAGACCGAGCGTGAACGCAGACCGATAATGCTTGCAATCATCAAGGACAAGCTTTCCGCACCCGAAACCGAAAGGTTGATCGATACATATTTTTCGGAAAAGCCAATAGAGATTAAAAAGCCGAAAAAGGTTGTGCAAAAAAGAAAAAAACCTTCAATTAAAGGTATTCTCGGCGATATTAAATTCCTTTTCAACACGCTAGACAAATCGGTCAAGCTTCTTGAAAATTCGGGTTATAACGCTGTTTGGGAGAAAAAAGAAAACGACGACGGTTTTGAAATTGTAATTAAAGTTGGGAGATAAAAAAGGAGAGGTTAAAACTCTCCTTTTTGTTATTTCAAATATTCTTCGATAACGGCTATTGCGTTTTCGGGGACTGCGCCTTTAAGCGATTTGCCGTATTTTATAAGCTCGCGAACGTACGTAGAGCTTATATGGTCCATTCCGCTTTCGGAAGGGAGTACAATCGTTTCGGGTATGCCAAGGTTTTTATTGATGACGAAAAGACTTCTTTCATAATCAAACTCGCTTCCGTTTCTTGCGCCACGAACGATTACGGGATTTTCGTATCTATTGCAAAACTCGGCAAGCAAGCCCTCGCAAAGCTCGGTTTCTGCGTTTTCGATATCTTTTAGACACGCTTTAACCGCATTAAGGCGCACTTCGTCGCTTAAAACACATTTCTTTTCGGTATTCTTGGAAACTGCAACGACAACTTTCTCAAAAAGCTTTGAAGCACGAACGATAACGTCAAGATGTCCTATTGTTATCGGGTCGAACGTGCCCGAAATTATTGCTGTTCTCATTCCTCGTCCTCCTCGGGAACACGAAGTATGGTTACATAGGTCTTGCCATAGCGATAAAGTTTGCTGTTCCAGCCCTCAACGGGGTTGGGGATACCGTCTTTATCCGATTCTGCAACAATTATTGCGCCGGGGGCAAGAACTTCGGAATATTGAAGACGATGAAGGATATCGTCGAGTATACCTTCGGCATAAGGAGGGTCGAGCAAAACGAGTCCGAACTTTTCTTTTCCCGAAGCACCTCTCAAATATTCCTTCCAATCTGCCGTTACAACACGGCATTGTTTCATAAGCTTGGTTTTCTGTGCGTTTTCCTTGATAACCTCACAAGCGGCACGGGAAGCATCTATTATAACTGCACGTTCTGCACCTCTCGACAATGCTTCGAGAGCCATCTGTCCGCAACCGCCGAAAAGGTCGAGCACGGTTCTATCGTGAAGTTCAAACTGGATTGCCGAGAAGACACCTTCTTTGCAAATCTCGGTTGTCGGTCTTGTATCGTTACCGGGGAGGGTTTTAAGCTTTGTTCCCCTTGCTATTCCTGTTATTATTCTCATTGTTTTCCTTTCCGAAGTATTCGATAACCGACGAAGCAATTTCTTCGGTTATTCCCTTCACTTCTGTCAATTCCTGTTTTGTCGCTGTCTTTAATCTTGCAAGTGTTCCGAAATGAAGCATCAAATCGTTCGCTTTTTTTGCGCCGATGCCTTTAATTTCGGTCAGACTGCTTTTCTTGACACTTGCACGTCTTTTCGAATCCATTACCGAAAGAGAATAGCGGTGTACCTCTTCCTGTATTTTATAGATAAACACGAAAGCATCCTGACGCGTTATTAACGAAACCTCGTTCTCGCCGTCTGTCAGGGTTCTTGTTTTATGGTGTTCGTCCTTCACCATACCGAAAACTTTGATATTTATACCAAGCTCGTTCAAGACCGAACGGACACGGTTTACTTGGGTATTACCGCCGTCGATGAGCATCAAATCGGGGTATTCCCAGCCCTGTTCGTCGGTATCGTGGGCGAAGCGGCGTCTTATTGATTCTTCAAGCGCAGCCAAATCGTTTCCGTCATCGACGGTTTTTATATTGAATGCACGGTATTTACGTTTTGCGAACACACCGTGTTCAAGTACAATCATTCCGCAGGTTGTAAAATCTCCGCCCGAATGGGAGATATCGTATGATTCTATCCTATCAGGAACGACCTCCAAGCCGAGAAGGGTTGCAAGTGAAACGAGGAAGTCTTTCTTTTTATCCTCGCTCGCACGTTTATGCAAAATCAACTGTTTCGCATTCTCTGATGCACGTAACGTCAACGCTCTCATATCGCCACGTTCGGGTTTTTGGATAGTAACCTTATATTCGGCATGTGTGGTGAGCCATTCGTTCAAAAGCTCGTTATCGGCTGAATCGAGGTTATAATCGATATAAATCTTCTTTGGGATATAGCCTCGAAGTTCATAATATCTTTGCAAGAAAGAAACGAGAGCCGAGCTATTTATAATTTCGTCAGCGCCGAAGAAAAAGTTCTCTCGGTCGACTATCGCACCGCCTCTTACAAAAAGGAAGGAGATTGCACTTCCGAGGTCGTCGGCATAGATACCGACAATATCGGTTTCGACGTTCGGCGAACAGACGATTTGTTGACGTTCGCTCAATTTCTTGACAGCGAAGATACAGTCCCTCAATTTTGCCGCAAGTTCGAAATTCAAGCCCTCCGAAGCGATTTCCATATCACGTTCGAGCTGTTCGACAAGGTTGGCTCCATTGCCTTTAAGCAAGATTGACGCACGAGTGCAAAGCTCTTTATATTCTTCGCTCGACACGTTACCCTTAATGCAAGGCGCACAGCAACGTCCGATGTGGTAATTAAGACAAGGTCTTCCCTTTCCGATATCCTTCGGGAACTCTTTCGAGCAAGACGGGAGAGAAAAAGTCTTTTTCACGGTTTCCAAGATACGTTTCGCAACGTTATGGGAAGAATAGGGTCCGAAATATTTATCGTTACCCGAGCTTCTCTTATATACTATTGAAAATTCGGGATAGGCGGTGTTCGTCATCTTTATATAGGGATATCCACCACCGTCTTTGAGTTTTATGTTATATCGAGGTTGAAATTGTTTTATAAATTGGTTTTCCTGAATCAACGCTTCAAGCTCCGTCAACGTGAAATAAACTTCGAAATCATTAACCGATTCGACCATACGTCTTGTCTTGCCGTGGTGGTCGGACGAGGGTGCAAAATAGCTCGAAACACGGTTTTTGAGCGCTTTCGATTTCCCGACATAGATTATACGTCCGGATCTGTTTTTCATAATATAGACGCCGGGGGTTGCGGGAAGAAGGCGTGCTTTTTCGAAAAGCTCTTCTCTTGTCATTGGAATACCTACAAAAAATGCCCCAAACCGACAAGGTCAGGGGCAAATTGTTTGATTAATTATTGATTAAAGCCGCTGAGAATGAGCGCAACGAGACCGTCGATTGCGGCAGCTTCGTCTTCACCGTCAGCAAGGATCGTTATGATCTGACCTTTATAAATCCCAAGCGAAAGAACGCCCAAGAGACTTTTTGCGTTAACTCTGCGATCGACTTTTTCGATCCAAATCGAGCTTCTATAGGAGTTTGCTTTTTGAACGAAAGTCGTTGCGGGTCTTGCACAAAGTCCGACTTCGTTTTGTATTTCGATATTCTTGGTAATCATAGTTCAATCCTCCATATGAAGATATTATAACAAATCAATTTATCAAAATCAATAGTCACGATATCGTCATTATGACAAAAAACAGAAATCCTTGAAAAGTATTTTTGACGTTTTATACCATTATCCCAACGTGACCGACACGACTTTGCAGGTTATATCGGTTTCATCAATTGTGATTTTTGAAGCTTCACCGATCGAAATTCTATCGCCGTTTTCGGTATAAAAACGTCCGAATTTTTTATATCCGGTACAGGTTATTACAAACTCAGTTGCGCTGTTCTCGGATTCGGTGGATTCGATAGACTTTTTGACAAGTGCATCGGCTTTTATATCGGTTGAAGATTCGGGTTCGAAAACAACCGGCTTGCCCGTCGAGATTAATGCACTTTGAGACGAGGAATCGTTTTCTATTGTGAGAGTAATATCTATCATAGATATTTCGGTCGTTCCGAGGAATCCGCTTATCGAATCACGGAACATAATCACAGCAACCGAGCAAAGCACAACTATAAATATTGCAATATCAAGCGCATTTAATTTATACTTACGTTTTTGCATTCCTACATCTCCTTATTCTTATATTGTGTTATTCTTCCGACTCTATACACAGAACCGCACAAGCCGAAAAGGAACCATACAACTATTGTCATTCTTATATCCGAAAACGTATTCAAGAACAACATATTTATTACCAATACCGTCAATGCGGCAAGAACCGTTCCCGAAACAAGAGAGTTTTTGAGAGAACTGTTCAAAATCAATGAACCGCCTATTCTTTGGAAGGAAAGCGCAATTAAAATCACAAACAACACAAGAGTAAATGCGCCGAAAAGAGATCCATACGCTTCAAAAAAGTTCGCAAAATATAGTTTTACGCCCAAATAACCATCGCAAAGACGTTTTGCGCCTGCCGTAACGAGAGCAGATTGCGTAAAGTCACTTACCACACAAAGGAAGGGCGGTAAAACTATTAAGGCACCCAAAAGCGCTCCGGCAAAAGCTTTGCGCGCGAATGCAAAATACAACAGAACCGCTATACACGCCATGGTATATAACATAATGCTGTCGGTTATAACTGCAGACACCAAAACAAGAATGACTGAAATCCAAGAAAAACGTTTTGACGCAACCCCGGAAAACGACGACATTACAAACGGTATCGAAAGTGTCGAAACAAACGCAAGTACGTCAGCATCGAGAGCGTTTCTCGTTATAAAAAACGCGGTTTCGCGAATATTATCGTTCGGTATCATGAACGCATATTCGCTCAAAATATATACTGCCATACCTATACAAGCACCAACGTTTATCGCATTAAATGCCTGGATGACAAGTTTTTTCGAAGATAATAAATTTTTCGCAAGGAAATATACCGCGGACATATAGATTACATACCACTCACCCTGCGTCATAACGCCTGAAGAAATCTTTGCGCCGAAAATCATTATAATTACAGTTAAAAGTGCAATCACATCGGCTGTACCAAAACGAAAATTCCTTTTAAGACGTATACATTTCAAAAGATAGGAAACAAACGTAATACTTACAAGCATTACCAAATAGCGAGGAGAAAGAAACGTGAACGTTGCAACCGTAAACAACAAGCCAAATTCGGGTGCGTTCACGATTGTGATTATGAAAACGACCAACAATGCAGTCGACAAAACCCTTGCAGGCGACGAAAACACCGTTAATATACCCATCATTGAGCCAATCAGGAAGCTTACACCGACGGCATTACTTGATGGTTTTTCGGAATGACGATCAAACGTTGAATCATTAATACCCAAACATTCTGATAGGAACGGACCAACCATCTTGCTTGATCCAAGCGAGGTTATAATGCTTTTCTCGCTAAATACCGTCAAAGCCAATCCTGTTACAGCGGATATGGCAATTACAAAAAAATCGTCAATACTTCCAATACCGAAAACCGATGTGGCATAATGTTTCAAAAGCAAGACAGCGGCAGCATATACCGCAAACGTCATTAACATTACACCCACGGAGCGAAGAGATATATTCAAAAAGTAAAGACGCAGTCTATTCAACGCATTCACAAAAGGATTTCGAGAGAAAAACGACGCGATGCTATTTCTTATCGGCATCGTTATGTTTTTTCTTACGTTGTATTTTTCGGTAACGTTCTTTCCGACAAAGTCCTGTACAAAATCATCAACATCGTTTACCGATCCGAGAATCGGTTCTGCTATTCCGGATTCAAAAAAACGAACAATGCGTGAGGAAAGCGAACTTGTAGACGACAAAACAAAGCTCTCTCTTGCGAGCCTTTTGATCGTCCATTTTTTAGTTCTTTTCCTCAGCTTGTTCATAGTTAAGCTCCATAAGATCCGGTCGTTTTGTTTCAGTACGAAGTCGGCTTTGTTCCTCTTTCCAGCGACGCTGTTTTTTGTGGTCACCGTTCACGAGGACTTCGGGGACTTCAAGCCCTTCGAAAACTCGCGGTCTTGTATATTGTGCATGTTCAAGCAATCCGTTTTGAAGACTTTCTTCCGAATAACATTCGGAAGACGGAAGCACACCGTCTATCAATCTTGATACGCAATCAACAACGATTGCGGCAGGTAATTCTCCGCCCGTCAAAACATAGTTTCCGACGGACAGTTCTTCGTCCACTTCAAGCTCGATAATACGTTCGTCGATTCCTTCATAATGTCCGCAAAGAAGGATAAGATTATCGTATTCTTTAAGTTCTTCTGCCTTTTTTTGATTAAAAAGCGAACCTTGAGGTGACATATATATCACCCTTGTTGTTCCCGAAAGCCGAGATTTTACCGCACGGATGCAATCTACGACGGGTTGGCACATCATAACCATTCCGTAACCGCCGCCGTAAGGCGCATCGTCAACACGGCGATGCTTGTCCAACGTATAATCGCGGATATCGGTACATTTGACAGATATAACACCCTTTTGCATTGCTCTGCCGATTATACTCGATTCGAATATCGGCTCGAGAGAATGGGGAAAAAGCGTAAGTACTTCGAAGTTCATCTCTTCCACCTACGCTTTCTAAATTTCTAAACCGTCGATAAGACGGACGATTATTCCCGATTCGGGATCTGCCGAAACGATGAATTGCTCCACCTTCGGAATCATATACTCTTTTTCGCCGCTGATATAATAAATATCAGAAGCCATTCCCTCTTCGATACGTTTCAATATACCGATTTCGTTTCCCGTCGATTCATCATAAACCTTACAACCGAGAAGGTCGTCGTTATAATATACACCTTCGGGAAGAGGGATTTCCTCTCTGTCAAAATAAACCGTTCTGCCGGTGAGGGCGGAAACGCTGTTCCGATCCTCATAGCCGACGAATATGACGGTTGAAACCGTTTCTCGGAACGATTTAACCTCCAACGGACGTTTGCCCGCAGGGTCAAGATAGAGATACTTTACGCCGGAGAGGAATTCGATGCTGTCGCACCAACATTCAAGACGTATTTCACCCTTTATCCCACGAGGAGAATTAAGCCGTCCCGCTTCAAGAAAGCGTCTCATCAGATAATATCGACGATGACACGTTTGTTCTCTTTTGCGGCAGCAGCACGCATTACAGTACGAATACTTTTTGCGATCTTGCCTTCTTTTCCGATTACTCTGCCCATATCCTGTTTCGCAACCGAAAGCTCGAGAACAACGGTATCGCCGCTAACCTTTTCGGACACAACGACCGAATCGGGATCTTCGACGATAGCCTTTGTGATATCGAGAAGCATCTGTTTCATTAATCAATTACTCCGCTCTTCTTGAGAAGATCTCTTACGGTGTCAGTGGGCTGTGCGCCGTTGGAGATCCACTTCTTTGCCTTTTCGGAATCGATTTTAACTTCTGCGGGTTCGGTCATAGGATTGTAGAAACCGATTTCTTCGATGAATCTACCGTCTCTGGGGTAGCGAGAATCTGCAACTACGATTCTGTAACAGGGAGCTTTCTTTGCGCCCATTCTTCTGAGTCTCATTTTTACTGCCATTTTGAGTATCCTCCAAAATATGAAAAATTATTTTTTTATTAAAAAGGAAATCTGAATTTTCCTCTTTTACCTTTTTTGCCCATGAATTGCTTCATGAGTTGTTTTGTTTGCTCGTATTGTTTGAGCAATTTGTTTATTTCCTCGACGCTTGTACCGCTTCCCGAAGCAATACGGCGTTTTCTGGAATAGTTCAGACAATCGGGATGATCTCTTTCATAGGGAGTCATCGAAAGGATTATCGCTTCGGTATGAGCAAGTGCCTTTTCGTCGATTTTTGCGTTATTCAACGCACCGGGTTTTATACCGGGCATCATCGAAAGGAGTGAATCCATCGAGCCCATATCTTTTATTGTCGCGAGTTGGTCGAGAAAGTCGGTCAAAGTGAAGCTCTGCTCACGGAACTTACGTTCCATTTCCAACGCTTTTTTCTCGTCGATTTGCTGTTCTGCCTTCTCGATGAGCGTCAAAACGTCGCCCATACCCAAAATTCTCGATGCCATACGGTCGGGGTGGAAGGGTTCGATACAATCGAGTTTTTCGCCCGTACCGATGAATTTTATCGGTTTGCCTGTTATATATTTGACCGAAAGTGCGGCACCGCCACGGGTATCGCCGTCCATTTTAGTCAAGATAACACCGGTTATGTCCAAAAGGTCATTAAAGCTCTTTGCAACGTTTACGGCATCCTGACCCGTCATCGCATCGACAACGAGAAGGATTTCCGACGGATTTGCAACCTCTTTGACACGTTTAAGCTCTGCCATAAGCTCTTCATCAACGTGAAGACGACCCGCGGTATCGATTATTACCGTATCAAAGCCATATTTTATAGCATGTTTTATAGCTTCTTTTGTTGTTTCAGCAGGGTCGTTCGTGCCACGCTCGAACACCTGTGCACCGACCTTTTCGCCGACAACCTGAAGTTGGGTTATAGCGGCGGGACGATAGATATCACAAGCGACGAGAAGGGGATTTCTTCCCTGTTTTTTGAACATCATTGCGAGTTTTGCACAATGAGTCGTCTTACCCGAACCCTGAAGACCGCACATCAAAATTACTGTCGGGGGTTTCGGGGAGATATTAAGTTTTTGGTTCGTGCCGCCCATTAAAGCGACAAGTTCTTCATTGACTATCTTAACGATATGTTGAGCGGGAAGCAGACTTTCGAGGACTTCGTTGCCGACCGCACGCTCGGACACTCGCGATATGAATTCCTTAACGACTTTGAAGTTTACGTCGGCTTCGAGAAGAGCAAGTTTGATTTCTCGCATACCTGCCTTGACGTCGGCTTCGGTAAGTTTGCCTTTGTTACGAAACTTCGAAAAGGCGTTTGACATCTTTTCAACAAGACTTTGGAACATTACAGCTCTCCTATTATTGATTCCGCAAGACGTTTTATTTCGTCAATATCGCCGTTTTGTTTTATTTCCGAAGCGAGTTCGGAAATTCTTTTGAGCTTTACTTCGAATCCGAGCGCAGATTCAAGCGATTTTAAGGTTTCGACACCGTGACGTATCGCATCACGCACACCTTGACGGGTTATACCGCAATTCTCGCTTATTTCTGCCAAGGAAAGATCTTCGTTATAATAAAGGTCGACAACGTCTTTTTGACGCTCCGACAATGCACTGCCGTAAATATCGATAAGACGGCTGACGTATGCCCTATCTCCGTTCACGGTTGCATCCTCCTCTTAAAATTTTAGGTCTGTAAAGCAAATCTCTTTACAGACCGTATTATACACTATTAAAATCCCGTTGTCAATAGGTGTTTTGAGTTATTTTTGCAAAACCGCGTCCGTTTTCTATGAAAAGCAGCGCCGATTCGGAAACGTTGTCTTTATTTTCGAGAATAAGCTCGGCAACCGCTTCCTCGGCAAGTCTTAAAAGAGAATGCGTCACGGTTCTTGCGCTTTTCGTTTTCGAGGACAAAATCGCCTTTTCGCAAAAATCCTCCGCAAATTCGGCTTTAATACCTCGTTCGGAAAGCAGTTTTTTGAATTCGTTCAAACGTGCCTCCGCAACGTCATAAAGTTCTTTCTCATCAAGAGTTCGGAACATTATGATTTCGTCAACACGGTCTATGAGTTCGGGAGAAAAGAGTTTCGACGCTTCTTTTATTGCCGTATCGCGATTTTCGTTTCCGAAACCTATTCCGCTTACGTTCGTACCGGGGTTTGCGGTCATTATTACTATTGTGTTATTAAACCGAACCTTGAGCCCCGCCGCATCGGTCAATGCACCCTCGTCGAGAAGCTGTAAAAGCAGCGCACGAACGTCGGGGTGGGCTTTTTCGATCTCATCAAACAATACGAGCGAATACGGGCATCTTCTCACCTTCTCCGTCAGATTTCCGCCCTCACCGAAGCCGACATACCCAGGGGGTGAACCGATTATTTTCGAGATACTGTGAGGTTCGGAGAATTCCGACATATCGAGCCGTATGAACGCCTTCTCGGTCTTGAAAACCGCTTTTGCAAGTGCTTTCGCACATTCGGTCTTTCCCACACCTGCACGTCCTATGAACAGAAACGAACCGTTCGGACGTGAGCCGAATCTTACACCCGACCGTGCTCTTCTGACGGCACGGGATAGCGAAGCTACTGCTTCATCCTGCCCGATTATCGATTCTTTGAGGTGTGATTCGAGGTTTTTGAGGGATTCGCTTTCATTTTTATTTATCGAGTTTATCGGGATTCCCGTTCGTGCTTCCGCCGCAGAGGCGATATCGTGTGCGGTCAATATCGGTTTTTTCTTGCTGTTTTTCGAAATTTTCAGGTTCGCCGATGCTTCGTCAATCAAATCGATTGCTTTATCGGGAAGGCATCGGTCGAAGATATAGCGTGTTGATATTCGTACGGCGGCTTCGATTGCTTCGTTCGATATTGTTACGTTATGATATTTCTCATATTTATCCTTCAAGCCGTTGAGCATAAATATACATTCATCGGCGCTCGGTTCGTTGACGGTTATCGGTTGGAAACGGCGTTCGAGCGCTTTATCACGCTCGATGCTCTCTCTGAATTCATTAAGCGTCGTTGCACCGATAAGACGAATCTCACCCCTTGCAAGAGCGGGTTTGAAGATATTTGATGCATCGATTGCACCCTCTGCGCCACCTGCGCCGACAAGGGTATGGAGTTCGTCGATGAAAAGTATCACGTCGCCAGATGCACGTACCTCTTCGATGATGTTTTTTATTTTTTCTTCAAATTCACCGCGATATTTTGTACCTGCAACGACCATAGAAAGCTCAAGCGACATAATTCGTTTGTTGCGAAGCTCATCGGGTACGTTACCCGAAACGATTCGGTTTGCGAGGGATTCTACTATTGCGGTTTTGCCGACACCCGCTTCACCGACAAGACAGGGGTTGTTTTTCGAGCGTCTTAACAATATCGAAATTAGCCGTTCTTCCTCTTTCTCTCTACCGATAACGGGGTCTATCTTCCCTTTTCTTGCTTTTTCCGTTAGGTCGAGTGCATTCGCATCGAGAAGCGGTGTCGGGTGTGATTTTTCAACCGTTACTTCCTCTCGTTCTTCTTCATCGGACGAACGGTTACTATATAGTTCTTCGAGGACGCAAAGCAATTCGTTCGGGTCGACGGAGCTTTCGCGGAGCAATCTTGTTGCAACACATTCTTCCCTTAACATCGACATAAGAAGATGTTCAACACCGACAGTCAAGGCATCTTCGGCACCCGCGATGAACGATGCACGAAGGATTATTCGGCGGCAAATCGGAGTCATATCGTCGGAAGACAGAACGGTTTTGCACCCCATACCGACGATGCCAACGATTCTTTTTTTCGTTATTTCAAAGCTCACCCCTCGGTCGAGAAGCAGTTTTTGAGGTATACCCTCGCCGTCCTTCAAGATTCCCAAGAGAAGATGTTCACTGCCGACATAGCTATGCCCAAGTTCTTTTGCAGAGAGCAGCGCCGACGTTATTACCCTTCTTGCGCCCTCTGCGAAACGCTTCGTTATATCGCTCACGAATTATATCTCCTTTCAAAAGCCGATACATATAACAGAATATGTAAAATTTCAAAAAAAGGTTATTTGCCCCCTTTCTTTTTTTGTTCTGATATGATATACTTTTATCATAAATAAAAAAGGAGGTTTAATATGGCGGTTAAAAAGAAGAAGCGCAATAAAAGTTCCGGTGCATCGTCACAGTTTTTTGCGGTCCTTATTGTATTCTTGGCAGTTTATATTATTCTTAGTCTTTTTATTGCCGGTTTGATATATTATTCCTTCAATAATACGTCGGATAGTAGCGATATTTATTCGGTTAGCATTATTTATGACGAAAAAGAGCTTTATGATATCGACGCTCAAGATGCAAACAACGAATATGGTCTTTATGTTCCGTTTTCATATCTCTCCGAAATCGCTTCTTTCGGGCTTGCAGGTGACGGCGACAGCGTTACGCTTTTCCTTATAGGTACAGAAAACCGAATCGAGTGTCAAAAGAACTCCTCGCTCATCGTTATTAACGGCAATCCCATTCGTATTTCTGCGCCCTTGCTCTATGAAGACGGCGAATATCTTATCCCCGTTGTGATGCTTGAAAAATACATTAACGGTATTGAAATCACATATGACGACGAAGAAATGGTTTGTAATATTTCGTCGGATCTCGGCAAATCGGATATTGCGCTTAAGCTTCTTCTTCCCGACGGCATGAAAAACGCATACTTCCCCGAATCTTATAAATACTACGGCGACGTTCCCGAAGAATCAACCGACGTTGTTACACCGTAAAACGATATAAAAAAGCAGGTCAAACGACCTGCTTTTTGGTTTTTTATAGGGGGTCCCCAAGAAGTCGTTAGACTTGTTGGGGTGATTTGTTTTATTCAAGCGGTTCAATTACGCCGTAGCCGCCGTCGGCACGTTGATATACAACGTTGTAAATGCCCGTTTCGGAATTGAGGAACATATAGAAATTATGCTGAAGAAGGTTCATTTGCAAGATTGCTTCGTCAACCGTCATTGCACGCATTTCGAACTTCTTGGTCTTGATGACGTTGATTTCGTCTTCTGCTTCTGTGATTGCTTCGTTTTCGAAAGCTTCTTTCTTAACGTAAAGCTTCTTTTCCAAGCGGGTGCGGTTCTTTCTGATCTGACGTTCGATATTTTCCAAAGCCGTATCAAGAGCACATTTATAGTCCTTATCGGCGATTTCGGAACGGAATATCGAACCGTTACGGTAGATGGTTACTTCAACCCTTTCGCCGATCTTCGTGCTCATAAGAGCAACCGTCGCTTCGGTGTCTTCGGAGAAGAACTTGTCAAATTTTGCAAGTTTCTTTTCGACCCATTCGCGCACGTCGTCGGTGAGAGTGAATTTCTTGGTGATGATTCTTATTTTCATTTCGCCATCTCCTTATTAACTTTTTTTGACAAAGTGTTTTTGTCTGTCTTTATGATACCATATATGAGCATTATTGTCAAGTAAATTTTATCAAGATGTGTATATTTAGTGCAATATAGACAACGAACCCGAAAGAAACAACGGATTTGAAGGAACGGACCGTCGAGGACGCCGGTCCCTACATTTTTATATTTTCGTAATTTCACAGACGTAAGAAACAACAATGGGTTTTGAGTACGGGAGGGGAAACCCCTCCCCTACGGGGAAACAACAGATTTTTATGTATCACGGGAGCGGCACAGGAATTTGAAATGTGCCTACACCGTGAAGATGAAAAAGAAAAAACAACAGATTTTTATGTATCACGGGAATCACGCAGGAATTCAAAACCAACCTACACCGTGAAGATGAAAAAATGTTTCGCGGGGAGAAGCGAGAAATTATAAACGGCATACATTGCGACAATAAAAAAAGAACCGTCGAATTGACGGTTTTAAGGTTCATCTTCTTTTTTTATCACGGCGGTTTATCATCGAGAGTTTTTCTTCGCTTGCCGTTTTGAAGGAAGAAAGCATTGATTCAAAATCGGTCTTTTCGTTGCGTTTTCCGAAAGAAACGTTGCGTTCGTATTTGTTGGGTTGTTCATCAATCAGAGAAAGCGCAAGTTTTCCGCCGTTATCGGATATTACCGTTGCGGTTACGGAATCACCTTTCTTTATAACGCTGTGGATATCTGAAACGAAGTCACGGGAAAGCTTCGAAATATGAATCATTCCGTTCGAGCCGTCTTCAAGACGGACAAAAGCGCCGTATTCGGTGACACCGCTGACGGTTCCTTTCACAGTTTCGCCTATTGAATAAGGCATATATGCACACCCTTTTGATTTTTATTAGTTCGCGATATCGTTTACAAAAATAAGCTCGTTGGGTTTACGGTAGCCGTGCTGACGCGCGATACGTTCGATGAATTCATCGTCGACGGGGGTTGCGATACGAAGTTCGAGTTCGTCGATTTCGTCTTGGATAAGCTGTACCTGTTCGGCACGGGCATCACGTTCTTTGCGAAGGTCGTTCATTTCGACCTGAAGATTGATTACGGAAACAAAAAGAAAGATGAATATAAAAGCGAAAGCGGCTCTTATTACAAGATTAGTTCTGATTTTTCTCGTCGGTTTCATTTTCGTTTTCCTTTCTTTTCATCAACATCCGGCATCCGTTTGATGCATTTCTGATTGAAATATTACAATAGATTGAAGTATATATACGACGTATGATATTCGTCAGCACGAACGTCACACGTACTTTTATCGAATTCAAAAGTTTTTCAACAAAGTCGATTGCTTTATTGAGAAGCAATATCGCAACCTTACTTACCGTCAGCCGCCATATCAAAAATCCGACGATTGCAAAGGCGAACGCATATGCTCTCATTCTGCCATACGACAGATTGAAAAACAAAACCGTCATCATACAAGCGGAGATGACACAATAAACAAAATCGCTTATAAACAATACAAACGAGTTTTGTTTTCGTCTTAACCGCGTTATACGGAAAAGGTCATACACGGCGCAAAGCAATGCGCCGACGGCAACAGACCATAACGCAAGTACGGTATGAAGTGAATAATCAACACCCACTTAACTTCGACCGAACCTTGAAAAACGTTTTTTTCTCGGTGTTTCATCAAAATAGACGATTGCCGATATATTGCCGTTTACGGTGATATCGCCGTTTTCGAGCGAAAGATTTTTGATTGAAAGCGATTCACCGCTTATGTTAAGAATCGATTCCCCGACGGAGAGACTCACCAAGGTTTCATCAAAGCTGACAACGTCGTCGACCGCCGATATATTAAGTCGGTTTCTCGAATCGAGGGAAAGCGAATGTTTTTTCGTGTTCATAACCGTTCCTCCGTTTTGACATATTTATAAATATGCCCAAACGAACGGTTTTATTCCAAAACCTCATACATTTCCGAAGCTTCGGATTTCTTTGTCGTTTCGTTTATTGCAACGACACGGAATTTTGTCGCACGGCTTCCGTAACGAACCTCGATTACATCGCCGATCTTGACGTCATATGAGGGTTTGACGGTCTTGCCGTTTACAGAAACAAGATTCTCCCCGCACGCTTCATTGGCAACCGTGCGGCGTTTTATTATACGGGATACTTTAAGATATTTATCAAGACGCATAATTATTTCAAAAGTACCAATAAGGCAGGGGATTTCCCCTGCCTTTATCGATGTATTTTCTTATTTGTTTACTGCTTCTTTGAGGTCTTTACCAGCAACGAATGCAGGAGCTTTGGAAGCGGGGATGGTGATAGCTTCCTTGGTCTTGGGGTTACGGCCGACTCTTTCAGCTCTTTCCTTTACTTTGAAGGAACCGAAGCCAGCGATCTGAACCTTACCGCCGGTAGCGAGTTCGGTTTCGATTGCCTTAAACATTGCGTTTACTGCTGCTTCAGCATCTTTCTTTTTGAGGTTAGCATTAGCTGCTACAAATTCAACGAGAGTAGACTTGTTCATATCAATATTTCCTTTCAAAATTAATAGTTTGAAATTATTATATCATCATTTTTCCCTTACTGCAAGGGTTTTTTTTACTTTTTTCCTTAATTTAGGCACTTTTTGGACGATTTTTCGCCTATTTTTGCTTGGATTCCTGCCAAAAGCGTTCTTTTTCTTCTCTTGTCGCTTCGCTGACAGTCTTTCCCGAAGCAAGGCACAATCCTTCGACACGCTCGAATCGAGCCAAGAATTTCTCGTTTGCGTTATAAAGCGCTTGTTCGGAATCGACTCCTGCAAGTCGTGCGGCATTAACGACGGAAAGCAACAAATCGCCGAATTCCTCGGCTATTTCGTCTTTATTCCCCGATTTCAACGCTTCGGAAACTTCCTTCGCTTCTTCGAAAATCTTCGGCATCGCGTCTTCCGCATCGTCGAAATCAAACCCGAGTTTTCTCGCCTTTTTACCGAGCTTGTCTGCCCTCATCAACGACGGCATTGCGGGAGATATTGAACGCAAAACCTCGGTATCGCTCTTTTGCTGTTTCGTTTCGCGTTTTATCATATCCCAATTCGCAAGAACGTTTTCGGTTCCGGTTACGGTCACGTCGCCGAAGACGTGAGGGTGGCGCACGATGAGTTTCTTGCAAACGTCGGTACAAACCTCGTTTATTCCGAATCCGTCTTGCTCGGAGGAGATATTCGCATGGAACACCACCTGCAACAACACGTCACCGAGTTCTTCACGAAGTATGATAGGATCGTTTTTATCGATACCTTCGATCAATTCATAAGTTTCTTCCAAGAGTTCACGGCGAATCGATTGGTGAGTTTGTTCCGCATCCCAAGGACATCCGTCGGGGGCACGGAGAATTCTTATTACTTCGACAAGGTCGTTGAAATCATATTCTGTTTTTGAAACAAGGTCTTTTTTCGTCATTCTTCTTCTCCTTTAAGCCAACCCAATGCCAACAATTTATCGGCAAGGAAGTTGCCTTTCGGCAATAATCGAACTTCGCTTTCCTTAATAGCGCGGAAAACCAAAACGGATATACAATAGGTCAACACGAGCGTTATACCCGAAGCCATTAATATTACGAATGCGGAAGCACGGGTGTCGGGATATTCAAACATACCATATACAACCCTATAAACAACGCCCATAGCCAAAGTCGACAACACGCCGCAAAGAACGGGACGTGCAAAAAGTCCCATCATTTTCAATCTTACTCCGCAATGTTTTCTCAAGAAGAAGATATCCATAAGCATTACGACGGTATAGCAAATCAACGAACTTAACGGTGCGGCATAGATTCCTGCGGGGCTATAAAGAAGCGCCACTTCCGAAACCGTAAGCACGACAATCCCGATACACACCGAAATGAAGGGCAAATGTGCCTTGCCGTATGCATTAAGAAGTGAATTACAGGTTGAAACAACCGAAATAAAGAACACCGCGAAAGCAAGTATAGCCAAGCAGACCGTCGCCGCGGTCAAGGGTGTTATTTGGCTTCCGTTCGCCATATTGAGAACTTCCGACCAGTTATCAGCACCGTAAATAAGCGAGATACAAGACCTACCGCCAACAAGAAGGAACACACCGCAAGGAACGGCAATTATTCCCGAAATTCTTATTGCCTGTGCCGTGAGTTTCGACGCACGGTTTTGCTTATTGATAGCCAATGCGCCCGAAACGGCTGGGAGAATACTTGTTGCAATCGGGAATACCAACGTTGCGGGAAGAAGGTCATATATCGGAACCGAAAGTCCGGTATATGCCGAGAACAGAACGTTTGCATTTTTCAAATCTTCACCTGCGTTTGTGAGGCATTTGACGATTACTATCGTATCGAGGAATTGTGAGAAATACAAAGCCGCCGCAGTCAATGTTACGGGAAGCGCAACAAGGACTATAAGTTTCAGAATCTTTCGATTGCTCTCCACCGTCATATCGGTTTGGTTCGGAACACTTTTTTTCGAGAAACGGCGATAGATCAAAACGTAAATCGTCGCAAACAGCGTACCAACCGAAACACCACTTATCGCACAAGCCGCCATAACTTCTACACTTGCGCCCAAAGAACGAGCATATATCGTTGCGACAAGGCCGACGGTCATTTTGAAGAACGCTTCGATAAATTGCGAGATTCCCGTCGGATACATATTATGTAGCCCCTGAAAATATCCGCGTACTGTTGCACATATACATATGAAAAACAGCGCGGGTGCAATAACTCGCATTGCCAAAGCACTTTCCGCATGGTTTGTGGCAGCTGCGATATTGGGGGCAAAAATCATCAAAAGAAGGGCAAAAACAAATCCTATTAGCCCGAAAACGAGCATCGCAAGTTTATAGATTCGTTTCGCTTCAAGACCTCTTCCTTTTTCGTTACTCGCGGAAACGAGTTTGCTTACTGCGACGGGAAGACCGCTTGTACTGAGCATAAACAACATTGCGTATATTGAATATGCCGCCGTGAAAACACCGATACTGTCGCCGAGAATGTTCGTTAACGGTATTTTATAAAGAACACCGATAATCTTAACGGCGAAGCTTGCAACGGTTAATATTACTGCTTCTCTTAAAAAGCTTTTGTTTTTAACTTCCGAATTCATTTTTTTATAAAAACTCCCAAAGAAGCGAATTTTCAGGGATATATTCATCCCCGATCGGTTCTATTGAATCTAAAATTTCTATGAGTTGTTTTGCGGAATCGTAATATGGTGTTTCTTCCTGAACGTCACTCAAAAGATCGACAGCATCGTCACTTAGTATTGAACGTTCATAATCGAAAAACGTATTTATCGTAACATCAGCATATTTACGGAACGGCTCGATTGACGTGCTTTCGTTTCTCTTTACGTTATCCCAAAGTTTATAGATTTCGGTTGCGTTCGAATTTCTGTGGCGGGAGTCCCTTACCATTCTTCTTACAAAACGGCAATCGGTACCGTCGCCCGCATCGGCATAAAGATAGACACGGTATACAGCACTTTGGTCGATCTGTTCAGAAAAAATGAAGGGGGAAAGCGCATGAAGTCCTTCGACAATCACAACATCGCCGTCTTTTAAGGTTATTCTTTGGTTATTATCGGTGCGTGAAGCAGTTTTGAAATCAAACATCGGAATCGACGCTTCTTCGCCCGAAAGAAGCTTTTCCATCGTATCATGGATAAGGTCGAGCCGTAAGCTGTTTATCGATTCGATATCGCGAGTTCCGTCGGGGAGATAGACCGCTTCGTCGAGGTTGCGATAGTAATCGTCAAGAGAAACGGTATATGCTTTTCTTCCGAGTTTTTCTATCAATCCCGAAAGCTTTCTCGTTGTTGTGGTCTTACCTGCGCAAGAGCCACCCGCAATGAGCACCATTTTTATTTGATAATCTCCGCAAACTCTTTCGGCAATATTTCTTAAAGCCGATTCATAAGCGAGTTCATCGTTTTTGATTTTTTCGATTATTGATTGGTTCAAACAGAATCATCCTTTCGAATTGAAAAACTCCAACGCCTCTTCAAATCCTATCCCTTTATCCTCGCTGAGATATTCGAAGGGATATTTTGGATATGCATGACGCAATATATCCTCTCTCGAGGGGCTTACGAGTTTTGTTATCGAACCTGCGCCGCAGGCGAAAACGGTTGAATGTTCTTCCATCATAAGAACGTTATATAAATTCTCTTTACCGGGCAATGTATACCCCGTGTTTTCCGCGTTACCGACGGTATTTTTCTGGCGGTAGAGATAATACGGGCTATATCCCGCTTTATCAAGACGAGCTCTTGCATAATTTACCGAATTTCTTGCAAAATCGCCCTCCGGATCATAAAATCCGTCGCCGATAAAGCGAATATTAGCGGCATTTTTTATTGAAAGCGTATGAACGGTTATATTCGAAAAACCAAGTCCGATTACGTCTTCAAGACTTTTCGAAAAGCTGTCACGAGTATCGCCGGGAAGACCCGCGATAAGGTCGGCATTGACAGAATCAAATCCCATACCGAGCGCAAGGTTCGCCGCCTCAAAAAACTGAGCAGATGTATGTTTTCTTCCGATTTTTTCGAGAACAAGGTCGCTCGTCGTTTGAGGATTGATGCTGATACGACCGACACCGTTTGCCTTCACCGCCAAGAGTTTATCCCTCGTTATCGTATCGGGACGGCCTCCTTCAAAAGTATATTCCGTATTCGGAGTTATCTCCACACTTTCGGAAATACAGGAAAGAAGCGTATTAATCTGAACAGGGTCGAGGATAGACGGAGTGCCACCACCGATATATATCGAACGGACCTTCATTCCGAGCGTTTTTATCATTTCACCCGTCGCACGAATATCTCTCATAAGCTTTTCGAGATAGTCGGGGATAAGCTTGAATAATTTCGCGTTACTATACGAAACGAACGAGCAATAATCACATCTTGTCGGGCAGAAAGGAATCGAAACGTACAAACCGCAATCGTTTTCCTTTACATCGGCAAGCATTTTTTGTTGAGTCAACGCTGTTTCAACCGAAAGCGTTGCCTTTTCTTCCGACACTTCATAATCGTTCTTGAAAAGACCGATAACTTCTTCGGGAGTGTGCCCTCTGTCAAGATAGTACTTTGCACGTTTTACGGGACGAAGCCCCGTTATATATCCCCACGGCAATTCAAAACCGAAAAGCTCTCTACCCGCTTCCAAAAAAGCTTTTCCGACAGCGTTCATCGCATAAAACTCGTCGTTCATAGGTATTGTCGGCTCATAACTGCCGTTGAAAACACCTTCGGCGCGTCTATCGCCCGAAACGAGAGTTACGATCGATTTGAAAGTTTTTGTTTCCGCATCGGTTTCGTCAAGATAGAAATAGGCATAATTTTCGCCTTCATCGTCTGCCTTAAACTTTTCGCCCGGGAAATACATCAAACACATCGTTTGGAAATAATAATCGTTGAGATAGCGGGTACGGTTATCTATCTGAAGTTTCATTTTCTAAGCTCCCGCGTATCTATTATTACGTTGATAGGTCCATCGTTATGCACCATAATATCCATATGTGCACCGAAAACACCTTTTACCGTCGGGAGAGTTTCTCCCACCATATCGGCAAGCATATCATAGAGGCGTTTGCCTTCGTCATATTTTGCCGCATGGGTACAGTCGGGACGGAATCCCCTCGTCACTCTGCCCGCAAGGACAAAGTTCGAAATTATCATAACTCCTCCGCCGACGGATTCTGCATTCAAGGACAGTTTTCCCGCTTCGTCACGGAAAACACGCAATCCTGAAATTTTATTTGCCATTTTTTTAACATCTTCTTCGGTATCGTCATCGAAAACTCCGATGAATGCGATCAAACCCTGTCCGATTTGCGACACCGTTTCGCCGTCCACAACACAGGATGCGCTGTGAACACGCTGAACTACTGCTCTCATAAGTTTCCTCTTGTTACTTCACGCACGTTCTTTATGCGTTGGAGATTGCCCGTTATATTGCGGAAATGCTCAACACCGCTACACTGTATACCAATCGTAAGAAGCATTTCACCTTCATTTTCACGCGTTGATATCGACGTTACAGCAACCTTCATATCGGTGAGCGCGATTGTGATATCCGCGATGATGTGAGATGAATATTCCGCAAAAACGTTCAACGTTGCTTCGAACTTGCCGAAATTCTGTACACCCAAGCGCTCAGACCAAGAAGCAACAACCCAACGGTCCTTATCCTCGGGGCGGGAAAGTCCGTTCTGTGCGTTGGGACAATCGTATTTATGGATAGATACACCGTAACCTCTAGTGATATAACCGATGATATTATCACCGGGAAGAGGGTTACAGCATTTTGCGAATTTAACCGAACAGCCCTCGACACTATCGACAATAACGCTATCGGCGTTCGTTTTACTTGTTCTTTCGTAACGTGTCGGCGCAGACTTGACAACCGATTCAAGAGTCGGCTCTTGAGCTTCGGTTTGAGGTGCCACAACACGCATAAATTCTTCGCGAAGCTTCGTTGCGATCTTCGAAACCGAAAGTCCGCCGTAGCCGATGTTATTATAAAGGTCTTCAACATCGGGGATCGACAAGCGATTTGCGAGATTTTTGACGATTTCGTTTTTCTGTGCTTCGGTATATTGCTTACCGAAACGTTTTATTTCACGTTCGAGCTCGGTTTTGCCGACAGTAATATTTTCGGGACGGAGTTCCTTTTTGAAATACTGACGAATCTTGTTTCGTGCTTCGCCGGAACGAACGATTTTGAGCCAATCTCGGCTCGGTCCCTTCGAGGATGCGCTCGTCAATACCTCAACGATCTGTCCCGTTTCGAGAACAGTATCGATCGGCACGATTGCGCCGTTCACCTTTGCACCAACCATCTTATTACCGACAGCGGAGTGAATCGCATATGCAAAGTCGATCGGTGTGCTTCCGTTGGGAAGGTTTACAACGTCACCCTTCGGAGTGAATACGAATATTTCGTCTTCGAAAAGGTCGATCTTGAGGGGACGGAAAAATTCATCGGGGTCGTCAACGTCTTTTTCGGTTTCGATGAGGGTGCGGATCCAATGGAGTTTCGCGTCCATATCCTCCTTCGCCTGTTCCCCGCTTTTATATTTCCAATGTGCAGCGAGGCCGTATTCTGCAATACGGTGCATTTCCCAAGTTCGAATCTGAACCTCGAAGGGTATACCCTCTTTACCAATAACCGTCGTATGAAGCGAACGGTACATATTGGGCTTCGGGGTAGAAATATAGTCCTTGAATCTGCCGGGAATCGAATTGAACTGCTCGTGGATTACACCGAGAGCAGTATAACAATCAAGCTCGGTATCAACGATGATACGAACGGCATAAAAGTCGTATATCTCGTCGAAAGTCTTGCTCTGGTTGTACATCTTTTTATAGATGCTGTATATCGTCTTCACTCTTCCCGAAAGCGTGAATTTCACGTTATATGATTTCAAACTTTCCGAAACCTTTTCGGTTGCGCTATCAAGAAAGTCCTTGTTTTCGCCATATCGTTTATTGATATCATTGTCAACCTCATTATATCCGATCGGGTCAAGATAATAAAGCGCAAGTGTTTCGAGCTCTTGTTTTATCTTTTGCATACCCAAGCGATGCGCGAGGGGCGCATAAACGTGCATCGTTTCGAGCGCGATCGAACGCTGTTTTTCGGGCGAACGCACGTCGAGGGTTCGCATATTATGGAGTCGGTCACAAAGCTTGATAAAGATAACGCGAAGGTCCTTGCTCATCGCAAGGAACATTTTTCGAAGGTTTTCGATGCTTTCATCCTGTTTTGTTTCAAACGGAATATGAACAAGCTTCGTTACACCGTCGACGATATCCGCAACCGCCTTGCCAAATTCCTTGCGGATCAAATCAAGGTCGATCTTATCTGCACAGTCTTCGACAGTATCGTGAAGAAGTGCAGCACAGATTGCGTCGGTATCAAGCTGTAATTTTAAAATTTCTTCGGCAACAGAAAGAGGATGGACAATATAGTCCTCACCCGAAATTCTCTTTTGGCCCTCGTGAAGACTTTCTGCATATTCGTATGCTTTTAATATTTTATTATAGTCGTAATTTCCTGCTTCCTTGATTTTCGAAAACAGGATTTCGGCTTGTTTATGCATAATTTAACCGCCTTACCTTGCACTGGATCGTATAGCACGGAGCAAGGGTGATTCATCAATATTAATTTTTCCCGCTGTGGGAATCGTTTTAATAAACACATTATTTCTTCCCGAACGGTATGTAAGAGAAATTAGCTTTCTCTCGGCAAGAACTTCAAGAATAATCTTAATCTTGCACATTGTTACGGATATTTCAAACTCGTTTTCCAAAACACGTACAACCGAAGTCAACGTCAATTCACTGCCTTCGCGACCTGTTTCGCGGCTTATATAGCGGAAAACGTTTCTGAAATCCGCAAGGTCAGGAATATCCTTTTCCGCACCTTCATAAGTGCCGCCGGAAGCGAGCGTTTCGAAGCATTTTTCGCAAAGCAAGACCGATTCTTCGTCGACCGATGACGGTGCAATCGCTTTTATAAAAAATTGAGGCGAACGTATGCCCATATATTCATTCATATCAACAGTGAACACGATATCACAAGTATCGCCCTCGCGATAGGTGAAATTATCATACGGCATACCGAAATAAACCGCATTAAACGAATAATTACGTCCGTTTTCGACACCGCTTAAGCGCAAACGGATATGTTTGCCTTGCGAAAGCGGAACGATATCGCACAATTCGACGTCACGGAGAAGCAACAAGGGTTGAGGGTTGGAAAGACCGAATGGTTCCAAGAGAAGCATTTCTTCGATGCCTTTATCGGTGAGGTCGGAAAGATTCGCAACACATTCGATTTCAAGGGGCGGTGCAGAATCGTTCAAAGCAAGAATCGAACCTGCATAATCGTTGATTTTCTTGCGGAACTCATCGATTTTCGAACCTTCAATCGAAAGACCTGCGGCAAGTTCGTGTCCGCCGTATTCCAAGAGAAGGTCTCCACAATGAGAAAGTGTGTCCATAAGCGAAAAGCCCTTTATACTTCTTCCCGAGCCCTTTGCAGTATCGCCGTCAAGCGAGAAAAGAATACAGGGACGGGAATAACGTTCGGCGATTTTCGAAGCAACGACACCGATTACACCTTGATGCCATCCGTCATAGGACAAAACGAGGAATTTATCGTCGATATATGTCTTTTCGATCATTTCAACAGCCTGTTCATATATCTTTTGTTCTGTCAACTGACGCAATTTATTAATTTCACAAAGTTCTTCTGCAATCATATCCGCTGTCGCAGGGTCTTCGGTGAGAAGAAGCTCAACTGCGCGGGATGCACACGCGATTCTACCTGCCGCATTTATACGAGGTGCGAGAGCATAACCAACGGTAGATGCGGTTATCTTCTTGACGCATTTTCCGTATTTTATTATTCCTGCACGGCGCATAAGCGCAAGCAAACCGAGATTTTCCGTTTTTGCAAGTTTATTAAGTCCGATATGAGTTATACGGCGGTTTTCACCGATTATCGGCATAACGTCGGCGACTGTACCAACCGCGATTATATCGGAATACAGTTCCAAAATACGTTCGCTGTTGCCTTCCAACGCACAAAGAAGCTTAAACACAACACCAACACCCGCGAGGTTACGGAAAGGATATTCCGAATCTTCACGGTGAGGGTTCACGATCGCGGTTGCTTTCGGCAATTCTTCACGGCAGGAATGGTGGTCGGTGATAATCATATCGATGCCGACGCTTTTTGCGTATTCCGCTTCTGCAACAGCGGTTACACCAGTATCGACGGTTATTATAAGGTCTATCCTACCCTTCATCTTTTCGATTACGGGAAGACTCAAGCCGTATCCTTCAGAGATTCGTTCGGGAATAAAATATTCACATTCAAGTCCGCGAGAGCAGAGGTAGAGATAGAGCATAACCGTGCTCGTAACACCGTCAACGTCATAATCGCCATATATACAAACTCTTTGATGTTTTTCAATAGCTTCTTCTATGCGCGCGACAGCCTTATCCATATCTTTCAACAAGAATGGATCGTGCATAGGTATTGATTCTTTATTAAGATAGGCAGATATATCCTCTTTTTCTGTAAGCCCTCTGTTTGCAAGCAAACGGGAAGTTAACGGCAACAAGCCGTTTTCTTCCGATATTCTTTTACAGACAGCTTCGTCGGGCTGGTTTATCTGCCACATTCGGTTATTCATAACTGTACCTCTTTAGGGGAATTATTTTATTCAGGGAACACCGTGAATTTCACTGTATAATCAAGATTTTGCACATAAACACCCGTAAACTCGTTTCCGAGCGAGATTACGGCATTTGCAGTATAGGTTCCGTTCGATTCAACGGTGACCTTTTCAAAATCGAGCGTTGCGGTTATAAGATCGTGGTCTATTGTATCAAGGACCTCGCGAAGCCCGATGACGGTTATTTTTATTCCGTTATTAAGTTTGTATCCGTTGCCGGCAGGAAGGTTTTTGACGGTTATTTTATCCTTGCTGATTGAGTAATATCTGATGCCAAGTTTCGGCAACGTGACTTTTACGGATATCTTTGATATGCCGCTGTCGTTTTGTATGCCTTTGGGAAGCATTGTGCTTATATAAAAATCAAATTCTTGGCTTCCGTTTATGACGGTTTCGTCGATTGTCAAAACCAATTCGTTGATAGAATCCACCATATCGGGAGAACCCGAAATTGTTATTGCGCTTTCGGAAGTTTCGACCGTAACGTCATCCGGATCGAAAACCCCACCGTCAAAAGCAACTTTTATCGGAATCGTTTTTTGTTTTTTTACCGAAATACTTACATAAGCAGTAGTTTCGGAAACAGAAAGATAGGGATTACTTATAACCTCTCCTTTTTCATTACGAAGCTCGATTACTCCATAACCATAAAGGTCATTCGATATCGTTTTTCCGTCGAGATTAAATCTCACATACGCGCCTTCAACCGTATCAAGCACGGATTTCGGACCCGATACAGAAACAGAAAGAGGATTTGCAACGGCGGAAATGAAGGTTACGCCGTCAGTCATAACATATTTATCTCCGGTATCGATATTGACCGATAGAAGTTCGTTTTTCTGAGTGAATTCATCAACAAAAACATTTACTGTCTTCGATGATTGCGAAACGATCTCGATCCCGTTGGGCGAATACACAACGATATTCAAGGTTTGGTTTCCTGCACCTTTAACCTGCGAAACGTCGACAACCGCGCGGAAATCAGAAGATTTAAGTTCGTTCAGATCCGAACGTTTTCCTTTTGCAACAATAGTTATCGAAGAGAAGGTTTGACCCTCAGCCAAAGTGAAATTTTCCGAAGATGCAAGAGCTTCTTCCCCTTCAATCGTTACGGCAATTCCGTCGAAAGTGCTTTCGAAAAGAGTGCTATCATAGCCAATAGCGTATATCCAAAGGAGAAGTGCACCCAATATTGAACCAACAAAAACAGTTATCCTTGCGGCGCGGGACAATCTTTCGTTAAGGGCTTTTTTTTGAGTTTGTTTATTGGTTGTCATCCGTATTCGCTCCGCCCTTCTTTATAAATTTTCTCTTTACACGCTCAGTGATGTGTTTTTCTTCAGGAAGGAGAATCGACACAAGATATGATTCGAGCGATTTACGTGTGAAACCTCTTTTGAGTTCGCCATCAACAGCAATAGAGATTACACCGGTTTCTTCGGACACGACCAAAACGACAGCATCGCTATTTTCACTCATACCGATTGCCGCACGGTGTCTTGTTCCAAGCTCTTTTACGATTTCGGAATTTGAAGAAAGAGGAAGGAAACAACCTGCCGCATGTACACGACCCTTGCGGATTATTGCCGCACCGTCATGGAGAGGTGCTTTATTAAAGAATATGTTTCCGATGAGGAAAGAAGATACCAAAGCATCAACCGTTGTTCCCGTACGAATATATTCACCAAGCTTTGTTGTGCGTTCGAAAACGATGAGAGCGCCGGTTTTCGTTTGTGAAAGCGATTCTGCCGCAACACTAATCTCGCCTATCGCAAGACGTATATCGGCAACCTCGTCGCTATCGAGTCTGCCCTTGAAGTTCTTGAGCGATTCAACGCCCACCTTTTCAAGCGCAGTACGAAGCTCGGGCTGGAACACGATTACAACCGCAACAAGCCCTACGGAAAACAGGTTCGTTAATATAAAGTTGAGCGCACGCATTTCGAGCAGGTCGCTCAAAAGCAACAACACTGCAAGGAATACGACACCGACGAGAAGTTTTCCCGCACGGCGGTCACGCACGAATTTGAACACCCAATAAAACAAGAACGCAACGATGACGATATCTATGATATCGACAATACCGATTCCTGTAAGTTGGTTTTTGACATATTCAAGATAATCAAGAAATGCGCTCATTTTAGTTCTCCTATCGGAAAATTTATTTTTTCAACGGATTATTCAATAAAAAAATCTTTATGCTTTAAAAGTTCTTCGACAGCCAAGCCGCGATGACTTATCGAATTTTTTTCGACAGAAGTCATTTCGGCAAAGGTTTTATTGAACGGAGGATAATAGAACACTGGGTCATATCCGAAAATGCCGTCGCCACGGCGTTCATCGATAATTTCTCCCTTGCTCTCGCCCGAAACATAAAGTGTTTCTCCGTCGGGACGGCATACGCAAATCGTACAAACGAATTTTGCGCTTCTGTCGGGAATATTTTTTAGATTCGAAAGAAGTTTTTCGATATTATCGTCGTCTGTTGCGTCTTCTCCCGCATATCTTGCGGAATAAACGCCAGGGGCACCGTTCAAGGCATCGACGGAAAGTCCGCTGTCGTCAGCGATTGCGATCAATCCCGTATAGTCACAAAGAGTTTTCGCTTTTATATATGCATTGCCCTGAAAAGTATCGGCGGATTCGATTATATCTCCTGTGAATCCCGTTTCTTTGATTGTTAAAATCTCAACGTCAAGTCCTGCGCTTGACAAACAGCTTTTGAATTCGGAAACCTTATGCGAATTATTCGAAGCGAAAACAATTTTCATTATTTTTCCTCCTCGAAAAACGCATTGATGAATTCTTCGGGGTTGAAGGGTCGGAGATCGTCGATACCTTCTCCAACACCGATGAACTTGACGGGTATGCCGAGTTCACGCTTGATTGCAAGGATTATACCGCCTTTCGCGGTGCCGTCAAGTTTGGTCAAAACAAGCCCCGTTATATCGGCGGCTCGACCAAACTCCTTCGCCTGAATTAAGGCGTTTTGTCCCGTTGACGCATCGAGAACGAGAAGTGTTTCTCGATTTGCGTCGGGTGCTTCACGGTCGATAACACGGTTTATTTTCGCAAGTTCGTCAATAAGATTTTTCTTGTTATGCAATCTGCCTGCCGTATCAACAACAAGAACGTCGCTTCCCGCTTTTTTCGCAGCGGCAACAGCATCAAACACAACTGCGGCAGGGTCTGCGCCTTCGTTCTGACGGATTATCGGAACGTCGTTGCGGTCTGCCCATATCGTAAGCTGTTCTGCGGCAGCAGCACGAAAGGTATCGGCAGCGGCGAGCATAACGCTTTTTCCGCTTTCTTTGAGATAGTGGGTAATCTTGCCGATTGAAGTGGTTTTGCCGACTCCGTTGACACCTATGACGAGGATAACGTTAAAGCTCTTTTCTAGCTTCAATTCTCCGCTTTCGCCGACGGCAGATGTCAATATTTCACGAAATTCCTCTCTTGCAAGAGCGGTTTCTTTTATCTTCTTTTCCTTGAGTAGACTTCTCAATTCTTCGACGAGATAATCGGACGTTTCCACACCGACGTCTGCCATTATCAAAAGGTCCAAAAGCTCGTCATAAAAATCGTCATCAACCTTATCATACGAGGAAAAGAGGTCGTTCACGGGTTTCAAAAGCGCATCCTTCGTCTTTTTTAACCCATTTTTTAATTTATCGAAAAAACTCATTAAAAACTCCTGTTATTCGGCATACTCTTTGATGATATCGTCGAGTTTTGCCATATTAAGCTTCATATAGTCGGATATGCCCTTCTGACGCATCGTTATACCGTAAATCATATCCGCACGTTCCATCGTACCTCTTCTGTGGGTTATGAGGATATACTGTGTTTTATCACTGTTACGGCGAACGTAGGAAGCAAGTTTGACGATATTAACGTCGTCAAGCGCACTTTCGATTTCGTCGAAAACACAGAACGGCGAGGGATTTACCCTTTGAAGCGCAAGATAGAGTGAAATTGCGGCAAAGGATTGCTCACCGCCAGAAAGAAGCGAAATGCTTCTTACACTCTTTCCGGGAACCTTGAGAACAATGTCAATACCGCATTCCAAAGGCATCATCGGGTCTGTCAATTCTGCCCTTGCGCTACCGCCGCCGAAAAGCTCGGTGAAGACGGCATTGAACTCGGTATTAATCTTTTCGAAGCATTCGAGGAAGGTTTCCTTCATACCCGCAGAAAGCTTTGCAATCGTTTTATCAAGTCCCAATCGGGTCTTATTAAGGTCATCGGTCTGTTCCTTCAAGAAATCATAACGTTCCTTCGTTACACGGTATTCTTCAACGGCATTGACGTTGATAACACCCATGGAACGTATTTTCGCCTTGAGAGAAGCGAGTCTTGAAGGTGCTTTATCCATTTTTTCTTTGGGAAGACGGAAGCGTTCTGCGTCGGAATAGGTCAATTCATATTCGTCCCAAAGCTTTGAAGTCACCGTGTCATATTCGGTATTGACGCTGTTGCACTTCATTTCAACTTCGGTCAAATGGCGGAACGCATCTTCCTTGGAAGAAGAAACGGTTTTCTGTTTGTTGCGCATTTCGACAAGCTGTTTTTCCTTTTCTTCTCTGCCGACCATCAAATCAGCAAGACGCTTGTCGCAATTTGCGATTATAGAATCACATTCAGCGCATTCTGCGTTGAGTTTTCCTGTTTCGGCGATGCGTTCTTTTATGATTGCTTCCGCCTTTTCGATAGATGCGCTTCCGAGCGTGATTCTTGTGTCAAGCTCGGTCTTGCGTCTTAACGCGATAGAAAGACGTTCATCGGAAACCGAAAGTTCGTTCTTAGCAGTATAAAGTGCCATTCTTGCTTCGCTCACACGGGCGAATGCAAGTTCTTCGGATTTTTTAAGCTCTTCGGCGGTCTTACGAGCAGTATCACGGGCATTTTGCGCCTCGGTGATTGCATTTGCAAGATTTTCGTTTTCCGCCTTGATATTCAAAAGCTCGCTTTCGAGCTTTTTCAAAAGTTCGTCGCCATAGGACAAGGAATCGACTCTTGTCTTTTCTTCCTCGATTCTTGCAAAGAGAGAATCTCTCGTTGCGGTTTGTCCTGCCTTTTCGGTTGTTGTTTCGGAGAGAGTGACACGCAAAAGCTCAAGTTCGCCGTCGGCACGGGCACAATCGGAAGAGATTGCTTCTCGTTTTGCTTCAAGCTCTTTAATCTTCGATTCACGTTCCTTTATCGCATCGCCAAGGCGTTCGATATCCATTGCACGAGTAAATACTCCGACCTTAACAGCAGAAGAACCGCCGGTATAGCTACCGCCTGCATTGATAATCTGGCCGTCAAGGGTGACGATCTTGATCTTGAATCCGCTTTTTCTTGCAATAGCGGAAGCAGAATCGATATTATCGGCAATAATCGTTCTGCCGAGAAGGTCGTTAACAACACCTTCGAATTTGCTGTCGTATTTTGCAAGTTCGGAAGCGATACCGATATAGCCCTTCATATCCTTGATTTCGGATACGTCGGACTTTCTTCCCTTCACACTTTCGAGAGGAAGGAAGGTCGCTCTACCGAGTTTATTTTCTTTGAGATAACGTATACACGCTTTTGCGTCGGATTCTTTTTCAACAACAATGAACTGTACCGATGCGGCAAGAGCCGTTTCGAGAGCAATAACATAATCGCTGTCCGACGAAATTATATTCGAAACCGTGCCGTAAAGCCCGATTTTTTCGTTACCGTTTTTGATAACACCCGATGTGCAATCGTTGATAACACGCTTTACGCTTTCGGAATAGCCCTCCAAGAGCTGTTCCATACGTTTTAATTGGTCAAGACGCTGTTCTTCGCCCGAAAGTTCGATTCTTTCGGCGGTGATTTCCGATTCGGTGTTGCGAAGAGTTTGCAAAAGCGATGCACGTTCATAATCAAGCGCAACGATTTTGTTTTCGGTATCGTTTACAAGCTTGATTGTATTCGAGAGAAGTTCTTCGATCTTTGAAAGTTCGCCTTCGAGCGCATTAACACGTTCTTTTGCCGCAGTCAAGCGGTCGGAGTTTTCCGCAACATTACGACGTTCTGCCTCGAGAGATGCGTTACAAGCCGCTTCGTTGGCAGCAAGAACGCTCTTTTCGTTATTAAGCATTTCCAAACGCTGTGCCGCGTTTTCGCCTTCTTTATCGGCGGTGAGGAAGGCATTTCTTGCGTTTTCATATTCTTTTTCGGCATCGTTGCTTGCCGTTTCGGAAGTGTTGAGTAATTCTTCGGTTTTTGACTTTGCGGTTTTGCAATCCTCGATCATCTTTTCCGCTTCGGTCTTTTCTTCAATGGCAGAGGCAATCGTTGCCTTTGCGGTTGCAACCGATTCTTCGGAATGGGCAATATCGTTGGCGCAAACCGCCTTTTTGCCCTCTGCTTCGCCTTTTTTGTGAACCGCTTCGGTCTTTTCACGTTCACATTCGCTCATAATACGTGAAAATTCATAGCTTTCGTTGAGGATCTTATCGGTTGCTTCGTCACATTCCTTAACTTCTCTTTCTGCCGCTTCGAGAGCGAGTTTTGCGGAAGCAAGGTCGGTTTCACATTCGACTCTGCGAGCGCGGAGGAAAGCAATTCTGTCAAGCCAGAGAGTGATTTCAATACCCTTCTTTTCTTCGCTTAAAACAAGATATTGTTTCGCGTTTTCGGCTTCCTTTTCAAGCGGTCCGATTCGGGAAGAAATTTCGGAAAGAATATCGTTTACTCTGACAAGGTTCGTTTCGGTATCACGCAATTTGCGTTCCGCTTCAAGCTTTTTATAACGTATTTTCGAGATACCCGCGGCTTCTTCGAAGATACTTCTTCTTTCATCGTCCTTTTGGGAAAGCACTTCGGCTATTTTACCCTGACCTATAACCGAATATCCTTCTCTGCCGATACCGGTATCGTAAAAAAGTTCATAGATATCTTTAAGTCGAACCTGTTTTTTGTTTATGTAATATTCGCTTTCACCGCTGCGATAGAGTTTTCTCGTTACGGTGACTTCGGCTTGGTCGGAAAGGCGGTAGCCCTTATTGGTTTGAGCTTCGCCCTCTTCCTCCGCCTCGAAGGTTATATGGTTTGCACGGTTATATTCTTCTTCGGTATCTATACAAAGCGAAACCGAGGCGCAGTTCGCCGCGGTACGACTTGCCGTACCGTTGAAGATGACGTCTTCCATTCGGCTACCACGAAGCGATTTTGCGCTCATTTCGCCGAGAACCCAACGTATTGCGTCGGAAATATTCGATTTACCACTTCCGTTGGGGCCTATGATTGCGGTAACACCGCTATCGAACGAAATTCTTGTTTTGTCCGGGAAGGACTTGAATCCGTACATTTCTATGGCTTTTAAGCGCATTTTCTACTCTCCTTGAATTTCAAGTATCGGCTTAAATCGGGGTAAATCCTCCCCGATTATCTTTATTTCAGCTGCTTTGGTTTTCTTTTTCAAAAGTTCGATCGCCTGTCCGTTATGTCCGGAAAGCATTGAAATATCTTTTTTTGATATTTTTATCAAAAGTTTTTTACCCTCGCAATCCTGCGCCTTTTCGGAAATTATATCAACATAGATTCGGCTTTTTACAAGTTCGCCGATTGCGGGGTGGTTTGCGCCGAGGGGGGCGTTTTTCAGGTTTTCGGAAGCATGAAGTCCGATTCTTAAAAGCTTCACGCCCGATTCATAAAATATTCTCGCGCATTTCGCCGTACGTTCCACGGCTTCTTCGACAGTAAGAGGGGTATATTCCCCATTCATCGCCATATCATAAAGTTTCGTGCCCTCAAAAACAACCGTGGGATAGATTCTTGCTTCTTTTGCACCCATAGACACGATATCGATTGCAGTTTGAACCTCGTTATCGATATTCGAACCGGGAAGACCTATCATCATCTGACCGCCGAAAACGAAGCCGTTTTCGATAATCTTTCTTGCCGATTCGAAGGAGTCCTTTGCAATATGTCCTCTCTCGCTTTTTTCGAGAACAAAATCGTCGGTACTCTGTACGCCGAGTTCGATATTTGTAACACGGTATTTTTTGAGAAGCGACAAAATCTCGTCATCGATCTTATCGGGACGGGTCGAGATCCTTATACCCGTTGCAACTCCCGAATCTATATATTCATTTGCGACAGAGAGAAGCTTTTCCATTCGTTCTCTTTCGATTGCCGTGAAGCTTCCGCCGAAAAAGGCAATTTGGCTTTCTTTGAAATCGCCTTTTTCCGATTCGAGCATAGAACGGAGTTCCTCGATCTCGATATTTATATCTTTTTCTGCCTTCTCGCCTGTTATTTTGACCTGAGAACAGAAAACACAGCAGTTCGGACAACCCGCATGAGGAACGAAAAACGGAAGATTACGGTGCGTTTTCATCCAATTCACCCAAAAGTATGAGCGCTTCTCTTGCGGACGCTTGTTCGGCCTCGCGCTTTGAACGTCCCTTGCCTTTTCCGAGAAGGTTCGAATTCAGATATACCTCATAACTGAACACCCTATCGTGTGCAGGGCCGTCCTCGGCGACGAGGGTATATGTCAAAACTTCTTCGGGAGTTTGTTGAACGATGCGTTGAAGTCGGGATTTATAATCCTCTGTTCCCGTTTTTATCAAGGTATCGACAATTGATGTAATAAACGGCAAAACAAATTCCTTTGCCGGATCCATACCGCCGTCAAGATAGATTGCGGCAATCAAAGCTTCAAACGCGTCTGCCAAGGTGCTTTTTCTGTGTCTTCCGCCCGAAGCGACGGCTTCGCCGTTACCGAAAAGCATATAGTCGCCAAGCGATATCTTATTCGCGAATATTGCAAGAGTATCTTCACATACCAAAGCGGCGCGGGTTCTTGTCAAAAAGCCCTCGTCTTCTTCGGTGAAGCGGTTGAAAAGAAATTCAGCCGTTATGACCGAAAGTATGGAATCACCCAAAAACTCGCTTCTCTGGTTGCTTACAGAAAAGCCCCTTTTTCGGTTTTCGTTGCAATAGGAAGGGTGAGTCAACGCAATTTGAAGAAGCTTTTTATCGTTAAAAGTATATTTTATTTCCTGTTCGAGAAAGCGAAATGCTTTTTCTTCACTCATTGATTTTATTCCTCCGACAAGGACTCCGTTTTTTTGGACATTGTTTCGGATATTTTTTCTATCGTTCCGCCTTGGCAATAAAGCATAACCTGTTTTATTGCAGAACGGAAAGAATATGCATCCGAGCTTCCGTGCGCCTTAACAACCGGCTTTTGAAGTCCCAAGAAAGGCGCTCCGCCGTATTCGGCAGGGTCAAGCCTTTTTTTCAAAGATTTTGTCTGTTTCAAAGTGAGTGCACCGCCGAGCATTGCAACGGGACCTGCTTTGAAAATTCCTTTGATCTCTTTGGACATAAATTTGCCCATACCCTCTATCAATTTAAGGGTTATATTACCTGTAAATCCGTCACAGACGAGAACGTCGCAAGTACCGAAAGGAACTGCCTTACCCTCGCAGTTGCCGACGAAATTGATAGATTCGTCTTCTGATAGAAGTGCGAATGTTTCGGCATAAAGGGGTGTACCCTTGTGTGATTCTGTGCCGTTATTCAAAAGTGCAACACGAGGTTTTTCCACACCGAGAACGTTCTCGGCATAGAGCGAACCCATTCTCGCATAAAGCTTCAAAACGTCGGGGGTTGCATCGAGGTTTGCACCGCAATCTAAAAGCACAAACGGTTTTTCAAGCGGTACTATCGAGCCGAGTGCGGCACGACGTACACCTTTTATACGACGGATTATAAGCGATGCGGCGGTGAAAAGCGCACCTGTGTTTCCTGCGCTGACAACGGCATCTGCTTTACCTTCTTTACAAAGCTTACACGCTTCGGAAAGAGAAGAATCCTTCTTTTCCTTCATAACGATTGCAGGGTCGTCTGTCATTTCGACAACGCTGTTCGCTTCGAAGGTTTCTATATTTTCGGGCAATTCGGGAAGGGCAGAAAGCGCTTCCTTTGTTCCGACAAGAACGAGGGAGAGCCCTTCGTTTCTAAACTCGTTAGCGGCAAGGATTGCGCCCGACGCCAATTCGGAAGGGGGATTATCCCCACCCATTATATCAACTGCAACGGTTATTTTCATTTTCCTTCGCTCCATCCGCATTCGTTTTTGCAATAATACATTTCTCTTGTTTTCTTCTTGAGAACGGGGGCATTGCACTGGGGACAGCGACGTTCTGTGGGAACGTCCCAAGAGGAGAATCCGCATTGAGGATAATCCTCACAAGCATAATAGTTCTTTCTGCTCTTGGTCTGTTTTATCATAATGCGTTTTCCGCAATCGGGACAGGTTATTCCACTGTCACGACGATAAGGGATTGCCGTTTTACATTCAGGATAGTTTCTGCAGGCGAAGAAGTTTCCGTGAGGTCCTTTACGGAGTATCATATCGTTTCCGCAGTTCGGACATTTTTCGTCGGCAATGACCTCTTGGGTCTTCTTTTCTTCTTCCTTTTCGACCTTTTCGTCAAGACGTTTTGTGTTACGACATCTCGGATAGTTCGGGCAAGCGGCGAATTTGCCGTATCTTCCCGTTTTTTCAATCATCACCGCGCCGCATTTTTCGCAGATTAATCCCGTTTCAACCTTCGGAACTTCAACACGTTCGCTTCCCAAGGTTTTTTCTGCTTCTTCAAGCTGAGTCGAGAATTGCGAATAAAATTCACGGAGTACGCCGATATATTCGGAGGTTCCGTCTTCGATCTTATCAAGGTCTTCTTCCATATTCGCTGTGAAGTTATAGTCAACGATATGGGAGAAGGATTTTATCATCATATCGGTTGTAACCGTTCCGAGTTCGGTCGGGACAAGGAATTTGCCCTCGCGACGGATATACCCTCTCGAAATGATCGTTGTTATTGTGGGGGTGTAGGTTGAAGGTCTGCCGATTCCCTTATCTTCAAGCACCTTAACAAGCGAACCTTCGGTGAAACGAAGGGGCGGTTGGGTGAATTTCTGTTCGGGATTGATTTCCGATGCTTTCAACACTTCGCCTTCGGAAAGTTCGGGAAGCATCGTTCCGCTTTCTTCATCGGAGTTATCGTCAGCAATATCTCCGTAGACAGCTGCAAAGCCACGGAATTTGATATTATGTCCGTTTGCACGGAAGGTATATCCTCCCGAAACGATATCCGCTGTGACGGTATCACGAAGCTCGGGCGACATCTGGGAAGCAATGAAACGGTCCCAAATCAATTTATAAAGCTTGTATTGGTCGTTCGTGACCTTGCCTCTTATCATATCGGGGGTTATCGAGGGGTCGGTCGGACGGATTGCTTCGTGGGCGTCTTGGGAGTTCTTCTTGATTTTGTATTTATTGGGAGTTGCGGGATAATAATCCTCGCCGTAGTTATTAACGATAACCTTCTTTGCACTTTCTCTCGCTTCGTCGGAGATACGGAGAGAGTCGGTACGCATATAGGTTATAAGACCATAGGTGTTCTTTTCGCCGATATTGACACCTTCATAAAGCTCCTGTGCGATAAGCATCGTTTTCTGCGATTGGAAGGAAAGCTTACGGTTTGCTTCCTGTTGGAGTGTAGAAGTTGTAAAGGGAGGCGCTGGACGGCGTTGCTTGACAGCGCGTTTTATCGATTCGACTTTGAAATTGCTCTTATCGACAGCGTTGAGCACGTCTTTAACCTGTTCTTGGTTCGAAAGGTCGAGCTTTTTGCCGTTCTTGCCATAGAACTTAACATTGACCGCCTCGTTCTTATCGGTATTAAGAAGCGCGGAAATGAGCCAATATTCTTCGGGAACGAAGGAGTTTATCTCCTGTTCGCGTTCAACAATGATTCTCGTAGTTACCGACTGAACACGTCCTGCAGAAAGACCGTTTTTGATATGTCTCCAGAGGAACGGGCTTATCTTATAACCAACCAATCTATCGAGAATACGTCTTGTCTGTTGGCTGTTGACAAGGTTCATATCGATATCTCTCGGATGCTTTATCGCTTCCTTCAAGGTGTTCTTTGTGATTTCGTTGAAGGTGATACGTTTAACCTTCGACGGATCGATGTTGAGCACGTTTGCGAGATGCCAACTTATTGCTTCGCCTTCACGATCAGGGTCGGCCGCAAGAAATACTCGGTCGGCTGCCTTTGCTTCCTTACGAAGTTCATTAATGAGTTCGCCCTTGCCGCGAATATTGATATACTGCGGTTCAAAATCGTTTTCGATTTCGATACCGAGCTTGCTTTTCGGAAGGTCACGCACATGGCCTTTGGACGCCTTTACCTTATATCCCTTGCCGAGAAATCCTTTTATCGTATTCGCTTTGTGAGGCGATTCGACGATTACGAGTGTGTTCATCAATTATCTCCAATTTATCCTGTTTATCTGTATGTATATCTTCCGCCGGCGGAAACATTCACGCTTCCGTCGATCTCCATAAGCGTTAGTTCTGTCATTACCGACGAAACGTCGATTCCGAGATCGATTGCGATTTCATCGGCTGTCATGGGATTGCTGTCCTTGAGCAATTCCCTTATCCTTTCGGATATTCCGCCCGAAACAGATTCCTTTTCCAAAACCTTTTCTTCGGGCTCGGCTTCGGCGAGGATTTGTTGTTTCAGGTCTTTATCCCTGTTTCTCGAAATCACGGTTCCGTAGGACCGCAAATTCGCCGTAACCGAGGGTTCATAGAAATGTATCTTTTCGGGGTATTCAAGCGACAATGAAGACAAAACGTCATTCGGGTCTGTCGCAATCGGTACGCCTTGTTTTATAAGTTGGTTCGTACCCGCGTTCTCCGCACCTATCGAGCCGGGAACTGCGAAGATGCCCTTTCCCTGTTCGAGCGCGTGTTTTGCGGTTATGAGCGCACCGCTGTTTGCACCTGCTTCGGCGATAACAACGACGTCGCTTATTCCGCTTATGATTCTGTTACGGTTCGGGAAATCAGCTTTTGTTCTCGGTGCACCCGGATAAAGCTCACTTACCACCAAACCGCATTCATAAAGTTTTTCGAACGCTTTTTTGTTTTCCTTCGGGTATATATCTCCGATAGGATTACCCAAAACACCGACGGTATATCCGTCTGCCATAACGGCACCTCGATGAGCGGCGGTATCAACACCCTTTGCAAGACCGCTTATAACCACAGCACCGCTTTTTGAAAAGTTATATGCGAAATTCTCCGCCGTTTCCCTTCCATAGTCGGTCATTTTTCTTGTTCCGACGATTGCGACACAGGGTATATCGTTTAGATTCTTGAACCTGCCTATCGAATATAGCGCGACGGGCGGGTTTTGGATTTTTCTTAACGAGTTCGGATACAGCTCGTCATAATAACCCGTGACGGTAACTCCCATCGTCTGACAGCGTTTCATAACCTCGAACGCAGGAGAAATATTCTTTGCTCTAAGACGGGTTATATATTTTTCACGTTTTTCGCCGAGGAACGAAAAATCGTCACATTCATAAATTTCCGATATACTGTTAAACCTCGGAAATATTTCGCTCGGCAATCTCGAATAAATGCCTACCGCTTGTTGAAGCCAAATATAGAGTATTTCGTCTTTCAAAAACGTTCCCCCCTTCTGACTTCCCAAAGTATCATCGAAGAAGCGGAAGCGGCGTTAAGACTTTCTGTTCTGCCCGACATCGGAATTATCGTCGTGAAATCACAAGCATCGATAACCGATTTTGTCAATCCCTTGCCTTCGTTTCCGATAACAAAGCAATCATCTTTCAAAACGTCGAACTCACCCAAAGTTTCCGCTTTATCTGTGAGCGCGGTTGCGATGACGCGTTTATTCCCCTTTCGGAGCGATTCTATCGCTTTTTCAGGAGAAGGGCAAACATAAACACCGTTCATAAACATTGCACCCATAGTTGCACGAACGGTTTTTGACGAATAGATATCGGCACAAGTTCCGCAAAGTATAACGTCACAGCCCATTGCCGCCGAGGTTCTTATTATCGTGCCGACGTTTCCCATATCCTGAAGGTCGCAAAGCATTATCGAGTTACCCTCAACATATTCGGGCAGACGGTCGATCGTGCTTTCATCAAGGAAAACGATATTATCCAAAAAGCGCGAAACCGCAAAAATTCCCTGAGGAGCTTTTTCGTCGCTTAATTTATCATATACCGATTCAGTAACCTCATATACCTCGCAATTCGCTTTTTCGATAAGCTCGGAATAACGTTCGGTCACATCTTCCCTTACAAAAAGCATTTCGGGAGTATTTCCCGAACGGAGATATTCTTCCAAAAGGTGAACACCCTCAAAATAGAAAAGGCGTTCCTTCCTTCTGTTGCGGTTATCACGCAAAGCGGTCATATTCTTTATCGTTGGGTTATTACGTGATTCGATTCTTTTCATAAGCACCAATACAGCAAAAAAATCCGTACTACTATATAATATATAATAATAGTACGGATTTATCATATTGTCAACATTTTTTTGCCAAAAGTATACGGTCTATTTTTCCGTAATCCTTCAACACGGCAACACTGAAACCGCTTTCCTGCAAAATACGGGAAACGTCTTCACATTGGTCGATGCCGATTTCATAGATCAGAATGCCGTCTTTTTTGAGGATATGAGGCACAAGCGCCGTCACCATTCGGTAATATCTGAGCCCGTCTTCGCCGCCATCGAGCGCTGTTTCGGGTTCGAAACCAACCTGTGGCGAGAGGTTTTTTATATCTTCTGTGGGAATATAAGGCGGGTTGCAGATTACAAGGTCTAACGGTCTTTCCAAAATCGACGCAAGTTCGATATAATCATCCTCGTCGAGCGCATCAAAGCGACGGACCGAAACGTTTTTTTGTTCTGCAAGGTTCTTTTCTGTGAAAGGCAACGCTTTTCTTGAAAGTTCGAGGGCATAACCGCTTACAGTGGGTTTTTCTGCCGCAATTGCTTTTGCGATACAACCGCTTCCGCTGCAAATATCAGCGAAAAGGTCGCCGTCTTTAAGAACACCCAAAGCCGCTTTAACACCAATTTCGGTATCGCTTCTCGGTATGAAAACACCGTCGCCGACGGAAATATCATAACCATAGAAATTGCATTTACCGAGAACGTATTGCAAGGGTTTTCCGAGCGAAAGTTGGAATACGGCACCGCTTATGAACGGGTCGATCGATTGAGAAACCTCGTCGTCAAGCTTTGCGAGAAGTGTTCCGCGTTCCATCGAAAGTGCTTCGCAGAGAAGCATATCGGCGATAACGTCGCCTTCTTCGGGAGAAATTTCTATGAGTATTTCACGGAGTTTGTTTCTGTAATCTCTAAGCTTCAATTTCTGCCTCCTCAACCGTTTCAACATCTTTCGTTTCTTCGGTTTCTTCGGAATTATTTGCATTTTCTTCCGCTTCGTACGCCGCCTTGAAGTCTTCATAGAAGTTCGGGAAGTCCTCGGGGAGCGCGGATTTGAGCGCAGTTATCGCAACCTCGATGATTTCGTCATCGGGTTCTTTTGTGGTCAATTTCTGCATCCAGAGTCCGGGTGCGGAAAGCGCACGGATGAGCGCATTATCGTGTTTTCCGGCATAACGAATGAATTCATATCCGATACCGACGGTCAAGGGGAGAAGCAAAAGCTTCAACAAGCTTCTCAACCAAACGGTCTTTATCGCCCAAAGGAAGATTATACCGATTGCGATTGAAAGCAATATCATCGAGAACATAAAAGAGGTTCCGCAACGGGGGTGGAAACGCGACTGTTTCTTCACGTTTTCAACGGTGAGTTCAAGCTCTGCTTCGTAACAGAAGATGCTTTTATGTTCTGCGCCGTGATGCATATAAACACGTTTCATATCGGGTATGAGTGCCGTGAGCCAGATATATGCGATGAAGATTATAACCTTTAACACGCCTTCAACGATACTTCTCCAAGCACCCGCGCCGAAGCTTTGGGAAACACGGCTCGTTCCAAAGAAAAGGTCGCCGACGAACGTGGGAAGCCATATGAAAAGGCCGACAGCCAAAAGAACACCCAAAATCACGGAAACAACAGAAATAACGGGGATTATCCATTCTCCGCATTTTTCTTCGAGCCATTTATCGAACTTCGATTGTTCTTCTTCCTCGACTTCAAGTCCGAGCATTTCGGTTCCTTCGGTTATCGTCGAGAAGGAAAGTATCATCGATTCAATAAAGTTAACAACACCTCTTATGATGGGCCATTTGAGGAATTTGAATTTATCAGATATCGAGGAATTATCCTTTCTCGAAACGGTTATCTTCTTATTGTCAAGACGGCGAACGGCGATTGCTGTATGGCTCTTGCTACGCATCATAACGCCTTCGATTATCGCCTGCCCCCCAACAGCACCACGTCTTTTTGAGTTGCAGGATATATTTTCGGGGGGTTGTTCTTTTTTATCCATATTTATACTCCTTTTGCGGTTGATTTTCTTACAAAACTGTATTATACTATATTCGAATGAAAAATAAAACCCTTTTTTGAAAAGTTTACAATCGTTTTAGGAATTTAGTTTTATGGAAAACAAAGTATTTACAAAAAACGACAGCGGTTTTATCTGTGGCAACTGCGGACGTGAAGTTCCTCCGCTTGGATACAGCTCGAGAAACCATTGTCCCTTCTGTCTTTATTCGAGACACCTTGACGTCAATCCTGGCGACCGAGCTTCCGATTGCGGCGGTCTTATGAAGCCGAGCGCTGTTACCGTCAACACAAAGAAGGGGTTTGTTATAACACACAAATGTGTCGTTTGCGGTGCGGAACGCAACAACAAGATGCAATCCGACGACGACACGGCACTTCTTATAAAGCTTACAAATCCTTACAATCTGGAGGAATATTGATGGCATCGGAAAAACAAAACGGCAAAAAGAACAAAAAAGCTTCTCGTTTGCATCTTCTCAAGCTTGTTATCGTTGTAATGTTGGCATTTCTTGCCGGAGTTTGCTTTCGACCTTCGGTCGGCATACTCGCAATGACACCTTTGGTTTTTGTTTTTTGTGGTGTTGCGGCATTTATTGGAATTGATGCGAAAATTAAATATGTTTGCTTTGGCGTGACGGTATTCTGGCTTAATACCGTTGAACAGACCGACAAAACCTCGGTTTTGGTATTCACCGCATTATGTCTACTTGCTTGTATTGCTTTTGAAGCTGCCGCAAAGCAGATTCGAAAGAAGGAAAAGAAAGGTTTTGTCGTTTTTGCTTTAAGCACAGCGGTTTGTATCTTGCTTTCCTTCATATTCATCGGCAACCCGATTTCCGCGATTACGGCAAGAAACGAAATTGATGAATATGCCGAATCGATATATCCCGAAAGCGACGAATATTTCGGTGATTTTGAATTCTCAAGCATCTATTACAATTTCAAAACGAGAACCTATGTTAAAGACGCAAGAAGCAGTAAATTCCCGACGGAAATCGCAACGCTTTCTTATAAAGACGATGTTGTCCGCGACGGCTTCAAGAGTATTGTCGAGGTTAAGGCGGCAGAACCGTTTGTCCTTGAATTTACTGATGTTTTGCGACATTCATTCCCTTCCGACAGTTTCAATGTCGAGTTTGAACGTTTCGTTTTCCTCCCGAATCAAAATATCTTTTCGGCAGGTGATGACGGGCTTTACGGAAACATCGATTTCGAGATAACCTTATACGGAATACAAAGCATACCCGAATTTTTTGACCGTGTTGACAGATATTACGAGGCGGTTTCTCAATCAGGAATAAGCTATTCTTCAATTGTGTTCCGAACCGGCACAAGCGCAAACAACGGCATTTGGTTTTCGCGTTCGGTCACTCTTAACAGCAATTACCGCAAAGAATTTGCCAACTATAAATTCGAGCTTATTCCTTCGGGAACATCAAAGCTGTTCAACAAATATTTTTCTTGGTTCACTTCAATACAGTAGAGTTATGTAAACCAAAAAGAAGTTCTTTCTTCAAAAAAAGAGCTTCTTTTTTTGTTCAATCGAATAAACAATCGCCTTTTGGAAAAAACTAACCTTGCAGACATAAATTGCATAAGATGATAGCATAAAAGATTCGAACAATTCGGTTCTTTTATGCTATAAACAAGTTTAATTATCAAGAGGAGTGTTTAACAGTGAAGATGCAAAACGGCGAGGAAGGAATACGCAGAGGTGATATATACTATGCCGATTTGAGCCCCGTTGTTGGTTCAGAGCAAGGCGGTGTACGTCCCGTTTTGATTGTACAGAACAATCTCGGAAACAAATACAGCCCGACCGTTATCGCCGCGGCTATTACAAGCAAAACCGATAAAACAAAGCTCCCGACACATATTGCCATCTCTGCCAACGAGAGCGTTTCGGGCGACAGAAATTGCGGTTTGGCGAAAGATTCGGTCGTCTTGCTTGAACAGATACGTACAATCGACAAACGACGTCTTAAGGAGCGTATGGGTACTCTCGACGAACGCACCATGCAACAAGTCAACAGCGCAATCGGAATTAGTTTTGGATTATATTAATACAAGAAAAAGGCTGTTATGAATTTTAATTCATAACAGCCTTTATTTTATTTTTTTAGGGCTTTAATAATTACAACTACCGCAACGGCAACAACCGCCCCTACAAGAATAAGAACGATTATCATAAGCCACGGAGGTATTGAAACCGTATCGTTTGTCGGCTCGTCTTTCGATTCTTCGATTGTGCTCGAAACATCTTCCTCGAAAGAAACATCGTCATTGATGACGTTTATCGCAACCTTAAATTCTTCGGAATTATTGAATCCGTCGGACACAACCACAGTGAATCCATCTTTTCCCGAAAAATCTTTGTCCGGTTGGAATATCAAGGTTTGTTTATCGGCAGAAACCGTGATATTTCCGTGTTGCGGTTTTTGAGGGAGCTCAATAACGATATCGTCCCAATGCGAATCGTTATCTTCGATCAATATTTCCACCAAAACACGTTCCTCACCATAGATTAACTCTATATCGTCGATAAAAACGGTCGGTGCGCTATTCTTATAGGTTCCGTTGATATATTGATATGTAAGATCGTAAAGTCTGCGAAGATTAATACCCTTTGGAGTTGTTATTTCCTGTGACGCCAACATTCCGAAAACACCGTTTTTCTTGGTTTCGGAAAAGATATTGAATGCGTTCATACAGTCCGATTTGTACATATGGAAAAGGTAGTTTTCGTATTTTTTCACCGCTTCGTCATAGGACTCGGAATCAAAAGTCGAGGAAGAAGAAAGCTCGATCGTTACACCCAAATTGTTGTTATATGCCGATCGAGCGAATTCGGAGAGCATTTCTCGTTCATATCCATTTTTAGAGTCCGTATAACCCGACTTCATGGAAGCGCCGCCAAAACCCAAATCATCCCAATCTTCAAAACCGGGGGAAAGATATCCAAACGTGCAAATCGATACGATTTTCTTTTGTTGAATATATTTATTTACATTTTTGACAAATTGTATTTCCTGTTCGTTATAGGATGAATTAATCTCTGAACCGCACCACGAAAATCCCGCAAGAGAGATGTTTTTATATTCTTTATTCAAGAAGGTCGAAATACATTTGTTGATATACCATTTCGAAACATCGACTCTCTCTGAAATTGTTTTACAATATTCATCCAATCCGTCGGAATCGATATCGCCAAAGGGTTTATTTATCATTTTCGGATAGGGCAAAGCAATGAACACCTTGAATTTCCCGGTGATTCCGAGTTTTGAATATACTTCTCCGACAGTTTTATCCAAAATCGCAAGGTCGCCTTTTCGCTTGAAAAGATTGTCAAGATATAGTTCCCAATCCGACATGACCGTGCCCTGCTTATCATCAAAATAGAGCGAACCGCCGGAAGGATATGCTGTATTATAAGGCGTTATTATTGCAGAATCAAACATTTTGCCCGAAACGGCACCATTTGTACCTATATAGGCAATATACGGCATAAGCATTTCTTTCGTGAATGTGTCTGTGCCGTATCCGTTATAAAGAGTGACGGTGTTAGAAACACCCGAAATTGAATTTATATACCCTGACGGTTGTGTTTCGGAAGTTATTCGAAGCCTTGATTCCCTACCGGTTAAGGTTTTTTTGCCGATGATCTCAATTTCATCACAATAGGAAAAGTTTTCTATGGTATATTCAATCTTAACGAATCGTGCTCCATAGTTTTTGCCGAGTTTTATGTTAAAATCGGCATGTTTCGCGTCGCTGATGCTCGTTTTATACTTTGTTTCATACTCCGAAACGCGGGCATATTTCACTCCGTCTTCGGAAAGCGAAACATTGATATATCTCGGCGCAGTAATCTTCTTGCTTTTATCGTTCAAAAACGATGCTTTTACGGCAGAAACCGAAATCTTTTCGCCAAAATCGAAAACGACAATACGGCTTCTTCCTCGATAAGCGCGATACCATGCAGAATCATCATCCGAAACCTCGGCAATTATTCCGTCCGAAAGTTGACCGTTATCTACTTCGAGCTTTTCACCTTCTTTTTCAAGGTTCGAATAGCTTAACGAAATCGGTTCTCCGGTTGTTATTGTATATTTTACACCTTTCGCAAGGTTGATTTCGCTTTCTTCCGCAAAAACCGACAAAATCGGCACAAGCATGCATATTATCAGAAGCAAAGAAAGAGTTATTGATAATTTCTTCATCGTTATACCTCGAATGCAGAAACATATATATTCATATAACATAAACTATATATGTACTATACTATATATACCATAATAAATCAAGCGGAATCTTTTAGGAGTTGATTAATTTTGAACGCTTTTGAATATAAGCAATTTATTCTCAAAAATTCGTATGCCGCTGTTTCGGCTATGGAAAACCGCGAAAGGATTTATGCAACCGACGGAATCGAATGCAAAATATATGTTTTCGAAAGCGACGGAACGGCGATTGACAACATCTGCACGTTACGCCCCTATCGCAGACTGCGAAGATATGGTTCTTCCGAAATGATGACAGCTCTGGGTTGTTGTAACCAAAGGCGAGTCTATTTTATCGACGGCAACTTCCTCGAAAAAGGGTTTGTCGAGCTTGATTCTTCTTGCATTACGGAACAAACTTGCGGTTGTGGTTGCAACTGTGTCGTCAACTCCGAAGCCGATTTGTGTGGTGAAGACGGACTTATCGACGCTTCGTTAACCTGCATCGATAACGAACCCTATATTGTCGGGGTGTTCCCGAAAACCGCCTGTATTTTCGATATGAACGGGAACCGTGTCACGCAGATTTGCCAAGCGGATTACGGTGAGCTTCTGACCGATTTTATTACCCCGAATCAAAATCTGTTTGCGTATAGTTCTACAAAAGGAAATATTCGCACGGTTTCGGTTTCCGAAAACGGAATCACACAAAGCGCGATACTTGGCAAAGGGCACACGTTGAGGATGCTTATTTATTCCGAAAACAACGAAATCATTGGGCTGTTCGGCAACAATTATATTTACAACCGACTCATTCCGATATATCAAAACGGTATTCTTTTGCTCCCGTAAAATATCATATTTTTTCAGTATAGTTCATATGCATTAATCGGAGATAAAATATTTCTTCGAAAGGAATCTATGAGTGAAAAGAATCTTAATTTTTATTTTAACTCTATCATTGATATTGTTAATTTCCTGCTCGAAAGAGCAAAACAATCCGAATTTTTCGATCCCATTAAAAATCAGTGCGAAGCTTTCGGGAACTGACGTGGTTTTCACCGCCAACATATCCGAAAAAAGCTGTGATATTGTGTTTGAAGAGCCCGACGAACTTAAAAACGTCATCCTTCAATTCCAAGAAGACGTCAATATTGCAAAGGTTGGCGATTTTTCGAGAGAAATTAAAAAGAACACATTCCCTGCACAAGAATCACTTATCAATGCGCTTCGCAAAATCGCTTCGTGTGCAGAGTTCACCGCTTGGGAAGGCGGAATTAAGTATACTATTGACGAAACGGATATAATGGTGTATTATGATAGAGATAATGGTGCGATAAATCGCATCGAAACGGAGGAAAGCGGACGTCGGTTTTGCTTTGACGTCATCGAGCTTGAATTTTATGAAACACAGAGTGAAAGCGCAGGTTGATCTCAACCGCATCGCTGAAAACTACAATTACATAAAATCGCTTATCGACAAGAGCAAGGTTATGGCTATTGTCAAGGCGGATGCTTACGGTCACGGCGCAAACGAGGTTTCGAAACGTTTGGCACTTTTGGGATGTAACGATTTCGCGGTTGCTTGTCTTAGTGAAGCTTTGGAATTGAAGGAAAGTGGAATTGACAGCAACATCTTGATTCTCGGCCCCACCGATGCGTTGCTTATCGATGAAATTGCAGACAATTCGTTCATTCAGACTGCCGACAGTTTTGAATACGCGGAAGAAATCTCGAAAACGCGAGAGGTTCGTGTTCATATAAAGGTCGATACAGGTATGTCAAGACTCGGTATATATTGTCATTCCGAGCAGGATATTCAATCTGCCGCAGACGAGATTCAGAAAATTGCATCGCTTGAAAATATAAAAATCGAAGGCATATTCACTCATTTTGCTGACAGTGACGGGATTACAAGAGATTTCACCGAAACACAATTCTCGGTATTTTCCGCACTCCTCAAAGAGCTCGAAAAGAGAAGCATCGACGTTGGAACAAAACACTGCTGTAACAGTGCGGCGACGCTTCGATATCCCGAAATGCATCTTGATATGGTTCGCGCAGGGATAATTCTCTATGGTCTTTTCCCCTCTAACGAAGTGAAAGACGAGAACATCCTTCCTGCAATGAAGCTCTCGGCGAGAGTTTGCGCTGTTCATAAGCTCAACAAGGGTGACAGCGTGAGTTACGGTTGTACATACCGTGCAGAAAAAGACACGAAGGTTGCGGTTATCTCGATTGGTTATGCAGACGGGTTTTCGAGAGTTTATTCGGGAAAAGAGCTTATAAAGATCAACGGGAAGAAATTCTCGACGGTCGGAAGAATATGCATGGATATGTGTATGGTCGATATCGGAAATGATTTTGACTGCAAGGTAGGCGACAAGGCAATTATTTTTGAATCGAGCGACGACATCAACGTTCTTGCTGACACCATGGGCACTATCAATTATGAAATACTATGCTCGTTGAAGCATCGAGTTAAGCTTGAATATATAAACTGACACAATAATAGAAAATAATATAAAAAATCTCCTGTTCGAAAACAGGAGATTTTTGTTTTGCTAATTTAGATTGATATTATACCCAACCTTCAGTCCAACCGGATTCATTCTGAGTAGGATCATAGGGATCGCAGTTGTAATCAACATTCATATCGTAGGTCCCCATAACTGCACGTTTAACCTTGATATAGTGCATTGCTGTAGCATCTTCACCATTTTCAACGTCAACACCTGCTGCTTCGAGAGCAAGGCTGGATGTGGTGTACGTTCCTGCACATACACGTCTGATAACGATATAGTCGGTAGCAGAAAGAATAGCGTCCCCATTTACATCGCCCAATACAACAGCAGTATACGATACGCCGTTAAGCTTTACAACATAGCCAGTACCAATGTTGTCGCTATTTGCAACAGAAATACCGCTTGCGTTGGAAACCTGAACAGAAGCATTGTAATATGCGTTCTTGAGAACCGACACAGTACAACCTACGGGAATACCGTAAATCTTTCCGTTTTTCGTTTCGGGTCTGAACGTAACACTTGCTGCGGAAGCAGTGATAGCGAATACGCTAACCAAGAAAAGAGCAGCGAGAATAAGTGCAATAAGTTTCTTTGTGTTCATAATTAGTGTCCTCCCTTTATTGTGTCTTTTTTTAAGCAATAGATTGTACGATCGCATCGACGCCGACAGAAACGAACGCCACTATAAAGCCTGCGACTACTACGCCCAGTGCTATTGGCCAAAAGCTTTTTTTGAAATCAAGGTTCAAGGTTATTGCAACCAGAGCGCCTGTCCAAGCACCTGTGCCCGGAAGGGGAATTGCAACAAACGCAAGCAAACCCAAAAACAAGCTTTTTTCCATTGAGGTTATCTTTTTCGAAACCTTCTTTTCGCCGAGTTCAAGAATCTTTCTGAAGGGCCAACCGATTTTTTTGAACTTTGCAAAATATCTTAAAACCTTTCCGGCATAAAGAAGAAGAAACGGAATCGGAAGAATATTTGCTATCACAGAAAGCGGAATACTTATGAGCAAATTAAGTTCATTCAATACCGCATACGGGATTGCTCCACGAAGTTCCACTATGGGAAACATGCTTATTAGAAAAAGTATTAAATAATGCATTTTAACTCTTTTATTTTGTTATATTTTTTAACTTTTTGAAGTTTTTTATGATTTTATCGTCAATTTCCGCTTTTCCAAAATCGGAAAATGCAAAACTATACGTCACACTATTATTCTCTGAAAACGTCTTTAGAACGATGCTCTTTAAAAAACCATCCTCTAAAACAACCGTGAGTTCAAAATCGATTTTAAGCTTCAATTCCGAAGCGATGCGGAAAAGTTCGAGAAGTTCTTTGTGATATTCTTTATCGGAAAAAGCATATTCCGATTCGGAAACTATTGTATAAACCAAACGGGACAGTGAATTCAAATCACCTTTAAAAACGTATGTTTTCGATCCGTTTGATTCTTTCTTGGAAAATCCGAGATTTTCGACAAGATAATCTTCGTCGACAAGGTCAAAGATGATATTCCTTAACGCTTTACCAAACCTATCTTCGTCAAGAACATCTTTCGAGAAAATCTTTTTGTTCAAAAGTCTTGCGCTTCCCGAAGCGTCATTTTCGGCTAGGCGTTCGAATGCTTCAAAAAGAATCTCTATCAAGGTTCCAGATTCACGTTTTGAAATGCTTTCAGAACCTCCGAAACGATCGACTTGATAAATGTATTCTCCCACATGATAGATATATTCGTTATCGGTTATCTCCAAAAAACCGTTTTCCTCTGAGTCCTTCGGGAAGATATATTCGGTTTTCGTCACTTCCGAAAAACCGTTTTCGACCGTCGTTTTCGTTGATTGTATCCTGAAAGAATCCTCCGTCGTTTCCAACGCAGAATAAACAACGTTGATCAAAGGGTTATCTTTAAGAAACAGATATCCGAGCAATACCGTAACAACGGCAACCGCCAAAAATATCGAGAGAGATATGAGAAAAGTTTTCTTTAAACGTTTTTTTGTATTGTCCGTCATAGCTTTCAGAATACAAGAAAATCGATTTTGGTTTTTGAAGCTTCGAAAAAGCGACCAACACTTCCTCATATTACATCAATTATACATATTCAGGTGTAATTCTATCAAATTATTTGTAAAAGGTCAATAGAATACACAAAAAAATATTATTTTTTTTGAAGATATTTGGAAAATTTATTGTATTTCGCAGATTCATATAGTATAATGATGATGAAATATTATGTATATAAGTAATATTATTATGTAATGCGGAGATGAATTTTCTCATGAGCATACTTTCTTTCACTTTATCCGAAAACGTAAACCTCGCCCCTCACTGTTCTATGAAGGCGGGCGGAAATGCAAAATATTTTGTCGAACCCAAAACTGAATCCGAGCTTTTATACGCTTTGAAGTATTTCAAAGCCATCGGCGAAAGATATATCGTCGTCGGTAAATGCTCGAACCTTCTCTTCCCCGATTCCGGTTTCGACGGTGCGGTTATTTCGACTTGCGATATGAAAGGTATTTCCGTCGAAGACGGTGTTGTTACCGCTATGTGCGGCGAAACGCTTTCTACTCTCGCAAACACCGCGCATGAAAACGGATTCACGGGATTTGAGTTCTGTTACGGTATCCCCGGCGCTGTCGGTGGCGGTGTTTATATGAACGCCGGTGCATACGGCGGAGAGCTTTCCAACATATTCGTTTCCGGCAGATTCATCACAAAATCGCTCGAAATCGTCACTCTTTCAAAAGAAGAAATGGAGTTCGGATATCGCAAAAGCAGAATGGCATCCGATGGTTTGGTTCTTATCTCCGCTTCCTTTAAAGGCGAAAAAGGTGACAAGACCGAGATTCGTTCGCGTATGGACGAACTTATGGCGAAAAGAAAAAGCACACAACCCCTCGAATATCCGAGCTGCGGAAGTGCTTTCAAACGTCCCGTCGGCAATTTCGCGGGTGCGCTTATCGAACAATGCGGTTTGAAAGGATATTCTATCGGCGGTGCGGAAGTTTCGGAGAAACACGCAGGATTTATTATTAACAAAAACAATGCGACCGCAACCGACGTTATAAATCTTTTGAACTTCGTTTCCGACACCGTTTTTGAAAAAACGGGCGTACGTCTTGAACCCGAAATCAGGATTATTGAATAAGGTGGTAAAATGTCTTTTTCCTCCGAAATAAAACAACAGCTTTTATCGAATATTCCGAAAAAGGATTGTTGCAAGAAAAATATCGAAAACGGAAAAGCTCTTGGCAGAGTCGACGCAAAATGCGACAAGGATATCGGTTGTTTCCTGCGCGGTTTGTTTCTTAAATGCGGTAACGTCAGCGCACCCGGAAGGAATTTTATGCTTTCCTTCGTGCTTCCCGACGATGAATATGCCGATTATATCACCGAAATACTCGATTCGGTCGGGTTATCCCCAAAACGCTCGGTCAGACGAAACAAGCCCATTCTTTATTATAAGGCAAGTGAAAGCATCGAAGATATTCTTTCATACATCGGCGGTGTCAAGGCGGCACTTGATATTATAAACACGAAAATTATGAGCGACGTCAGAAACACGGCGAACAGAATTTGCAACGCGGAAACCGCAAATCTCGACCGTATCGCTCGCGCGGCCGCCGAACAATGTGAGGCAATAAAAATCATTCAGAAATACGGTGTTATGCAAAACCTTGTGCCCGAGCTTCGCGAATGTGCCGAAATTCGACTTGCAAATCCCGATATCAGTCTTAACGAAATCATTTCAAGACTTCGTGAACCGGTCAGCAAATCGGGGTTGAACCATAGGTTCAAAAAACTTATCGAAATCGCAGAAATGCTTCAAAAATCTTAAAAAGGAAAGCTTATGGGGTTCGTTCACCTTCATCTTCATACCGAATACAGTCTTCTTGACGGTGAATGTCGTATCAACGAAATCCCCGATGCCGTCTTAAATGCAGGTCAAAACGCCGTCGCCATTACCGACCACGGTGTTATGTATGGCGCCGTTGATTTTTATAAAGCTTGTGTGAGCAAGGGAGTTCGTCCGATAATCGGATGTGAGGTCTACGTCGCGCCTCGTTCTATGGAACAGAAGGATCGACTTTTGGATTCCGATTATTCACATCTCGTTCTTTTGGCGAAGAACGCAGAAGGGTACAAAAACCTTATGGCTATCGTTTCGAAGGCGTTCACTGTGGGTTTTTATCAAAAACCGAGAACCGATATCGAGATGCTTTCCAAACATTCCGAAGGACTTATCGCGCTTTCGGGTTGTATTTCGGGCAGTATCCCAAAGGCGATACTTGCAAACGACCTTTCTCTTGCGAGAGAACGTATTATTATTTTTGACCGAATCTTCGGAAGAAATAATTTTTATCTTGAGCTTCAACGTCACGGAATCGAAGGTCAGGAAGAAGTCAACCGCGCACTTATTAAATTCTCCCGTGAACTTGATATCCCTCTCGTTGCGACGAACGACGCGCATTATATTTCCAGAGAACACGCACAAATCCAAAAGCTTCTTTCCGCCATTGCTACGGGCAACACGCTTGACAATTCGAACTTCGTTATGGAAGGAAGCGAACATTATATAAAATCGGTCACGGAAATGGAAGTTCTTTTCCGCGACGTACCTCAAGCCGTCGAAAACACTGAGAAGATTGCCGAAATGTGCAATTTTGAATTTGATTTTGACAATATGCACCTCCCTGCTTTCAAGACTCCCTCCCCCTATACGGCTCAAAGCTATCTCAAAAAGCTTTGTGACGAGGGTATTGAGAAGCTCCAAAAGGAAAACCGTCTTTGTGACGATATTTCGAAATACCGCGAAAGAATCGATTATGAACTTTCGGTTATTCACAATATGGGCTTTGACGACTATCTTCTTATTGTTTGGGATTTCGTCAACTACGCCCGTCAGAATGGTATTCCCGTCGGTTCGGGTAGAGGCAGTGCCGTCGGCAGTCTTTGTACCTATTCTCTTGGTATTACACAGGTTGACCCAATACAGTTCGGTCTTCTTTTCGAGAGATTTTTGAATCCCGAAAGAGTTTCTATGCCCGATATTGACATCGACTTCAGCGACGAACGCAGAGGCGAAGTTATCGAATACGTTGCTTCGAAATACGGTCGCGCACACGTTGCACAGATTATCACCTTCGGTAAACTTGCCTGCCGTCAGGCAGTTCGTGATACAGGCCGCGCGCTCGGTATGAGTTATGCTTCGGTTGACGAGATCGCAAAAATGATACCGAGATATCTCGACGTCACGCTTGAATCGGCATTGAAAGAAAATCCCGAGCTTAAACAACGGTATGACAACGATCCCGCCGCAAAGAAGCTTATTGATTTTGCATCAAAGCTTGAAGGCAGACCGAGAAACGCGTCGACTCACGCTTCGGGCGTTGTTATAACCGACGAACCGCTTACAAACTATCTTCCCCTTGCTGTTAACGACAGCACTGTTGTCACGCAATTCCCGATGAACACCGTTGCCGATTTAGGTCTTCTTAAAATGGACTTTCTTGGGCTTCGGTTCCTATCTATAATACAAAGCACGGAAAAACAGATTCGGAAAATGATTCCCGATTTTTCCGCCGAAGCGCTTCCACTTGACGATGAGGCGACTTATAATATGCTTTCCGAAGGGAACGCAATCGGTATTTTCCAGCTTGAAAGCGAAGGTATGCGACATCTTCTTTCGAAGCTCAAGCCGAGAAACCTTGAAGATATAATTTCGGTTATATCGCTTTACCGTCCCGGTCCTGCGCTTTCAATCGATACTTTCTTGAAAAACAGAATATCCCCCGAAAAAATCGAATATGACGACGTGCGTCTTAAAGATATCCTTTCCACAACCTGTGGCGTACTTCTTTATCAGGAACAGGTTATGCAGATTTGCAGAAACCTCGCAGGATATTCCTACGGCAGAGCGGATATCGTCAGACGTGCGATGGCAAAGAAGAAACCCGAAGTTATGGCAAAGGAAAAGGGTGTTTTCATCGAAGGTGCAGTCAAAAACGGTGTTGACGAGAAGGTTGCGGAATCGATATTTATGAAAATGAACGAATTCGCAAAATATGCGTTCAACAAAAGCCACGCCGCCGCCTATGCCGTTGTTGCATACAGAACCGCTTGGCTTAAATGCCACTATCCGAGAGAATATATGTGTTCGCTTTTGAACACGGTTATGGGTTCGAACGAAAAGGTTGGCGAATATATTGCCGATTGCGGAAAGATGGGAATGAAGATACTCCCTCCCGACGTCAACCACAGTTTCGGCAGTTTCTCTGTCGAAGGGAACGACCTTCGTTTCGGGCTTGCGGCAGTCAAGAACGTCGGAGAGCTTTTCGCTGATAAGGTTATCAACGAACGTTTGAGAAGGAATTTCACGAGCATCGAGGATTTTATTTCGAGATGCGCGTCGTTTGGAAGCTCGAAATCGTTCGAATCGCTTATAATCGCGGGTGCGCTCGATTGCTTCTCTATTCCGAGAAGCAGAATGATGGCGGGGCTTTCTTCCGCTTTGGAAACCGTTTCCCGCGATAAAAACAGAACGAGCGTCGGACAGATCAGTCTTTTCGGCGGAATGGTCGAAAGTGAATCGGCTTTTGAATTCCCGAAATCCGACCTTCCCGAATTCACCCAAAACGAGCTGTTTTCGGGCGAAAAAGAGATGACGGGGCTTTATTTCTCGGGTCATCCTTTGGACGGATATGAGGAATTAGCGAAAAACATAGGTGCATTAAACACCGAAAAACTTCGCGAATTACTTGAAGAAGGCAAAATCAAAAAGACCGACAGAATAAAATTTCTTGGTCTTGTAACAAAAAAACGCTCGAAAGTTACAAAAAAGAATGATATAATGGCATTCATAACGGCAGAGGACGAGCATGGAAGCGCAGAAATCATCATGTTTCCCTCGCTGTATGCCGAATCGGGAAGCAAATTTGAAGAAAACAAGGTTTATGTTTTTGTTGGCTCACCCGAAATCAAAGAAGCTTTTGGTGACGAATCGAAAGAAAACGTCACGATATTGCTCAAATCAGTTCTCACTCCCGAAGAAGCGTTGAGGAATGAATACGTTTCTAAAAACATAAAAAAGCAAGAACCAACAGATTCTTGTTCGGTCTATATTAAGGTCACCGATACAAACTCCCAACGTCTTGACGATGCGATTGCACTTGCATCACAGACAGGCGGTAATGCGAGAATAGTTGTTTATTTTGAATCGGAAAAACGGCTTTGCGCCGTCAAGGGCAAAACAACCGACGTTTCTGATAGGATTTTAAACCAGCTAAAAGAGATTATGGGCAAGGAAAATATTGCCGTTAAATAACACGAAAGGAATTTTCAATCGTTATGCAGGAAAATTTCAACAAAAATGACGACTCTATGAAGCAGGATAGTGCTGCGACAAGAGATTTTGCGCCTGTTAACACTAAACCTCAAAGCGAAGGAAGCACAAGAACCTTCGACAAGGTTGAAAACAACAGCGCACCCAAGAAAAAAAACAAAAAGAGCGACACAAAAACAAACAAGAAAAATTCGAAAACCTCACGCGCGGCAAAGACCACGCTTTCTGGGGTTTGGTTTGTCATTCGTAAGATTTTAACCTATCTTATGAACATTCTTCTTACCGTCCTTGTTGTAGGCATCATAACAGGTACCGTTGTCGTTATTGCGTTTATCGTTTATATTAAAAACTATGTCGACCCGAACTTTACGGGATTGGATAATCTGAAATTTGACTCGGCGCTGTCAACAACGATGTATTATGTCGATGCAGAAGGCAAGGAAATCTTGCTTGAAGAAGACACGCTCGCAAGCAGTGAAAACCGTCTTTGGGCAAGCTATGACGACATCCCGCAACAGCTTATCGACGCTTATATTGCCGTTGAAGACCAGCGTTTCCGCGAACACAGCGGTGTTGACACAACGAGAACCGCTTCGGCGATCTATAACTTCTTTGTTCCGACGAGTGCCAATTACGGCGGTGGTTCGACAATAACCCAACAGCTTATCAAGAACGTTACAGGGGAAAACGAAGCGACTATCCAACGTAAGGTTCAAGAAATTTTCCGTGCTTTTAACGTTGAAAGTAAATATACGAAAAACGAGATACTTGAAATGTATCTCAACACGATATACCTTTCTCACAACTCTTACGGTGTTCGTGTTGCGGCACAAACCTACTTCGGAAAGGAATTGAGTGAACTTAACCTTGCGGAATGTGCGTCAATTGCTTCCATCGGTAAATGGCCTGCACATTATGACCCGATTTCGAACCCGAAAAACAACCTCACGAGAAGAAACCTTGTTCTCAAGCTCATGCTTGAACAAGGCAAAATCACTCAGGAAGAATTTGATGAATATTACGACGCACCAATAACCTTGGCAGACGGCAGTGACGAGGAATATACCGAAACGATACATTCCTATTATATCGATGCCGTCATGGACGACGTTGTTGACGACCTTATGGAAAAATATGGTTATGACGAAGCGACCGCTTCTAGAGTTCTCTATTCGGGCGGTTTGCAGATTGTAACCTGTATGGATCCTGCAATCCAAAAGTGTGCCGAAAAGGTGTTCACCGACAGCACACAATGGCCTCAGACAAAAGGCATGCAGGCACAATCGGCAATTTGTGTTATGGACCCCGATTCGGGCAACCTTCTTGCGATTGTCGGCGGTCTTGGTACGAAAAAAGAAAGCCGTGGACTTAACCGTGCGACAAACAGTTGGCGTCAATGCGGTTCGTCGATAAAGCCCGTTTCCATTTATGCTTACGCTTTAGACAATGGATATATTTCGGCAGGAACACCCGTTGACGACGTTCCTCCCGTTTATTATGAAGAAACCGGTAAATATTGGCCGAGAAACTCAAGCAATCGATATAGAGGTCTTGTTTCGCTCGACTATGCACTCCAATCCTCACTAAACACCATTCCGGTTTATCTTTGTGAAAAGATGGGTGTGGAAAACGTCTATAACAACTTCAAATCCTATGGTTATGAAAAGCTTATAGATTCCAAAACGTTAGAGAACGGAAATGTCGTTTCCGACATCGGAACTTCGCCTATGGCGCTTGGTGGTATGACCTATGGTGTAAGCGTTCGCGAACACACTCAAGCGTACGCAACGCTTGCAAACAACGGTGTCACTTCAAAAGCAAGAACATATTCCGTCGTTCGCGACAGCACGGGCAAGGTTATTCTTGACAACAGCGAAGAACACAGAGTTATGTACAAGGAAACCACAACAGCTATCTTGACGGACCTTCTCACACACGTTGTTACAGGCTCATATGGTACCGCTGCTTCGAGAATTAAATTCCAGAAGAAATACGGTGTTGAGGTTGCGGGCAAAACAGGTACAACCAACGATAAAAAAGACGTTTATTTCGCAGGTTATACTCCCGATTTTGTTGCTTGTTGTTGGTATGGTTACGACCTAAACCAAGTTATCACCACATCGGGCAACAGCGCAGCTTCACTTTGGAACAGTGTTTTTAACGAGATTTATAAATATTACGACGCAAAAGGCATTCCCTACACAAAGAAGTTTGAATATCCTTCTTCTATGGTAACTTCGGAGTACTGCACCATTTCGGGCAAGCTTCCCACAGAAGCCTGTAAGAAAGACCTTTACCGTCAAAACGGCGGTATGAGCTGTATTGCAAAGGGTATGTTCAACAAACTTGACGTACCTACCGAATATTGCGACGTTCACGTTATGGTCAAATATGATAAGAAGACAAAGGCGCTTTGCCTTGACGGATGCGCTTGTCCCGAATCCAACATTATTGAAGTTGGTTTGAGAAAGCTCACCATCGAAGACCGTGCTCTTCACGGCAAGGTTTCCGTTGGTGACGCACAATATATCTATATGGACGTTCCCGACGGATATGAATACCCAACGAGCAAGTCTGTTCCCTTCTTCCAAAACGCGCTTCCCAAAGGATTGAACTTCGGTTATTCAAGCTCGAAGCCTGCAAACAGAATTTGTATCGAGCATTACCAACCCGAAGAACCCGAAATTCCCGAAGATATATTAAATCCCGATGAATCGATTTCCGACGAAGATCTGAACGATCTTCTCAATCCCGATACTCCCGAAGAACCTGCAATTCCTGCAGGGGAATAAAGAAATCACCCCAACAATTACCCTAAGAAGTCTAACGACTTCTTGGGAACCCCGATAACAAAAAACGGCTTATCTTTCACGATAAGCCGTTCTTTTTTATTTTCTTTTGGTGCGTTTTTGGGGTTTCGGTCTTTGGGGTTTTGAATTTTTGCTCTGGGGTTTGCTCGGGGATTTGCTAGGTTTCTTGCCATAAGTTTTTTGAACTTCGGGGCGAACAAGGCAATCGTTTGAAAATCCGATAAGGTCTTCCCTTCCTGCCTTTATAAGCGCTTTTCTTACGATAGGCGCATTTGCAGGGCGCGCAAACTGCAAGAGCGCACGTTGCATCTGTTTTTCGTTATAATCTCTTGCAACGTATACGTTTTTGCCTGTTGCGGGGTCGATGCCTGTATAGAACATACAAGTCGAAGCCGTTCCCGGTGTCGGATAGAAGTCCTGAACCTGTTCGGGATTCAATCGGTTACGTTTCAAATACAAAGCAAGTTCGATTGCCGAATCGAGCGTACTGCCGGGGTGGGAAGATATGAGATAGGGAACAATATACTGTTCCTTCCCCGCTTCTTTTGTCAAGACGGCAAACTTTTCTTTGAATTTATCATAATCCTCGATAGGCGGTTTGCCCATAAGTTTAAGCACGTCGTTACAGCAATGTTCGGGTGCGACTTTAAGGTGTCCGCTGACGTGGTCGTTGACGAGTTTGCGGAAGAATTTGAGGTTTTTATCGGCGAGGATATAGTCATATCTCAATCCCGAACGAACGAAAACCTTCTTGACACCCTTGACCGCTTCTATCGACTTCAAAAGCTCGATATATTCGGTATGGTCGACGTTCATATTCTTACAAACGGTCGGAGTCAGACAGTTTTTACCCTTACAGACACCATACTTCTTTGCTTTTTCGCATCCGTTGGTACGGAAGTTTGCACTCGGACCGCCGACGTCATGGATATATCCCTTGAAATCGGGCATCGAGGCAATCTGTTCGGCTTCTTTAACGCAGGAAGCTATCGAACGTGACGTGACGGTTCTTCCCTGATGGAAAGCTATCGAGCAGAAGTTACAACCGCCGAAGCAACCTCGGTTGTGTGTGACCGAGAACTTTACTTCTTCAATCGCAGGAACACCGCCGAGCTTTTCATAGCTCGGGTGGTAGGTTCGCATATAAGGAAGTGAATAAACGGCATCAAGCTCTTTTCTTGTCAAGGGGGGCATCGGGGGGTTCTGAACGAGAACCTTTTCGCCATAGCCCTCTAAAATCGCTTTGCCGTAGATATGGTCTTGGTTGTCCGATTGGGTCTTGAATGCATTTGCGAAAGCGCGTTTGTCGCTCTTGATATCGTCGAATTCGCCACAGGATTCAAAATCAAAATGTGGCTTGAAATCACGCGATTCGAGGAAGCAAGTACCACGAACGTCGCGGATTTTTTTTATCGGAACGCCCTTATCGAGAAGGAACGCAATACGACGAAGGATATTTTCGCCCATACCGTAGGTCAGCATATCTGCTCTTGAATCGACAAGCACACTTCTTCTTACCGAATCGCTCCAATAATCGTAATGTGCAAAACGGCGGGTTGACGCTTCAAGACCACCGATGATAATCGGAACGTCGCCGAACGCTTCTCGGATTCGGTTACAATAAACGATAACGGCTCTGTCGGGGCGGTTGCCCATCTTTGCGCCGGGTGAATAATAATCGTCGTTACGGCGCTTCTTGGAAACCGTATAATGTGCCACCATCGAGTCGATATTACCCGAATTAACCAAAAAAGCCAATCTCGGACGACCGAAACGCATAAAGTCGTTCTTGCTTTTGTAATCGGGTTGGGGTATAATAGCAACAGAATATCCCTCTGCTTCAAGCACACGCGAAATTATCGCTGTGCCGAACGACGGATGGTCAACGTATGCATCGCCCGTTACGATTACAAAATCGGGCTGGTAATCTATTTCATTTTGAAAAATCGGTAAAAACGGCATTTTTTCTGCTCCTTGTTCTTATCTTCTTTATTCTATCATTCATTGACAAAAAAGTAAAGACCATCATCAATTTTATTATTGACAAATGATTTTTTATATGATATATTCTTATTGATAATAATTATCAATAAGAGGTTGTTGCTGATGAAGGAAAGGAACACGAGGCAGAAAACGCTTATACTTTCTGCATTGCGCTCTGTTAAGACGCACCCGACAGCAGACGGTGTTTATGAAATGCTTGTTGATACCTGTCCCGACATTAGTCTTGCAACGGTCTACCGAAATCTTAACCGTCTTGCCGAAAGCGGTATTATTCGTCGTATTTCGGTCAATAATTCTCCCGACAGGTTTGACGGTGATATAAGTCCGCATTATCATTTATGCTGTGACGGTTGCGGTAGGTTCGACGACCATTTCATTCAATACAGCGACGAGGTTTTGACTAAAAACATCGAAAACGAAAGCGGTTTTTCGATATCTCGTCAGGAAACGGTTTTTTACGGGCTTTGCCCGAAATGCAAAAATAAAAATTTACAATAAAAGGAGAACACAACAATGGAACTCAAAGGCAGCAGAACAGAACAGAATCTTATGACCGCGTTTGCAGGTGAATCTCAGGCACGTAACAAGTATACCTACTATGCAAGTGAAGCTAAAAAAGCAGGTTACACCCTCATCGCAGACATTTTTGAAGAAACCGCAGGCAACGAAAAGGAACACGCAAAGCTTTGGTTCAAGCTCCTTCACGACGGTAAGGTTCCGGACACCATGACCAACCTTCTCGACGCAGCAGAAGGCGAAAACTATGAATGGACCGAAATGTATGCAGAATTTGCAAAGACCGCAAAAGAAGAAGGTTTCGACAAGATCGCATACCTCTTTGAAGCAGTAGGCAAGATCGAAAAGGAACACGAAGAAAGATACCGCGCACTTCTCGACAAGCTCGGCAAGGAAGAAATCTTCATTTCCGACGAAGTTTGCATGTGGATCTGCACCAACTGCGGTCACGTTCACGTTGGCAAGAAAGCTCCCGAAATGTGCCCCGTTTGCCAGCATCCGAAGGCATACTTCCAGAAGAAAGTTAATAAGTTTTAAGAGCTGACGCTCTCGATTGAAAACAAGTTTTCAATCGGTTTTAGATATCCCTCCGCTCGCGCCGTCGCGCCTCGCGCTTCGCACTCGACACTCACGGATATCATAGGTATAAAAATCGACGCGCGTGTCGCCGATTTTTATGAGATTTCTATTGTATACAAAAAGGACTCGTTTGTGAACGAGTCCTTTTTTGTTGTTTATTTCTTATTCAATGTAACTGTGTTGGACTTCACGCTATTGCCGTATTTATCGGTGACAACGCAATAAACTTGTCTGCCTGCGCGTGCGTTTGTCATTGTTACAGAATAGCTGTTGCCTGTGAAGGTGGTTGTAAGTTTGAACTTGCTTGCACCCTTGTCCTTGTAGTACCATTTATACTTCAAGCCTTCGCCCGATGCTTTCACGGTGACTTTTGCGGTCTTGCCGTTTGCAACCTTAACGCTTGTCGGTTGGGTTGTAATCTTTGCTGCCATGCCGAGCGTTACGGTCTTGGTTTGAACCTTATTGCCGTATTTGTCGGTGATTACACAGTAAACCTGTCTGCCAACACGGGTAGAATCCATCGTTACGAAATAGGTGTTGCCCGTGAAGGAAGTTGTAAGGCTAAACTTGCTTGCGCCTTTGTTTTTGTAGTACCACTTATAAGACAAGCCATCTCCCGACGCCGTTACGGTTACCTTTGCAGTCTTTCCGCTTTGTGCTGCTACGTTTGTGGGTTGTTTGGTGATCTTTTCGGGCATACCGAGTGTTACGGTGTTCGTCTTCACGGTTGCGCCGTATTTATCGGTGATTACACAGTAAACCTGTCTGCCCACACGGGTAGAATCCATCGTTACGGAATAGGTGTTGCCCGTGAAGGAAGTTGTGTGGCTAAACT
>JAZOSQ010000033.1:0-26903 GCA_045657245.1 Eubacteriales bacterium | reverse complement strand
CCCCTTCCTCGACGACACGAGTTGGCTTTTCGGAAAGCATATCGACGAAATCAAAGCAAACGAGCTTTGCCAAGAGTTCGTCGGGAAAAAGGATTTCCGTGCTTTTATGGCTGCAGGGTCGAAAATAATAGATACTGTGCGAGAGGTTCGCTATTTCGACGTAAAACGCCAAGGAGATATGGTAATATTTACCGTAACTGCCGACGGATTCTTATATAATATGGTTCGCATTATGGTCGGCACGGTTGCCGAGCTTGCATCGGGCACAAAAGGTCAACCGATTTCCGAAATTATAGCCTCGCGCGACCGTTCGAATGCAGGTATAACCGCACCGGCACAAGGTTTGTTTCTCAACAGAGTCTTTTATTAATAAAGTATATTATCGAAAGGAGGATATCAAGAAGTGGGTGTCTTTTCCGCATTTCATGATAAGAAAAAACAAAATACAAGCGAAACACCAACAGTGGAAACGCATTATATAAAGCTTGGGCGAAAGGTTGCATCGCTTCGTTATATCGTCCTTGCGTTCGTCGTTGCGTTTGCGGTCTATTCGCTTTCCTTCCACAGCGACGAAATTACAATCGAAAATTTCCGATATATGTTGAAGTTCATAAACCTCGGCGAAGAAGCCGAAACGCCCGAGGGCGGCGTTATCACCTTCGATGGAAGCGCGGGTAACAAGGGTATCATCTTCAAAGGCGACCTTGCGGTTATGAACGAAAGCGGTCTCACCATAACAGGTTGGGACAGCGAAATTCTTCTTAAATCCGATTTTATGTTTGACCATCCGAAAATGGTTCAAAACGGTATAAACCTTTTCTGCTATGATATCGGCGGAAACGATATTAAGGTTTTCAACTCCTATTCTCGTGTTTGGTCTCCCGAAACTCCTTTTGCATATCCAATCTATGGACTTGCCGCTTCGCAAAAGGGTGGATTCGCAGTAATAACCTCCGAAAAAGGCTATCGCTCGGCAGTTCACGTTTATGACAGTGCGTTCCGTTTGATATACTCCCGTCTTTTCGGCGACGATTATGTCAATTATCTTGATATTAACAAAGACGGCAACGAATTTATCGCCGCGGCGCATTTCTCGGAAAAGGGTAATCTTGTAACAAGGATTTCAAGATTCAAAACCGATGCCGAAGAAGCTGTATCGACAAGCACATTCGTCGGAGAAATACCGCTTGGTGTTTATTATACCGAAAACGGATATGCTTTGATGACAAGCGAAGCTTTGCGCTTCTTCGACAATGACGGAAACACCGTCGGAACTATCGATTTTAACGGCAAAGAGCTTCTTTCGGGAAGAATTTACGGTAAATATGCGCTTGTAACATATGGACTGAACGGTCTTTCGGGCGGCGCGCAAGCGGTCGTTTATGACCTTAACGGAAACACCGTTCTCGAAAAACAGTTCCCCTCCGCACTTTCCGATACTTCCATCGCAGGCGGAAAGCTTTATGCACTATCTCCCGGTGTTTTGTCGGAAACCGATGTTGAATCGGGCAAAGAAATCATTTATTCCGTTCCGACTTCATTCACATCGATCGTCCGAGACGACAACAGAATCATTCTCTTCTCGGAAAACCGAGCAGAATATTTCGAATCGAAAAATTTTGAAAGGCAGGATTCCCTTCAATGAGCTGGTTTCTTGATATCGCAATCGTTTTAATTTTCGCAATAACAGTATTTTTTGCCGCAAAAAACGGCTTTATAAAAACACTTATAAGCGCTGTTTCCTTCATCTTGGCAATAATCATCACCGCAACTCTTTGTACACCCTTGGCGGAATTTTTGAAAACAACTCCTATCGCAGAATCGATTGAAGAAGCAACCGAAGAAAAAATCACCGAATTCATCCTCGATGGCGCAGGCGACACCGACGGTCTTATCGAAGGTAAATCGAGCGATTTCAACACACTCTTGACGATTTCGGGTATCGAAAAAGAAGAAATTAAAACTTGGTATGCCGAAAACGTCGTAGACGTCGAAAACAAAGAATCTGCTTTGGCGAAGAAGATTGCAGAGCCGATAATCAACGTTATTGCTACTGCCGCTTCGATAATCATTCTTTTCGTCGGCACACAGATTTTGCTTTCTGTCCTCTCGAGGGTTTTGAACATAATCGCAAAATTGCCGGTTCTTCGTTCCTGCAATAAGGCTTTGGGCATCGTGCTTGGTGTTATCCTTGCGTTGTTCAGAGTATTCCTTTTCTGTTTCATTATGAGATTGTTCATCGAGAACGCAGACTTCCTCGGAAGCGACTTCATTTCTGCGCTCAAGCCTGAAAACACTTTTCTCTTCAATATTTTTTACAATATCAACATTTATTCTTTCTTCCTTTAATCCAGAGGTTTTAAAATGAAAAGACAGATCCCAAATATGCTTTCGGTGTTCCGATTGTTTATGGTCCCCTTGTTTTTCTGGACGTATTTTGAATATACCGAAGGTCCGAACCAATATATCGCTGTTGGTGTTTATATTCTTGCTTGGCTGACCGATGCGCTCGACGGCTATCTTGCAAGACGCAATAATTGGATAACCGACGTCGGCAAAATTCTCGACCCGATCGCCGATAAATTGATGCAATTTACGGCTACGCTCTGCTTTGCTATCGACAACAGTATTTTCCTTATTATGTTAATACCGCTTATCATCAAAGAAGCTGTTATGCTTTTCGGTACTGTGGCAATACTTAAAAGGAAGAAGGTTGTCGTTCAAGCGCATTGGTACGGTAAGGTCGCAACAGGCTTGTTGTTTGTTTGTGCAGGTACTCGCCTTATTATTCGTGACAACCCGACTCTCGACATCGTTCTCTGTCTGACGATGCTTTCGGTTATGATTTTTTCTCTCGCAATGTATTATTTCAAGGATTTCAAAGGAAAATACGAACTCAAGGTCTTTAAGAGGTAATCACAAATATGGAACTCAAACGCTGTTCTCGTTGTAATATCCGCCCTGCAATCGTTTTTATTCAGAAAAACGAAGGCGGAAAGATTACAAGCGAAGGCTATTGCATAAAATGCGCTCAAGAGCTTGGAATAAAGCCCATTGACGACATTATAAACCAAATGAATATAAGCCCCGAGGAGCTTGAAGCATTAAGCGACGGTATGATGGGTGGCTTGATGCCGATGGAAAACGGTGATGACGATGAAGGTCGTGCGCCTTCAATCGACATAAACTCGTTTTTCGGCGGAAACCCTCTCGAAAAAGGCGATAAACCCGAATCGGGCAAAGCCGACGGAAAACAGAAGGAAAAGCGCCGTCAACCAAGCTATCTTCGTGATTTTTGCCTTAATCTCACCGAACGTGCAAAAGAAGGCAAACTCGACAACGTCATCGGCAGAGATAACGAGCTTACACGTGTTATACAAATTTTGACACGCCGTCAGAAAAACAACCCCTGCCTTATCGGTGAGCCCGGCGTCGGCAAGACTGCCGTTGCGGAAGCGCTCGCACAGAGAATCGTCGCAGGCGACGTACCTTACAAATTGAAGGGCAAGGAAGTTTATCTTGTCGATATGACCGCAATCGTTGCAGGTACTCAATTCAGAGGTCAATTCGAAAACCGCATGAAAGGTCTTATCGAAGAAACGAAAAAGAAGGGCAACGCAATTCTCGTTATCGACGAGGTTCATTCCATCGTAGGCGCAGGTAATGCCGAAGGCGGTATGAACGCTGCAAATATCCTCAAACCCGCATTAAGCCGCGGAGAGATCCAGCTTATCGGCGCAACAACGCTTAACGAATATCGTCTTCACATCGAAAAGGACGCGGCGCTCGAACGTCGTTTCCAACCCGTTATGATTGGTGAACCTTCGATTGAAGATACAATAAAAATCCTTGCAGGTATCAAAAAATATTACGAAACCCACCACGGTCTGAACGTACCCGAATATCTCTTAAGACGAATCGTCACACTCTCGGAACGTTATATAACCGACCGATTCCTTCCCGACAAGGCAATCGACCTTATGGACGAAGCGTGCTCGCATATTGCGATGCGCTCCCCCATTGTGAACGAGATTGGCGAAATCAGCGATATAATCAAGAAAAACCGCGAAGAGCTTGAAGCTCTCGAAGCAAAAGAATCTCCCGAGGAAGACGATTATCGCCGTATTGCCGATTTGAAAACCGCGCTTTTGCAGAAAGAAGCACGTTTTAACGAGCTTTCTGCCGAACGCGATAAATTGACTCTCACCGAGGAAGCAATTGCAAAGGTTATCGAGGTTTGGACAGGTGTTCCTGCCACGAACATCTCGGAAAACGAGTTTGTCAAGATCGAACGTCTTGAAGATGAGGTTAAGAACCGCATCATCGGTCAGGACGAGGCGGTCAACGCTGTCGCAAGGGCAATAAAACGCTCTCGAGCAGGTATTTCTTACAAGAAAAAACCCGTTTCCTTCATTTTTGCAGGAAGCACGGGTGTCGGCAAGACCGAGCTTGTCAAGGTACTTGCGCAATATCTTTTCGATTCTCCCGAATCCTTAATTCGCCTCGATATGAGCGAATTTATGGAAAAACATTCGGTTTCGAGAATCATCGGCTCGCCTCCCGGTTATATCGGCTATGACGAGGCAGGTCAGCTCACAGAAAAAATCAGAAGAAAACCCTACACCGTCGTGCTTTTTGACGAGATAGAGAAGGCACACCCCGACGTTTTGAATATCCTTCTTCAGATTCTCGACGACGGCAGAATTACCGCTGCTCACGGCAAGGAAGTTAATTTTGAAAACACGGTCATCGTTATGACGACCAATGCGGGCAGCTCGGAATCGAGCTCTATCGCAGGTTTCGGCGAAAGCGTTTCGCAAAACGAAAAGACGAAGGTTATGAAGGCGCTTGAATCCTTCCTCCGTCCCGAATTTATTAACCGTGTTGACGAGATTATCGTGTTCAACCGTTTGAACAATGAAAACTTCAAGCATATCTGCAAAATTATGCTTGGCGACCTTGAAAGAGTGCTTTCCGAAAAGGGTATTTCCTTTGAATATACCGAAAACCTCGTGAACTATCTCTCCGACAAGGGATATTCCGAAAAATACGGTGCACGTAACCTCCGCCGTCTTATTCAGACCGACGTCGAAGACAAGATTGCAACCGAAATCGTTTCTTCCTATCGTGACCCGATAAATAAGGTTGTTGCCGACGCAAACGGTGACGACGTAATTATTAACACACACAAAAACTAAACGTTCCAAGAAAGAACTTTGTTATGGCAGAAAACGGATTTGAAAAATTGAAAATAAAAACCGTTTTGAGCACAGAAAACGAAGAGGAACTTACGTTTTCCCCCGAGGAGATGCAACCTTTTGAGGTTGCGGAATCGCTCGAAAGTGATTTAATCGAGGGAAAAACGCCGAAAGCGATCAAAAAAGCAAGAAGAATGTTCGGAATGAACGATATTAAGAGTGACTTCCGACTTTCCTTCCGCGACAGCTTGAAAAACCAAATTAAAGGGCTGACGGGAATATTCTTGTTCATTTCCTCGTTTTTGATGTATCTTTTCCGCCCCGACGAGATAACCTATCTTATAATGACTCTCGTCATCGGTGCGATTATCTTCCTCAACTCGTTTTCGGAATTCAGAGCAAGTGTTGCTTTGAAGGTGCCGAAGAAATATTCCTCGCTCAAAGCGAAGGTAACGCGAAACGGCGAAGAAAGTCAAATCGACAGCCGTCTGCTCGTGCCGGGTGATATAATCACGCTCGAATCGGGTATGATGGTGCCTGCCGATTGTCGACTTATCGACGATATGGGCTTTTCGGTTCTCGAAACACACGTTACGGGCAAGAAAGGCAGTGTCCCCAAGGACAGCCACTATCTTGCAACAAGCGGAATCGAAGTTATATGTGCCAATATGGTCTATGCAGGCAGTATCGTCACTTCGGGACACGCAACGGCGATTGTCTGTCGTATCGGCAGTGACACGTTGATGAAGCGTATGCGCTCGGGCAGTGATGAATACACCCCGAGAATACTGCGATATGTCGGAACGCTTTCACAAAAGGTTTCGCTCGTTTCGGTTATTGCATCGTTTTCACTTCTCTTCTTGGGTGTTGTCTTCGGTGCGGATATAACCGAATGGTTTATCTGCTCGCTCGCAATCGGCGCAAGCTCGCTTTGTGACAGTATGGTTTCGCTTTGTGCGACGTCGCTTGGTTTCGGTGCAAAGAACATGGCTAACGACGGTATGGTTATCAAGAATTATAACTGTATCGAGAAGCTCTCGAATGCAAACACTGTTATGTGTGGCAAGAACCTTGCCTTCCCTCCAAAGCGAATTTCGTTGACAGGACTTTATTTCTCGGGCAAGAGCTATGACCGCGAAAAACGCCCTGACGAAACGGCTGAAGAGCTTCTGAAGCTCATGCTCGTCTGCTCTGATGCAAGACGTATCACCCCGGCAGAAAAGAAACAAAAAAGAGGTCTTCCCGAATACAAGGGAACACCGCTTGATGATGCAATCGTCGATTATTTTGATGAGTGGAACAAGCCCATCGGAATGATTCGTGACGAATATATCCGTCTTGATGCTGAATATACCCTTTCGGGCGATATTTCCCGAATGTTGACGTTGCGTGACGGAAAAAATGTTATTATCGTTCGCGGTTCGCCCGAAAACATATTATCCCGTTGTGTCGGATATACTCTTAACGGCACGGATTATAAATTGAGTGATTTCACCCGAAAGAGAATCCTCACAGCCGTCGAAGATTCCGCAAGAACGAACAGCTTTCTTGTTGCTGTCGCAACAGGCGAAACCGAAGCAGAATCGCTTCGTGATATCGAAGCTGAACAGCGACTTATCTTCAAAGGATTTATTTCCTTCGCAAGCTCGCTCGATGCAGGTGTTGCGTCCTCGGTCTATCGTTGCGAAACCGCAGGAATCGAAACGGTTCTCAATTCCAACGATGCATATTATACGGCGCTCAACGCGGCGAAAAGTGCGGGTATAATCACCGACGAAACCCAGATCATAACCGCAGAACAGATTCGTACCTGTTCGAGAGGTCTGTTCATCGCAAACGCCCCCTATTACCGAATGTTCCTCAATATTGACGACAGCGAATGGCTCGACGTCATCAAGATACGCAGAGAAAACGGACGTATCACGGCTGTTACGGCGGAACGAATCAACGAGCTTCCCATTATGCACGAAGCCGACGTTTCGATCGTACCCGAAACCTCGTCCGACACGCTTCGCCAGACGGCAGACGTGTTGATGCTCGGTAACGGCATAAACCTCATCACCGACGGTATTCTGAACGCGAAAACACTTCTTCGCCGTATCCGTTCGGTCGTCAAATATCTGCCCTCGGCGGCGATTATGATGCTTGTCGCATCGTTGATTTCGCTGTTCTATAACCAAATCACACCCTTCCGTGCCCAAGACGTGCTCTTCGGCGGAATTATATTCAATCTTGCTTTTGCTTTCTCGCTCGCATTCGAGCCGAGAAGTGTTAAAAACCTCTATGAAAAGCATAAACCGATGGGTTCGAAGCCGAAGCTTTGGCAATTCCTCTATCCCCTCGGATTCTCGCTCGGCGGCGGTATTGCATTGTTCATCACCTTTGCTTCAACCTCGTCTTATGCTTGTTCGTTAATATCTCTTGCAATATTGCTTTTCCTTTATGCAGGTTCGCTCGGCGGAAACGGAAGTGTCTTCAAGACGAAACGGTTCGGCAACCGACTTCTTTTCCTTGTCGGTCTTGGTGTGTTTTTATTGACTGCACTCCTTACGGCAACGCCGTTTTGTGCAAACGTATTCGGATATATAAGACCCGAAATGCCGAAGGTTGTTATTGCACTTGCCGTTGCGCTTGTTTATTATTTCCTCTCCGAAACCACAAGATATTTCCTCTCGGCAGAAGGCAGAGAAAAACTCCAATCGCTTCGCAAGAAGGTTGATTTGTCGAACGAAGATATCGAGCTCGACGAAGAATCCGAAGACGAAGAAGAAGATTCGGAAGAAGAAATTATCCCGAACAGCTCGATATCCTTCGAGCCGGCGCCCGAAACGGTCGAAGCTATGTCCGATTCCGAAATCGAATATATCGGCGATTTCGCAAATCTCGGCGACGATGACCAAGAAGAAGAAAATGAAAATATAAACTCTACCGAAAGGAGCAACGAAAATGACTAAAATTACCGCAGATATGCTTGTCGGCGAAGTTCTCGACGTACATCCCGAACTTGCACAGTATTTCCTCGAAATCGGTATGCACTGCCTTGGCTGTCCTATGTCGCGTGGCGAATCAATAGCAGACGCTTGCAGCGCACACGGTCAGAACGCAGAAGAACTTCTCAAAAAACTTAACAACGCTCTTACAAAATAATTTTAAGGAGAAACAAAAAATGAAAATTTTCTCGGAATTCAAAGCATTTATCTCTAAAGGCAACATTCTCGATATGGCTGTCGGTGTTATTATGGGTTCTGCTTTCGGCAAGATCGTTTCCTCGCTCGTTGCAGACATCATAATGCCCGTTATCGGCAAGATTGCAGGTACACAGTCACTTGCAGAAATGAAATACGTTCTCACTCCCGAAGTTGTTGACCCTGTAACTGCAGAGGTTACAACTCCTGCCGTCACTCTCAACTATGGCTTGTTCATTCAGTACATAATCGACTTCCTTATCGTTGCTTTCTGTATGTTTGTTGTAATCAAGATTTTCATGGGCATGCGTAATAAACTTGAAAACCTCAAGAAAGCAGAAGAAGTTGTCGAAGAAGCAACAGCACCCGCAGAACCTTCCGTTGAAGAAAAGACTCTTGCAACTCTTAACGACATCAAGGCTCTTCTTGAAAAACGCTAAGCATAATAGCGAAGAACGCACAAAAATAATTTTTTCTTAAAGATTAGATGAAATAAAAGGCACCTTTGGGTGCCTTTTATCGTTTTATTATTGTATTTTTTGTGCTATGAACAAACAGAACCTCTCGATGTACGTTTGTACACCTTCGGGTTCTGTTTGTTCATTCTTCATCTATTCTGCTACGCGTGCAATTTTGTACCCTACACCTTTTTATCCAAAATCGGCTTTATATCACAAACGGGCAAGCCGATTACGTTATTCAAATCACCGTCGATGTATTCAACGAACGCACCGGCACGGTCTTGTATGCCATAACCGCCGGCTTTATCGTACGGCTCGTCGGTATGGATATATTCCTCGACCTCGTCATCGGTTATATCACGAAAACAGACCTTCGTCACGGTAACACCGTTCGTTTCGCCGTTTTCGTCGATTATCGAATAGCCCGTCAAAACCTCGTGAACACTGCCCGACAGCGATTTTATCATCTCTCTCGCATCGTCGATATCCTTCGGCTTTCCGAGAATCTTACCGTCAAGGCAAACTATCGTGTCTGCACCGAGAACAATACAATCTCTGTTACGGCCGAAAACCTCTCTTGCCTTCAAACAAGCGTTCATAACAACCGTCTTTTCGGGTTCTCCAAGAAACGCGACCTCGTCGGCATCCGATTTTATAATATCAAACTCAAACCCCGCCCCTTCAAGAAGTTCCTTCCTTCTTGGCGAAGCAGAAGCTAAGATTAATCTTTTTTTCATATAAATACCTTCAAAATCTTGATTATTTGATTACATTATATTATAATACTTTATTGTATTCAAGTATTACATAGGTGAAATTATGAAAATATCAACAGAAAATATCAAAAGAGTTGTTATCAAGGTTGGTACTTCGACCTTGACTCATTCCTCGGGTTATATCAACATTCGCAAGGTCGAAAAGCTCGTTTCCTGTCTTGCGGATATCCACAACAGCGGTAAGGAGATTATCCTCGTTTCGTCGGGTGCGGTAAGCTGTGGTCTTGCAAAGACGGGCTTCCGCCGTGATACCTTGACTACCGAACAAAAACAGGCGGCGGCAGCTGTCGGTCAATGTCAGCTTATCGACATGTACGCTCGCAGATTTTCCGATTTCGGCGCAACGATAGCCCAGATTCTTCTCACAAGAAGCGTTATCGACAATAAAGAGCTTCGCGACCACGCTTCAACAACTATCGAGCTTCTTCTCGGTCAGGGTATAATCCCCATCGTAAACGAAAACGATACGATTTCGAACGAACAGATCAAGATCGGTAGTAACGATACCCTCGCGGCATCGGTTTCTGCACTTTGCAACGCCGATTTGTGTATCAACGTTTCCGACGTCGACGGTCTTTATGATTCCGACCCCCGTCAGAACCCGAACGCGAAGTTCATCGAGCACGTTCCTGTTGTCAGCGACGATATCTTTTCCTTCGGCAAGGGCGCAGGTACCGCAAGAGGTACGGGCGGTATGACCGCAAAGCTTGAAAGTGCAAAATACACCACCGAGCGTGGAATACCCATGATAATCGTCAACGGTGCCGACCCCGAAATTCTCTATGATATCTTTGACGGCGATTTCGTCGGTACATATTTTGGAGTGAAATAATTATGCTTAATATAATGAGCGAAAACGCAAAAAAAGCTTCCCGTCTTCTCGGTTCAACCGACAGCGAAACAAGAAATAAAGCACTTTCGGCAATGGCTGATGCCTTGGTCGAACGTGCCGACGAGATTATAAAAGCGAACGAATCGGATATCCTTCGTGCGAAAGAAAACGGTATGAGCGACGCTATGCTCGACCGACTCACCTTGACGAAGGAACGTATTGTCGCAATTTCCAACTCGGTCAAGAAGGTTATCGCACTTCCCGACCCGCTTGAAAAGAGTGAATCTTGGACAAGACCGAACGGTTTGACTATCGAAAAGGTTCGTGTTCCTTTCGGTGTTATAGCGATAATCTATGAAGCACGTCCCAACGTAACCGCAGATGCGGCTGCACTCTGCATAAAATCGGGCAATGCTGTTATTCTTCGTGGCGGTAAGGAAGCAATCGATTCCAACGTCGCCGTCGGCAAGGTGCTTTCCGATGCACTCGAATCGATCGGACTCCCGAAGGATGCGATTCAGGTTGTAGAAGACACCTCCCGTGAGACGGCAAACAAATTGATGACCTTAAAAGGCGGCATCGACCTTCTTATCCCTCGTGGCGGTAAGTCGCTTATCCGCTCGGTTGTCGAAAATGCTACTGTTCCTGTTATCGAAACGGGCGCAGGCAACTGCCATATCTATTTCGATTCGGAAGCCGACACAGAAATTGCGATTAATGTTATCGACAACGCGAAACGCTCCCGTCCCTCTGTTTGCAACGCGGCGGAAACGCTTCTTGTTCACGAAAACGTCGCAAAAGAGCTTCTTCCGCTTGTTAAAGAACGTCTTGACAACGTCGAGCTTCGCGGTTGCGAAAAGACCTGCGATATCCTCAAAGACATCAAAAAAGCTACCGACGAGGACTTTTTCACCGAGTATAACGACTATATCCTTGCAATCAAGGTTGTTTCGACCCTCGAAGAAGCCGTCGAGCATATCAACCGTCACGGCACGGGCCACAGCGAAGCTATAATAACGAAAAACGCCGACAACGCAAAGTATTTCACCGAAAATATCGATGCCGCCGCCGTTTACGTTAATGCTTCGACCCGTTTCACCGACGGCGAAGAGTTCGGCTTCGGCGCGGAAATCGGCATTTCGACCCAGAAAATGCACGCGCGCGGACCTATGGGACTTCCTGAAATGACGACTTATAAATATCTTGTTAAGGGTAACGGGCAGGTTCGTTAAAGAATATAACGAGAGGAAAACTTTTGAAAAAGTCTTCCTCTCGTGCTCTCTTTACAAAACTTTTTATATCAAAAGGGACTTCAACCGAAGTCCCTTTTTAATTCTTTCTCTTTTTTACGGTGTGTAGACTATACGAAGATTTGTATATTCTGCTTCTATACGTTCTACAAGATTTCCGTCTTCATAACGGGCAATATAAATTTCGTTACCGTAATCGTCATATTTATATTCATCTGTGATTTTATTATTTTCGTCATAGTGTGTTTCGCGGATAATTTCGCCGTCTGCATCGAATTCGTATACACGTCTGTTTTCGCCGAACAAATTACCGTCTTCATCATATGATGCGTTGAAAATAACGTTTCCTCTTTCATCATATTCATATACAAATTTGTCAGAAATGTTGCCGTCTTCACCATATTCGACAACAAGAATCGTATTTCCCGCTTCGTCATATTTATATTCGGTCTTTGTTTCCCGAATGACGTTGCCGTTCTCGTCATAATCGGTATCAAGAATGGCTGCGCCCATATGATCATGTTCGACTTTGCTTATGACATTGTCATTTTCATCATAATAATACACGAAAAGCACAACACCGTTTTCATCATATTCGGTTTTGGTTTTTCTTGCAAATTCCCCTTCAAGATATTCGACACAAAGAATCTCGTTACCATTTTTGTCGTATTCATATCTATCTTCGCGAACAACGTTGCCGTCACCATCATATACAATTCCATGAATCTGGTTGCCGTTTTCGTCATATTCGTAGGTACCCGTATACGTTAATTCTTCGTTACTGTCGTAATCTTTGCTGAGAACAAGGTTTCCCTTTTCGTCGTATCCATATTCATATTTGCTTTCCAATTTACCGTCTTCATCATAAGAAATGAAAAGCGTCATATTTCCGTTTTCGTCATATTCATGCGAATGTGTGTATTGCCAAACAACGGTTCCGTCCTCATAACGTTCGATGCCTCTTGTTATATTTCCGTAAGAATCACATATAATTTCGGTCTTTGATACAACCTTGCCGTCAGCATCGTATGTTATTTCGTTGGATTTATCAAAGCGTATGCTAAACTTGTTGTAATAATCAACGGCATCTTTATAACCTATACAATTCACAAAGTTTCTATACGCTTCAAGATATTTTCCTTCAGAAAGATAGGACTGTGCGAGTTGATAATATTCTTCATCGGTCAAGAGAACAGGAACGTTGCCCGAATCATCCGAATCCGTCGAAACATCGTCGGAAATATTGAGAGAGGAATCGTTAGAAACGTCCTTCGAAACGTCTTTTGAGGTGTCGTCCGAAGTCTTATCACAGCCCACAACAGACACTGCAAGAAGTCCGACCAACAAGAAGGATAAAATGGTGTTAAATACTGTTTTTTTCATAATTTTCCTCTCCTTTTTGAAGTTGTTCTGACATTATGTTAACACTCCCGAACCGCTTTTTTCAAGTCAAAAACAGAAAATGTTTCCACCCGAAATCACTTTCTGCGTTTTCAACAATTTCGAGAAATCGCATTTGTCAAAACAACACAAAACTCCTTACAAAAAATAATTATTTAACGGTTTGCCGTTATCTCATATTAGCACATCGTTTTGCGAAAGTCAACGGTTAACCGACAACTTTCTGCACGGCGATATTATATAATCGCATTATGAGGTGATAATATGGGAATCTCGAATGCGGTTGCGCAAAGAATACTTACTTTGTGCAACGAACGGAATATAACCGTTAATAAACTGTCAACGATATCTGCGGTTACGCAATCCACCGTGAACGACATCGTAAACGGCAGGGCGAAAAACATCGGAATTGTAACAATAAAAAAACTTTGCGACGGATTGGGGATAACCGTTGACGAATTTTTTCATCACGAAACCTTCCGCAATTTAGAACAGGAAATAAAATAGAGAGTTGTCTGCAAAAGGCAACTCTTTTTTTATCCTCACGATGTAGGTTTTTTATTGTCACGGTGTAGGCATATTTCAAATTCCCACGCCGTTCCCGTGATACGTTTTTATGATTTCACTTCATTTCTCAAACATCACCCCCAAAACGATTTGCATCGACAGATATTTTATGGTATACTATTTTGAAAATATAATTTTTGGACACAAATAATGAACAAAAAAACAATCGCAACGATATATGCTATCCTTGCCGCTGTGCTATATGCAATAAACGTGCCTTTTTCTAAAATCCTGCTCGAACGGGTTTCGCCTACGATGATGGCTTCGTTTTTGTATTTTGGTGCTGGGCTTGGGCTTTTCCTCTATGGCATTGTGAGAAAAGCAACCGGCAAAAAAGAAGAAAAAGAACTACTTACGAAAAAAGAATTGCCCTATACTGTGGCAATGGTTATACTTGACATCGCCGCACCAATACTCTTGATGCTCGGTATACAGACATCCAACGCATCGAGCGTTTCGCTTATAAACAACTTTGAAATCGTCGCAACAACACTTATTGCGCTTTTTATTTTCAAAGAAGTTGTTTCGAAAAAGCTCTGGATTTCGATTTTGTTGGTCGTTATCGCAAGTATTCTCCTCTCTTTCGAGGGCAAAACCACAATTTCATTCAACTTCGGCTCGCTTTTTGTGCTTGGTGCGTGTCTTTGTTGGGGCTTCGAGAACAACTGCACGAAGATGATAAGCCACAAAAGCTCGATTGAAATTGTTATTATAAAAGGTTTTTTCTCGGGCTTGGGAAGTTTGATTGTCGGGCTTATCATAAGAGAACCGATACCCGAACTCAAATGGCTTTTGTTCGTGCTTGTTCTCGGTTTTGTTTCGTACGGGTTGAGCATACATTATTATATTTCCGCACAGAAAGAGCTTGGTGCGGCAAAAACAAGTGCATTCTATTCGATTGCGCCCTTCCTTGGGGTTGCTTTTGGTATGGTGATGCTCGGTGAAAAACCGAACCTCAACTTCTATCTCGGACTGCTCATAATGGCTGTCGCCGCAATTTTCATGGTCAAGGACACCTACGATTCCGAAAATATCGATTGATTCCCCCAACTCAACCGACGGTTTGTTGATTTACCGTCGGGAAATGCTATACTATAACCGAAAGGAGAACGATTATGGATCAGCTCAAAATCGGAAAATTCATCGCCGAGCGCAGAAAAACGGCAGGTCTTACCCAATCACAGCTCGCCGAAATGCTTAACATCACCGACCGCGCGATCTCGAAATGGGAAAACGGCAAATCTCTGCCCGATGCGTCGATAATGCTTACGCTTTGCGATATTTTGAAAATCACAGTAAACGATCTATTATCAGGGGAGGTTGTAACTATGGAAAACTATAACAAAGAAATGGAAAAAAACCTTGTCGAAATGACAAAACAAAAACAGGAAGCAGACCAAAGATTGCTCACCTTGGAAATCGTCGTCGGTGTTCTCTGTATGGCGGTTTTGTTTGCGTTAACGGCGGTCGCTTCGTTCGTCAAAATGGAGGAATGGCTTCAAATAACACTTATCCTCATCGGATTGGTACCCATTCTCATCGCAGCACCTTTTATGCTCAAAATCGAGCAGATTGCCGGCTATTACGAATGTAAACTCTGCGGTCACCGCTACGTTCCGACCTATAAAAGCGTTTTCCTCGCTTCGCATATCAACCGCACACGCCATATGCGTTGCCCCGAATGCGGCAAAAAATCTTGGCAAAAAAAGGTCTTGACAAAGGATAAGGAATAGATTATGCCTGAATTTGAAAAATATTCCCCCGAAGTAAAAGAAAAATGGGGCAACACTAACGCATATAAAGAACACGCGGAGAAAACAAAGGGCTATTCCAAGCAGAAATGGGACTCTCTTGCCAAGCAAATGAACGAAATAATGACATCTTTCGCTTCTTGTATGAAAAACGGCGCTTCCCCCGATTCTCACGAGGCACAGACGCTTGTCGAATCGCTTCAAAACCATATAACCGAGAACTATTATAACTGCACGAACGAAATTCTGTCGGGACTTGGCGAAATGTACGTCGCCGACGAACGATTCAAGAAAAATATTGACAAACATGGTGGCAGCAACGCAGAATTCATCCGTGATGCAATCACTGTTTATTGCAATAAATAAAACCCCGAGGAACGATACGGAATTATTTGCATCTCATTGTGTTTTTCCCGACACCCGATATCCAAAAAACTGCCGAAATTTATCACGAAAAACTCGGTTTCCGCAGGGTTGACTATCTCGATGCCCAAGAAAAACATATTTGTCTATACCGCGACGGAGTTGAATTTATTCTTACACAATCGAACGGAATCCGTGTTTTTCCGAACCGCGAATTGTATGGTTATGGCGAAGATGCGTATGTTATTGTGAAAGACCAACAGGCGTTGCAGGATGAATATGAATCAAACGGCGTGAAAATCGTTCAGTCACTCCATAAAACCGACTATCACAACCAAGAATTTGTGATTGAAGATATCGACGGACGGTGGATATATTTCGAAATGAAAGAATAAGATTAATCTAGCATAGCAAATCGGCAAAATGTGTTGAACTAAAGAGTGATCGCTCAATTTACTGCTTCCCAGGCTACTATTAAAAAATCTAAATAATTAGATTTATAAAGCAAATTTATCCCTCTGTCGAGAAATTGACAGAGGGTCTTTTCGTTCAGAGATTCTTCATTTTCTGTGCGAAACTTGATTTTGTTTAACTCTCATGATACAATGAAATATAAATTAAGATTGAGGAGTAGACTATTATGAAAAAAATATGCGTTAAAATCGTATGCTCTATATTTGCGATTGTTTTTGCGTGTGAAGCTTTATCTGGATGCGAAGCGATATATAGTAAAAAATATGAAGAAGCTCAAGCCCTATACTCTCAAGGAAAATATTCAGAAGCCGCAGACATTTTTTCGGATATAAGAGAGTATCAGGATAGTTATCAATTGGCTGCAGATTGTTACTTTGAAGCCAAAGACTATGAATCTGCTAGTGGAATGTATTTGTACTTATCCAGTAAAGGCCAACAAAAAAACATATATAGAAAAGCCATATGTGACTATGAACTGGGCGATTATGATAATGCAGCCTATACGTTTGAGAAAATTCCAGGATATGAAGATGCGAGCAAATATTTAGTGAAAATCAACTTAAAAAAGATTGCAAATTCAAAATTAAATGACATTGTGAAATTTGGTAGGTATGAGCAAGACGATGACTATTCAAATGGAACAGAGGTCATAGAATGGAACGTTGTTGCAAAAGAAGGAAAAAAAGTATTACTTATTTCTGACAAAATTCTCAATTATCAACCTTACAATACAGAAAACGAATTGGAAGGTGGAGCCACGTATGCCGAAGAAACTTTTGTTAACTGGAAAGATTCACATCTACGCTCATGGCTAAATAACGATTTTTATAATACAGCTTTTAATGTAGACGAGAAAGATAAACTGCTCAACGTATTGTTAACTACCGCAAACAAAGGTGGTTTGCCATCATGCCAGACAACTGATAAGGTGTTTATTTTAAGTGCAGAAGAATTTAGTGAAATACGTAGTAAAGCAACGATGGGGACGCTTAATCAAATAGCAACTGAATATGCAAAATCATGCAGAGAATACGAAGACTGTTGGAACTCATGCTACACAAGAGACCAAAAGCCATATGATGGACTTTTCGGACTTTCAAGCGTCTATTCTCCCGGTGTGATTGACAATCACAATACAATTTATTATATGTCAAAATCAAGTGAATTGGGTGCTATTCGTCCGTGCGTTTGGATTGACATCTCAACCATAGATGATTAACACCAATAATTTAATTATTTTTTCCCACTTTTGTCAAGAGCCCCTCTTTTGCTGATAGCTCCACTGACAGTTATCAAGAGCTAAGAGTGAACTAAATAATGAAATCCCCTTGGATTACCCAAGGGGATTTTGTATATTCTCTTGAAATTCGTTTGCAAATTTGTATAATGAAATTATGAGGTGATTTTATGATTAAATGTTGGTTGAGTATGTGGAGAAATATGTTTAATTACAGAGGCACTGTCTCAAGAAAAGAGTACTGGTCTGCGTGCATACTTAATATTCCTGCAATGTTTATTTTTTGTGTTCCTTTTGCTCTAATATTACGAAATTTCCCCATATCTGCCGAGGTCGCGAGTGCTATTTTTATAATTTTATTTCATATCCCTGCTGTTGCCCTATACTTTAGACGGGCAAATGATGCGAACTGGAAAATAACAACTACTATATTTATGGCGGTTGGGTGTCCCGTGTTGAGCGGTTGCATTGTTGGAGCATTTCCGTCTATTCCAAAAGGAACGCTTTGGCCACGGTTTTATTCATTAACAGGCAAATTATTTGCACTGAGTTTTGGCATTTTCGTTTATGGGGGTGTTTTGGGAATTTTGCTTTTTGGTGACCCAACCTCAATACCCTGGTTATCCGCTGGTGGGGTGTTGCTAGGAGGAGGCACCTTGATGTATGTTGGTGTAAAACTGTTTTTGGGGAATTAAAATATCCTCTTTTGCTGATAGCTCCACTGACAGTTATCAAGAGCTAAGAGTGAACTAAATAATGAAATCCCCTTGGATTACCCAAGGGGCTTTTGTATATTCTCTTGAAATTCGTTTGCAAATTGGTATAATAAAATCAAGAGGTGATCTTATGGCAAAAGAAACAATGCATTATAGCAACAAACCCAATTCGAAAAACACATTACATGATATAGTGGTCGACATAGCGAAAGTGGACGTTATCACACCTGAAACTATTTTAAAAACACTACACCGAGATAACAGAAATAAGGCGATTATTTGTGCTGTTATGTCCATGTTTTTTTTCGGTCCTATTCTGTGTTGCATATTTTTTTATAACGAAACCTTTCGTTGGTATTATGCCATACTCCCATTAGCATTTTTCTGTATAGGGATTTCAATGCTTTATTCGCTCATAACCGATTTCTCAAAAACGCGAAAAAGAAAAGAAAACATTTTGCACGCTAATTTTATTGTTAAAGAATCAAGAATTCAAAGTGTGTATTCAGAATATAACAGCGCCGCTGAATCCGATGACTATTTCATTGAGATTGACGATAACCCTAAAAATTGGATAAATGTTCCTGATTCAATTTACAATGCCGTCCAAAAAGATAAGACCTGTTATATGTTATACTTGCTCGAAGATGGACAAAATGTTCTTTTTTTAATTTATGTCGGCAAATGTAATTTTGATACGGGCCTTATGTGATTTCCCACTTTTCTACAATACTGCAGGCAACTATCAAAGAATCGAAACAATAGCCTTATAATATGAATTTATCCCTCTCTTACACTTGACGGAATTTGTCAAAAAGTGTATAATTATGAAGGTGTTAAAATCGAAAAAATTCGAAAGGCGGTCATATTATAATGGACATTGTTTTTACTTTATCGTTGATTCTCGCAGTGGTCGCAACAGTTCTTGCATTTATTTTCATCGTCCCTGAAAAGAAGCGTGCAAGTCTAGACAAATTCTGCAAATTTTTGCACGACACTGTAAATTTCAAGTATTTGATTGTTGAAAAAATCCTTCAAGCTTCGTATATTTTTGCTACAATATGGATTATTTTAACCGGGTTCTTCATGTTGTTCTATGTACAATCCGGCTATTATGGTTCTTCGTATTGGTACGGCGGATACGGTTTGCTCTATATGATTCTCGGTCCTATCGTTATCCGTTTGGTTTATGAATTTTTGATGATGACAATTCTCCTTATAAAGAATGTTATTCAAATCAACAACAAGCTCAAAACCGATGACGACAAAAAAACCGATGACAACAAAAAAACCGATAACGTTTTTAAAGCTCCCGAAATCAAAAATGACGAAATCCCCGCAGCTCGCTTCTGCCACAACTGTGGCGAAAAGACAGAGGGCGGTGCATTTTGTACAAAATGCGGAACCAAGCTTTAAGATTTAAAGATAATAACCTCGTCTGAGGATAATATGCCCCGAAAGATAGGCTTTTGGGGCATATTTTTATGTCAAAAAAACACGTTGCAATAATGAAAACATTTTTTGAAGCGTGCTTATCTGAATTTTAAAAAGGGCTTCGATTGAAGCCCCTTTTTTATCCTATTTTTGCTCAAAGATTATTCTGCGACAACTTTTGAAGGCTTGAAAGAGAATGTCAAATCTTCAAAGTCTGCCTCATATACCTTCTTTTCTACGGTATCTTTCGTAGCGTCATATTCGAATGTATATCCATAATCATCAAGAGTGATTGAGGCATACGGTTCTAATTCAATATCATCGAAATCGCATAATAATTCAAGTATGCCATCAGGAGGCATGATTGTTAGGGTTCCGGAAATTGAGGAGATTTTCTTATCGGAAATATTTTTTATTACTATCTCAAAAACCACAACTCCCGATTCATCGTCCATAACACCCACTTTGTCTTCGACAGTCACTTCAAAGATTTCTTGAAGAGCAGGGATAGCAATATATTCGGTTTCCTGACATTTCGTGCAATACTTAACCTTATATCCATCAACCCCGTAGCCGGCTTCCTTTTGTACTTCTTCTTTAAACGTATGCTCACATACAGTTTCGGATTCCTCAACTTCCGATACAATAGAGTCGCTTTCTATCTCTTCCTCCAAACTTGTTTCCAACGAGTTGGAAGAGCAAGCGCATAGAGAAAATATCAAAGCCACGCATACTACAAGAGAGAAAATTTTGAACATAATGGATATACTCCTATAACATTAAATGTACTTTTGCAATTTTGTTTATGATTTTTATTCCGTTCTAACGAAACCTTTTGATTAATGATAAATGTAATCTGTTACAACTTCAAAATCCGAATTCAAACCAACGTATATCAAGCCACTATCAGCATCATTGGGAATTTCAAAAGTATTTCCGCTGGTCGCAACATAAATACGTCCGCCACCCTCGATAGTTGCTGCGTTAATTTCATCATAAAGAAGGTCTGCAGAGTTTATTTTTTGGAATGCTGCGGGATCGGTGCTGTCGTATTTGATGATCGATATATAGAAATCCAACATCAACTTGCTCATCCATTCCTGTGTTTCGGTCTTAAAGCTCAAGGAAGAAGGATATGTAACGCTGGTATTAATTTTGTTATATACCGATTTGGGAACAGCGTTTGCGATAGCTTCTGCATCATCCAAAGTCGAGCTATACGAACTTCTCCAATATTCGTGCAAATTAGAGAATACATCGTCACCTGCAAGTTTCGATAAATATTCAGAGAAATAATACACAGAACCATATACACCAATGTCCTTTTCAGAAGCAAAGTTGTAAATCGATTGACCGTGTTTTACTGTACTGCCATTGAAGAAATCTCTCAAATGTCCCGATTCCTCTTTGGTGCCGGAATAAAGCTTTTCCTCGATATAACCGGACATTGCTTCATTCAACCATGTGCCGGTTTGAACACCATTAATGGTATAGAAAAAGTTTGTCATGCAAATCAAATGCTGGAATTCATGCGCCATGGTGCCGTTTATTACGGTCGTATAGTTTGCATAATCCGCATTGATATGGAGCATGTTGTGGTTAAGATTCATGCCATATGTGGAAACTTCTTGTTCGGTTGCTTCGCCTGTAGCAAAAATATCAGCGTTTGCGAAAAGTCCTCCGATGCCACGGGGCAAAGAGTAGAACATCAAATTGATTTTTCCGTCAAATCTAGGTTCGCCAAATGTTGTTACAACTTTGTTAAATATGTTATTGTCAAATTCCTTACCGTATTCGTTAATCATGTCTGAAGAAAGATTAACGTTATATGTCCAAATGTTGCACTTGGTTCCTGCATAAGAACAGGTGAATTTAACTTTAGTTCTGGATGCATTTAAAGTGTATCCTGTGAAGGCATAAAATTCTGCGGTGTCTCCCAATTCATAAGAAGGGCTGATAACATCTCCGCGATTACCTTCCAAATTGAAATCGCCTATAGGAAAATCGGAGTTTATGCTACCCTGGTCCAAAGTACCCCATTCGGGTCTTTCTTCTTTCAAATCTTCACCTCTGGCAGCATCAACGTCGATCTGTGCAGCAAAGCTACCTGTGTTCAAAGCAATATTGCTGTCTACGTTTTCATCGTAAATGTTGGGATTGTAAATAAGCACATAGCTTATATCTTCGCCATTTTTGCCCTCAAGTTTATCTGAGGTTTCGACAATAGCTGAAGAATCGCCGTTACTGATGTCGTTGTTCGAAACGAGATCTTGATCGTCATCATAGTCGTTTCTGTCATATCCACCGGAAGAACCGCTGTCACAACCGGCAAATACCGAAACTAACATGATCGAAACAAGAAGGAGTGCTAGAAATTTTTTCATTTTGTGTTTTCCTTTCTTTTTCTTGTTTTATTAATTAAATTAATAACGTGTTTAATTAGACAACTTAAGCTGTATTTCGTTTTTGTCCCAAGAAAAAATCTTTTCTTCGGCAAAATCCATATAGCAGAACTTTAACGATACAGATTTCGTTTGCGAAATTTTGTTTTTATCGCAAAAAATACGCATAACCGTCTTTTGTCCCGCGCCAATTTTGTTGTCGGTAATATAACATTCAGCTTGTACGGTCGAAAGCTCGACATTTCCTGCGAAAACATCATAAATCTCAATAACCATATCTTTATCGCTGTTATTTTCAACGGCGATATACCAATATGCCGAATAATCACAGCCCGAATCCAACATGGACATCTTTATACCGTTACTGTTATAAATCACATCATCGGATGATACAAATTTGGGGGGATTTCCCTTATGTACCAAATTCACATCACACCAAAAATATCGAGAAAAACCGCCTCCGCCTTTCAAAGACAGAAAATCCATAAATCTAAACAACAGCTTGAAGCTGTTTGCAGAATCTATGCCGCAGTCATTCAAATCGTCTGATGAACAGTAAATACGTTGATAGACGACACTGTTTTGCGGAATCGTCGCGACGTTGCTCATAGGAATAAATACATCCCCAAAAGCACATCCATCAACGCCAAGATAACGGTCGGTTTTTCCGAAATTTTCTATCTTCAAAGCGCCTTGAATATAGTCATCAGAAGATTCATCTGTGCCGCCGAATCCCAAAAGGGTTATCTTTAATGTTTCGTCTTCGTATAATGCCTGTTCATTCGCCAAAACGTCTCGTTTCGGTTGGTTGTATAAATGTGCATAGCTGTATTCTTCGCCCATTACGACGCCCGTGTCGAAATTAATGTTTATGGTAAACTTTTGATCTTTAAGCAAAGTTGTACATTTCACAGCGTGCTTTATGTCTAACGTAAACGAAATCTTTTCGATTTTTTCCACAGCCTTTAAAAGCTCTGTGGCGCCAAAACCCATCGCTGATTGAACCACCAAGTCGTCCATACCTTCAAGTTCATACGTGCTTGTGTTTGTCCAGGTTTCGCCTGCATTCAGCATTTCCATCCAACCCGTGGTAACGCCTTCTTCGTATATGTTACCATTTAAATAAAAATCTCGGTTGCTGATATACACAGGGAAATCATTGTTATTGGTATAGTTAAAATTGTATTTTTTGCCGTCGCTGGTTTCTGTAATGCAAAAGCTTATCTCTACTCCCGCATATTCGCCAAACTCGATTTTGTTGCCACGGTCCCAATTTACCTTAATTTCGGCTTCGGGTTGCCATTGGTTGGGATAGCTATCATCGGTGAAATCGTTTGTCAAATTAACATCCAACAATTCAGAACAATATTTATTGCCTTGTGTATCTGTAATCTCAAATACAAGAACATATTCGCCGGCAGCCAATGGCGCAAAAACGAATTCGTAACCGTCGCCCAACGGTGCATGGTATTGAGACATATACGATGACGCTTGCCACTCGCTTAAGGGACAAATCGTTCCATTTTCATAACGCTTCAAATATAGATGGTCGCCTTGCGGAAATACAAATTTGCTGTATATGGACAAATCCGGTTCTTCGGTTTTACCACCCATAATCGAACCTGCAGTCACTTTCGTGTCCCAAGGTGTCAAAGCGCTTAACGCGATTTTTTTGGAAGCGTTGTCTGCAGCCAAATGGAACATATATCCATCTACTATCCGTTCATAGTCGTTATATAACGGGTTCGCATAAGCGTTTACTGCATTTGTATATACACCATAACGTGTAATATCGCCTATCGTATCAAATTCATAAGAAACGGGAATGAAATATTCACCGAAATTGTTTTTAAAATAGATGATACTTCCATCGAAAGAAGCGGTTAACGAATTACCGTTTTTCGTTACATTAGAGCTGGAAAAAATAGGATTATATAACCCTTCGCCCTCTTTTGTCAAAATATAATATTTCGCTTCCGCAAAATTTTCTTCCTGAGCATCGCTTAATTCCAATTTATATTTGCCGTCAGATACAGCCGAAGGAACTCGGCTTTCAGCAACGTTTGTCAAGAAATCGTTGCCAAGCCATTTTTGGGAATATGAACTTAAAAAGTTTAAATATTTAGGGAAAATACCCAAATCATTGTAAGTTGTACGCCAATCCTGTTCATAATAGGTTTTGTTATAAAATGGGAAATAAAGCGACATTCCGCAACAACGTTCTGTGTTGGTTGCATTAGCGATCGTCATATTGTTTATGACTTTTTTCAAATTAGACGCTTCTTCGGGGTACATATCCGACAATTGCTCTGCCAAATCATACACGTCGATCAAATCATATTCAGAACCGGTACTTGCTCTGCCCAATGCTCTGGTTTCAACACGTTTTGCGGTTAAAACACTATATGCATTATCAACAGAGGACTCGACAGTTTCAAAAAGCTTTTCGAGGGAAATTTCCAAATCGCCTGCCAAAGAAAGATCTATGCAAGAAAGAGTCGTATCTCTGTCTGTATATCCCTTTTTAAGATAGTATTCTTCGCAAGTTTTCAAATAATCATCGGTTATTTTTTTTGTCAAATCGGGAGTGCTCACACGCGAAAGAGAACCCAAAAAGCTGTAATTCCAACCAAAAGAAGGTTCGATTTCCTGTGATGCCACCAAATATTTTGCGTGAGTATCCAAAACACATGCTAATTCCGCCGAAGCCATCAAACAAGCATCGAAACCGATCCAAGCCAGCTTGTTTTCGCCCACAAAAGGCGATGCTTCGAAAGCGGTTTTCATCTCTTTCAACGTCAAGGAATCGTTATCGAACAGCATATCCTTGCCATATCCGATAACGGGGCCATTGCCGTGGTCCCACATGACCAAAGCATATTCCTCTGCCGGGAAATTGTTATATGCATAATTCAAAAAAGTCGATAGATTTTCTGAATCACCCATAGAAGCGTTCGGAAGTGTTTTTAATCGAACAAATTCTTTGTTTTTAAGCTGTAAAATCGAATGTTCTTCGTCGGTGGCAATATCATTGTGCCACTTTTTCGAACCACCTGTGAAAACAACTACATTATTTTCCTCTGTATTAATTCCGCTGGCTAAAATTTCGTCAAGATCTTTTGTCGCAGCGCCACCTTTTGCTTCCAAATCAGAACCAAGCATATATATCATAAACGTGGTTTTGACTTTGCTTAATTTGCCGGACTCCGAACCATTCTCGGTTTCTCCGGCCTGGCAACTAAAATTAAATATCAGGGAAAATAACAGTAACAAAGATAATATTTTTTTCATAAATACGTCCAAAAATGTTAATATATGTCGTATTATAGCACTTCGTTCTACACTTTTCAATACAATTGTAAAATTAATAATTGTTCTATGTTGCAGTCAATCAAATTATATGATATAATATCTAAAACACATAGGAGGGACAATATGGAAACTAATAGAAACACCATCCATGAAACTATAGAAATGTGGAAAACGCTTCGTCGAGAAGAAAAGGGCAAAAAATTCAAAATCGATATATTTGAAACCGCTTTTTCTCAGACATATGCGCTGTTGTCAGAACACTCATCGGACAGCAGTTTGGATAAGCAATATATTCAATTGATTTCCGAGGCTTATTTGTTTGCGAACATCAATGGTTCAATGCTTGAAAGTACGTGTCTTGCGGCAAGTGCGTTGACAGAAAGAATGTTGGACAGTGTCGCTTTCTCCTACGCGCCGTACAAAGTTGAAAAATCAACCGTATATATTCTCGAAACCAGAGAAGAAATAACTCTTGATTTTAATAATATTAATGAATCATTGTCCAATCTTGCAAAGGCATATGATAACGTTTTCTTTAAAAATTTGCAAAAATAATTCCCCCTCTTTTATATAGAACCGCATAGGTTCTGTCGTCAAAAGCAAGTTATTATCCAAATAACACAAAATACATAAAGGACGAGCCTAAAAGCTCGCCCTTTTTTCATCACTTATCATCGCTCGGATTATAAGCATAAAAGTTCTTATAATCCAGGTTATCCTGCACAATCCGCAACGCATCGCCAAAGTTAGCAATTCAAACAGATTGGTGAGAGGGTTGATATGTAAGGGTTTTGAACGTTTTTGACATTTTTAGTGATTTTTGTTCTTTTATCGACGGAATACCTAAAAAAGCTTGTAATACTTCATCGTTTGTGTTATACTACCATATCAAAATTATATTAATTTGAATGTTGAAAAAGGAACATTATTTTATTAATAATGGTTATTATTCCCTTTTATTTTCAGGAGGAAAGAGAAATGAGTATGGGTCTGAAAAAAACACTTGCCATAATCTTATCGGTGATAATGGTTATTGGCATCTCGGTAGGAACTGCTATTATTATTGATGAAAAAACTGTTCCTGCTATGACTACTGTTGAAAACGGTCTTTCTGCATACGAACTGGCAGTACAGTACGGTTATGAAGGTACTGTTCAGGAATGGTTAGATAGTCTGAACGGCAAGTCTGCTTACGAAATTGCCAAGGAGAATGGTTACACTGGTACTGAAACCGAGTGGACTACTTCTCTTAAAGCCACCGCAGGTAAAGACGGTGTTGGCATTAAGACGGCTGCTTTCTCTGATAAGAATGAACTTCTTATCACTTTGACCGATGGTACCGTATTGAACCTTGGTGTCGCCAATGGTCTCAATGGTGAAGACGGTAAAGACGGAGCAAACGGTAAAGACGGAGCAAACGGCAAAGACGGTGCTAATGGTAAAGACGGAGCAAACGGCAAAGACGGTGCTAATGGTAAAGACGGTGCTAATGGTAAAGACGGTGTAGGTATTACTTCGGCAAACATTAATGCCGAGGGTCAACT
>JAZOSQ010000032.1:0-27125 GCA_045657245.1 Eubacteriales bacterium | reverse complement strand
GCCGCTTTCGCACGTTGATGTTCCAAAAGTGCATCAACAAGCTGGGCTCTCGGGTCTTCGCTTTCTTCGTTACGAGGCAAGAGCATTTTGCTTTTGATAAGCATAAGCTCCGATGCCATAACTACAAACTCGCTTGTGACTTCCATATCCATTTCACGCATTGCGTCGAGATAGGCGATATATTGGTCGCATATCTCGGAAATCGGGATATCGAAAATATCTATTTTATGTTTTGAAATTAAGGCGAGCAATAAATCGAGAGGTCCCTCGTATTGCTCTATCTTAAGATTGATAGTTTCCATAAAACACCGAATTTATCCAAAAATATCAAATATCTTAAACGCAATTTCAAAAAAGAATTCTTGCATAGCGCCGTTAAGCCAATTCAACGGCTTAAACACGATATCGTTTATCATACTCAACGGATAAGGCAACCAAGAGCTTATAATCAAAATCAAGAAGATTTGTCTTGTGTAATATCTTATCCTCGAATACTTCGCCGCAAGTCTGTTCGGAAGAACACACATCAAAACGTTCGAGCCGTCAAGCGGGGGTATCGGAATGAGATTGAATAATCCCAAACCGATATTAAGCGCTATTGAATATTTCAATATAAGCAATATAACTTCAAAGGTTATGCCGTATCCTTCTGCGTCCACCATACCCATAATATAGAACGTCAGAGTGAACAGCAAGGTTGAAACAAACGCAAGAATAAAGTTTGCTATCGGCCCCGCGATCGAGCATAATGCAAAATCTCGCTTCGGCTTTTTGAAGCTTCTTGTGTTGACGGGAACCGGCTTTGCCCAACCGTATCCGACAAGCAAAAGCATCAAGCTTCCGTACAAGTCAAGATGATCCAACGGATTAAGAGATAGTCTTCCGTCGGCTTTTGCCGTGCTGTCGCCCAATTTATAGGCAACGAATCCGTGCGCCCATTCGTGGAACGTGAGCGACGGAAGGAGCGCAATTATCGCGACGAGGAGATGAAGTATCTTCTCACTAAATTCGCCATCGCCCATCAAAACTCTGAAAAGCATTTGTTTCCTCCTTTTTTAGTATAAAAGTCAATCGTTTGTTATTTTATCTTTATCATGGATTTTTCCCACATTTCGGGAGCTTCATAACCCATCATTGTAACAACGGTCGCCGCAACGTTTGCAAGACCGAAATCGCCTTCTTCGAAGGTGTATTTATCGGAATAGAAGTTATCATAGATATAGCAGGGAACGGGGTTGAGAGTGTGGCTTGTTTTTGCCTTCTTCGAACCGTCGGAATTGAGTTTTGCGTTGCCTGTCTTCTTGTCGATTTCATACATTTCGTCAGCGTTGCCGTGGTCAGCGGTGATGATTGCAACACCGTTAACTTCGTCAACTGCTTTGAGGATTCTTGCAAGGCATACGTCAAGTGCTTCAACAGAAATCTTTGCAGCGATGAAGGAACCTGTATGTCCGACCATATCGCCGTTCGGGAAGTTTACGCGGAGAAGTCCGAAACCGCCGTTCTTAATCTTTTCGATGAGCACGTCGGTGATTTCAGCACACTTCATCCAAGGTCTTTGTTCGAAGGGAACAACGTCGGAAGGAATTTCGATATATTCTTCGAGTTCTTCGGAGAATTTACCGCTTCTGTTACCGTTCCAGAAATAGGTTACGTGGCCGTATTTCTGAGTTTCACTGATTGCGAGCTGGCTTACACCCTTATTAACGAGGAATTCGCTCATGGTGTTGCTGATTTCAGGGGGAGAAACGAGATATCTCGAAGGAATATGAGCGTCGCCGTCATATTCAAGCATACCTGCATAAACAACGTTGGGAACACGAACTCTGTCGAACTTATCGAAATCCGCACCCGCTTCGAAGGTCTTGCTTATTTCGATTGCACGGTCGCCACGGAAGTTGAAGAATACAACGCTGTCGCCGTCTTCAACGGTTCCGACGGGTTTACCGTCACAAGCAATAACGAAAGGAGGAAGATCCTGGTCGATTACGCCGGTTTCTGCACGATAGGTTTCGATTGCTTCCTTTGCGGATGCGAACTGTCTGCCTTCGCCGAGAACGTGAGTCTGCCAGCCCTTTTCAACCATAGTCCAGTTTGCTTCATAACGGTCCATGGTTATAACCATTCTTCCGCCGCCCGATGCGATGCAAACATCGAAGTTATCGTCACGGAGAGAAGAAAGGAATTCTTCGAAAGGACGAACGTATTCAAGCGCACTTGTTTCGCCAACGTCTCTGCCGTCGAGAAGGATGTGGATACGAACCTTTTTGAGTCCTTCTTCTTTTGCACGAATGATCATAGCTTTGAGGTGGTCTATATGGGAATGTACGTTACCATCGGAGAAAAGTCCGAGGAAATGGAGAGTGCTGTTTTTTGCGTTTTCAACGATATTCTTCCAAGAATCGCTTTCGAACATTCTGCCCGATTCAATAGCTTCGGAAACGAGCTTTGCACCCTGTGCGAAAACCTGACCTGCACCGAGAGCGTTATGGCCAACTTCAGAGTTACCCATATCGTCGTCGGAAGGAAGACCAACAGCAGTGCCGTGCGCCTTAAGGCAGAAACAATGATATTTTTCGGCAAGCATATCAAGAGTGGGAGTGTCAGCCGCTTTGATAGCGTTACCTTCCTCACGGTTGCATATACCGATACCGTCCATTACAATGGTGATTACGGGACGTTTTTCGCCCCCGAAAATTCCGTTTGACATAAATTGATTCCCTTTCGGTTTTATAAATATATTTTAACAGTATAATTATATCGCAAATTCTCTTTATTTTCAAGATATTTTGCCAATTAATTTAGCGTTATTTATTTGACATACAGCAAAAAAGATGTTATAATATCGTGAATTATTATGTTTTATCACGAGGTAACGTATATGACAAGACGCGAATCACGAGCAGCAGCAATCGCTTTGATTTTCGAACGCAGTTTCGATTACGATCGCACACCCGAAGAAATTATGGAATCGGCTATGGAAGATCGTGAAGAAAAAATAAGCTCGTTTGCGAAAGAGCTTTTTCTTCGTGCCGACGAAAATCTCGGTGATATAAACGAAAAAATCGAGCGTTGCTTGGATAATTGGCGTATCGACCGTGTTGACAGAGTTACGCTTTCCGTACTTCGCATCGCGGCGTGTGAAATCGACTATTTCCCCGAAATCCCCGTTGAAATCAGCGTTAACGAAGCGCTTGAACTTGCAAGATATTTCGGCGAAGAAGACTCCGTCGGATTCATCAACGGTGTTCTCGGTAAATATGCAAAGGGTGTTGTTAAGCCCAATGCAAAGGCAAGACCCCTTTCCGCAGAAATCGAAGAAGATATTGAAAGCGAAGGAATCAACGAATGAGCGAGCTTAGCGCACGTGCTCTTACTGTTGAACAACTTAACACATATATTAAAGATTTCCTGAGCGCTTCTCCCCTGCTTTCCAACGTGACGGTCAAGGGAGAGCTTTCCAACGTCCGTGTTTACGGCGGTTCGGGACATATATATTTCACCCTCAAGGACGAAAATTCGGCAATAGCGGGAACGATGTTCGGCGGTGCGGGTAAGCTTAAATTCAAGCCCGAAAACGGTATGAAGGTTATATGTTCGGGACGCGTTGCGGTTTTTGTACGTGACGGTCAATACCGAATCTATGCCGATTCCATCGAACCCGACGGCATCGGTTCGCTTTATATCGCTTTTGAACAGCTCAAAGCGAAGCTTTCGGCAGACGGACTTTTTGCTCCCGAACACAAAAAAAGGATCCCGAAGATACCCTTCTCTATCGGTATTATAACAGCACCCGGCGGTGCGGCAGTACGTGATATGATAAACGTAACAAGACGTCGTTTCCCTGCGGCAAGGTTATATCTTTATCCTTCCCTCGTCCAAGGCCCTTCCGCCCCTGCACAGCTTATAAAAGCCGTCAAAACGCTTGATAACAGCGGTATTTGCGACGTTATAATCATCGGTCGCGGCGGTGGTTCGGCAGAAGACCTTTGGTGCTTTAACGATGAAGGTCTTGCAAGAACGATTTTCGATTGCAAAACCCCAATCATTTCCGCTGTCGGACACGAAACCGATTTCACGATTTGCGATTTTGTTGCCGACCTTCGCGCACCGACGCCGAGTGCGGCGGCAGAGCTTGCCGTTCCCGACGTTCGTGAGCTTAAAAAGCAATTCGGCAATGTGCAAAAAAGAATCGACCAGAATCTTATATCGAAAACCTCATTCCTTCGTCAACGGCTTTTGACGCTTTCCCAACGTCCCGTGCTTCAAAGTCCGAAAGGATATTTTGACGAAAGACGTATGGCTCTCGCAAGAGAGGAAGAAAAGCTTTATTCTGCGTTCACGACAAAAATCGAACGTGAAAAGATGAAGTTGTTTGCACAGAACGAAAAACTCAAGACACTCAATCCCCTATCGGTACTCGGACGTGGATTTTCGGTCGCCTTCGGAAACGACGGAAAGGCGATAAAGAGTGTTTCCGAGCTTCCGTCGGGAACCGAATTCGAGCTTATGCTTTCTGACGGAAAGACGAAAGCAGTTTCTAAATAAAACAAAGAAAAGGCATTTTTATGGCATCTATAATCAGAGCAATTACAAAAGACGGCTCGGCAAGAGCTATTATAATCGACGCGCGTGACATTGTCGAACGCGCAAGACAGATTCACAACACAACTCCCACAACGACCGCTGCTTTGGGCAGAACGCTTATTGCAACTTCACTTGCAGGGTCTATGCTCGGCGAAGAACAAGACGTTATAACCGTTCGTTTCGTCGGCAACGGTGTCGGCGGAACGATTATCGCGACGAGTGATTGGTGCGGTAACGTGCGCGGTCTTATCGGTAACCCGAGCGCAGACCTTCCCCTTCGTGCCGACGGCAAGATTGACGTCGGCGGTTGTGTCGGTCAGGGTGAGCTTTATATTCTCCGTGACACGGGCGGAAGCGAACCTTACGTTGGCGTTTCGAAGATTCAAACAGGTGAAATCGGCGACGATATCGCTTATTACTATGCAACGAGCGAACAGGTTCCGACAATTTGTGCACTCGGTGTTCTTATCGACCGTGATTATACCGTAAAAGAAGCAGGCGGCGCTTTGGTACAGCTTCTTCCCTTTGCAGACGAAGAAATTGCAGAAAAGCTTGAAGAAAACGCAAAAAAGATGCGTCCCGTTACCGAAATTCTTTCGGAAGGTACGCTCGAAGACGTATTGAACGCTGTTTTCGACGGTATTGAATACGACCTTTTCGACAAAATCGAATGTTCTTATAAATGTGTTTGCAATCGCGAAAAGACCGACAAAGCGTTGATTTCGCTTGGTGAAAAAGAGATTACCGAAATGATTGAATCGGAAGACGAAACGGTTATGACCTGTGGTTTTTGCGATTCTGTATATAAATATTCAAAGAGCGACCTTAAAAACATTTTGAAAAAGGCGAAATCAAATGAATAACAGAAAAACCGCACTCGTGACGGGCGGTGCAAAGGGTATCGGAGAGGCAATCTGCCGTGCGCTTTCCCGTGACGGCTTTTACCTTTTTATACATTGCAACAGCAGTATCGGGGAAGCAAAAGAGCTTTGTGACGAGCTTGGCAATGCCGAAATTATTCGTGCCGACCTGACAACTCCCGAAGCAATCGATATTATTACAAAAGACAGAAATGCACCCGACGTTATCGTCAATAATGCAGGTATTCCCCTCGTTTCGCTTTTCGACGGAATCGACGATGAAACTCTCCGCAAGATGTATGAAATCAATCTTTTTGCGCCGATGAATATTGTGAGAAGATTTCTTCCCGATATGATACGTCGCAAAAGCGGTGTTATTATCAATATTTCGTCGGTTTTCGGCGAGGTCGGCGGTTCTTGCGAGGTTGACTATTCGACGGCAAAGGCAGGACTTATCGGATTTACGAAGGCACTTGCAAAAGAGGTTGGACCTTCGGGAATTCGCGTCAATTGTGTTTGTCCCGGTATTATCGACACCGATATGAACGGCAATCTCGATTTCGACGATATCGAAGCAATCTGCGACGGGATTCCGCTTTCGCGTATGGGCGAAGCAGACGAGGTTGCGGAATGTGTTTCCTTCCTTGTTTCCGACAAGGCAAAATATATCACCGGCTCGGTGTTTGACGTTAACGGAGGTTGGAACGGATAATGGAACGTATTGCAGAATTTTTCAAGGTTTCGAAAGAACAGTTTTCCCGTGACGGATATGGAGATATCCTTCTCCCGAAACGCGCGACTGCGGGTTCGGCAGGTTATGATTTTTATGCACCCTACGATTTCACGCTCGAACCGAACAAAGAAATTATCATCGACACGGGTATTCGTGCAAAGATAAACGACGGTTGGGTTCTTATAATCCTTCCCCGTTCGGGTTCGGGATTCAAATACGGTGTGCGTCTTGCCAACACGGCAGGTGTTATTGATGCCGATTATTTCAATGCCGACAACGAAGGTCATATAAAGATTAAGCTTGTCGGCGGAACGAAGACCTATTCCGTAAAGAAGGGTGATGCCTTCGCACAGGGAATCTTCCTTCCCTTCGGTATAACCGTCGACGATGATTGCAACGAATTACGCACCGGCGGATTCGGTTCTACAGATAAAAAGTAAACGAGGTATATTTTTATGATAACAACAAAGCAGAGAGCGTACCTTCGCTCGCTTGCAAACTCTATCGAACCCACAACACAGATGGGTAAATTCGGCATTGGCGACACATTCTTAAAAACCGTTTCCGATGCGCTTGAAGCACACGAATTGATTAAGCTTTCGGTTCTCGAAACCTGCCCCCAAACACCGAAGGAAGTTATGGTTTCGCTTTGCGAAGCCTTGAATTGCGAACCTGTTCAGGTTATCGGCAGAAAGGTTGTAATCTACCGCCGTTCGAGCAAACAGGAAAACCAGAAGATCGTTCTTCCGAGAAAGTAAATAAAAAAGGTTGTTGGAAATCCAACAACCTTTTTTTATTCCGAGGTGTTTTTATTCACCCAAGAAGCCCTCGAGAATCTTTTCTTCGGCTTCTTCTTCGGTAAGACCAAGCGTCATAAGCTTTATGAGCTGGTCGCCTGCGATTCTTCCGGTTGCCGCCTCGTGAACGAGGTTTGCGTGGGTATGCTCTGCCGCAACGGCGGGGATAGAGCTTATCTTTGCGTTATCCATCAATATCGAGTCACAACGAACGTGACCAAAACATTCTGCTCTGCCTGTAATACAGGGACGGAAAATCTGTTTTGAATCGTTCTGTGCGACCGAACGGGAGATTATTCTTCCGTTCGCGTTTTCGCCGACGAGAATAAGGTCCATATCTGATTCTGCAATCTGGTCGCCGTGTGTTAAAAGCTTTTCGGTTACAACAGCGTTCCCGTCTTTTGCAACGACTATTTTCGTTTTGCGGTAGGTCGAATCGATGCCCTTAATCTGTGTTGTATCCATCTGAACCGTCGAACCCTCGCCGATATATACGACAGTTTCGGGGTTCATAATCTTGCCACCCTTACCGTCGCCGTCACCATAGTGCCGTTCGGCATAGCGAACGACCGAATTTTTGCCGATATAGAAGGTATGAACACCGTCGTGACGGGATTCACCGTCACCACAGTTGTGGATACCGCAACCCGCCATTATCGTCACGTCACAATCGTCGCCGATGAAGAAATCGTTATAAACGGTTTCCTGATAATCGGTTTCGGTTATAATAACGGGGATATGAACGGTTTCGCCCTTCGTACCGCTTTTTATATTGATATTAATGCCTTCTTTGTCGGTTTTCGATTCGATACGAACGTTGTCCGTCGAGAATCTACTTTCCGAACCGCCGTTTTTGCGGATATTATATGCTCCGTTGGGGATTGAATCCATAAGAGCAACTTCTTTTAACAGAGTGAAATCAAGTTTATCCATTCTTAATTGCCCTTTCTCATATATTCACAACCGATACCGTTACCGATAAGCTTCGGGAAAAGCTCGTCCTTCGGTCCGCGTTCGGCGATTTTTCCGCCCGAAACGACGGCAATCTCGTCTGCAAGTGAGATTATGCGTTCTTGGTGGGAAATAACGATTATCGTCGATTTTGAGGTATTATGAAGTTCACGGAAGGTTTCCGTGAGCTTTGCGAACGACCAAAGGTCGATACCTGCTTCGGGCTCGTCGAAAATCATAAGTCCGCTTCCTCTTGCAAGTATAGTTGCAATCTCAATTCGCTTGACTTCGCCGCCGGAAAGAGAGGTATCAACTTCTCTGTCAACATAGTCAGCCGCGCAAAGACCAACCTTATTAAGATAGTTACAGCAATCGATTCTCGAAAGCTTTCTTCCGCCCGATGCCAAGGAAAGAAGGTCACCGACCTTCATACCCGTGAATCTCGGAGGATGTTGGAATCCATAGCTTATACCGAGGTTCGCTCTGTCGGTAATCGACATATCGGTTATATCTGTACCATTCCAGAAAATTTTACCGCCTGTCGGTTGAACTATACCCGAAACCGCTTTTGCGAGGGTAGTCTTACCGCCGCCGTTGGGGCCCGTGAGCACCAAAAAAGTTCCGTCTTCGACAGTAAGGTCGATGTTTTTAAGTATATCGATTCGTTCCGCGCCATCATCGGCAGAGAAACAAAGTCCTTTTATTTCAAGCATCATTCTGCTCCTTCGAAACAATATTTTATATTATCCTATATATTTTATCATATAATCCATTATTGTCAACTATTTTTACATTTAGCCGTTGATTATTCACACATAAAATGGTAAAATCATAAAAATTCTTGAAGGCGGTGAAACGATGAAAACGGGATTAGTGCTTGAAGGCGGCGGTTGCAGAGGCATTTATACCGCAGGTGTGCTTGACGTATTTATGGAAAACGGTGTCGATTTCGACGGTGTTATCGGCGTTTCCGCAGGTGCGGCGCACGGTTGCTCATTCGTTTCAAAGCAAAAAGGCAGAAGCATCGATTACTATATGAAATATTGCAACGATCCCCGTTTTATGAGTATTCGGAGTTGGCTAAAAGAAGGCAACGTTGTTGGGGTTGAGTTCAGTTATCACGAACTGCCCGAAAAACTCGTGCCGTATGATTTTGATGCTTTCAAAAAATCCGATACCGAATTTTATGTTGTCGTCACAAACGTCGAAACCGCAAAAGCAGAATATATCAAAATGAACGATATGCTCGAAGACATCGATTATCTTCGCGCGTCGGCATCGCTCCCCTATTTTTCGCGCATTGTTGATATTAAGGGCAATAAATATCTTGACGGCGGTTGTGCCGACAGTGTGCCTGTTGATGAGTTTATAAAGATGGGTTATGACAAAAACGTCGTTATCCTCACTCGCCCCGAAACTTATCGTAAAAAGCGCGAATTGAGTTTTCTTGCGAAGGCGGTATATCGCAAATACCCCGAATTTGCAAAGCTTCTTCTCGAACGGCACGAAGAATACAACCGCAACATCGAACATATAAAAGAGCTTGAAAAAGAAGGGACAGTTTTCGTTATACGTCCAAAATCAGACCTGAATCTCGGCAGAATCGAACATAATACAGAGAAAATAAAAACCGCCTATAACAAGGGTGTTACCGACGGCAAGGAATATATTTCAAAGCTTATCAAATGGCTAAAATAAATCACCTCAACAAAGAAAGAACCGTGTTTTCACACGGTTCTTTTTGTTCCTAAAAAAGAATGTACGCAAAAAGTATTATCACGCCCAAAGCAAGTAATGCCGCAGGAATGAAAACGAGCAGAGCCGACAAAATCATTGCGAACATATCGCCTTTTTCGAGTCCGCCGTTTGCGTTGATCTCGTTTCGGAGTTCTTTTTCCTTTTCGGGATCGAATTTTTTAAGACGCTTGAAAATCATAATTATCTTGCTTCCAATGAATCTTTGGAAATATCAAAAAGATAGTTTCCTTCGGAGTCGATCTTCTTATCAAGGAAATGACATGCAACAAAATGTCCGGGGCTTACTTCCACAGTGGGAGGCGGAACACGCTTACATTTATCACAAGCCATATAGCAACGGGTGTGGAATTTACATCCGTCCGGGGGTTTGATCGGGCTGGGGATATTACCTTCGAGAATGATACGTTCCTTCTTGAGTGCATCAACGTCGGTTGTCGGAATCGAAGAAAGAAGCGCAACGGTATAAGGATGGCGAGGGTCGGAGAAGACTTCTTCTGCCGTACCGAGTTCGACCATATTACCAAGATACATAACGCCGATTCTGTCGGAGATATATCTTACAACAGAAAGGTCGTGAGAAATGAAGAGATAGGTGAGATTTTCCTTCTCTTTGAGTTCTTCAAGAAGGTTGATAATCTGGGACTGAATCGAAACGTCAAGCGCAGAAACACATTCGTCACAAACGATGAACTTCGGTTTTACTGCGAGTGCACGTGCGATACATATACGCTGTCTTTGACCACCTGAGAATTGGTGGGGATAACGGTGAAGCATATAGTCCTGAAGACCGCATTGGTTCATAACGTCAAGGATATATTGCTTCATCTGGGGTGCGCCCGGCTTGAAGAATTTGTGTGTGGTAAGACCTTCGCCGATAATCTGACCGATCGTCATACGAGGGTTGAGCGAAGAATAAGGGTCCTGGAAGATAATTTGGATATCTTTACGGAGAATACGCATTTCGGAATACTTAAGACGAGAAAGGTCGATACCGTCATCAAGCATTTCTTCATACTTTTTGAATTCTTCGTTATCGGCATATCTTGCGCGAAGAGCCTCAAGCTCTTTCGATGCGTTTTCGCATTCCGCTTTCGCGGATTCAACGGAAGGAAGGAACTTTTCCTTCTTAGCGGCAAAAGAAGCGGCTTTTTTATTTGCCTTTTGAATCTTCTTGTCGGCGTTTTTAATCGTGCCGTCGAGTTCGATTTCTTTTGCGAGTGCTTCATAGAAAGCGATATCGCCGTCTATATTGCGAACTTCTTCGTTAAGTTTGCAAAGTTTTACGTTTGCTTTATGAAGTTTCAAAAGCGCTTTTGCACCTTCAGTGCAATCATCAAGCGCAAAGAATCCGCCCAATATCTTAACGATATTCTGGAATTCGGTTTCTGCTTCAGCAACGGCAAGATTCTTGTTTTGGTGTTGGAAGAAGGTTGCTTCTTCGCCTGCAGCATCACATTCGGCAACAAGAACTTTTGCCTTTTCGTCCATCTTTTTCCATTTTGCAATAAGTTTCGTTGCGTTTTCGAGGGTTTTACCAACGTACTTTGGTGCAAAATCAGAAAGTGTTCTACCGTAATAGAGCGTACTGCCTGCGGTCTGATCATAAAGCTGGAGAATGGTACGTCCCAATGTCGATTTACCACAACCCGATTCACCAACCAAACCAAAGGTTTCGCCGTTTTGGATATCGATCGTTATTTCCTCGTTCGCACGAACATAAAGTTGTTGACGCTGAAAAATGCTCGACTTTGCAACAGGGAAATATTTCTTAAGATTCTTGATCGACAAGAGCGTGTTTGTGTTCTTCACTGCAACGCACCTCCTTTTCGGGATAATGGCAACGTATCTTCTGACCGGGAACTACTTCGAGAAGTGCAGGTTCTTCGTCCAGACATTTTTGCGTTGCATATTTACATCTCGGAGCAAACTTACAACCCTTCGGCAATGCGAGGGGGTGAGGTACTGCACCGGGGATAGGTTCGAGCTTTTTACCGACGCTGTCGATTCTGGGAATCGAATGCATGAGCCCTTCGGTATAGGGATGGCTCACGGGGCAATCCGTGAAAATCATCTTCGCGGAGGTTTGTTCAACAACCTGACCGCAATACATAACAACAACGTCGTCCGCCATTTCGTTGATAACGCCGAGGTCATGGGTGATAAAGATGATTGCTGTGCCGTTTTCGCGCTGAAGATCGTTCATAAGACGCAAAATCTGTGCCTGAATCGTAACGTCGAGCGCTGTTGTAGGTTCGTCAGCAATAAGAATCTTCGGCTTACAAGCAAGAGCCATTGCAATCATAACACGCTGACGCATACCACCAGAAAGTTGGTGAGGATATTGACGAAGAACCGCTTCGGGGTTAGGAATCTGAACCGCCGCAAGCATTTCAAGCGCTTTCGCTTCCGCATCCTTCTTGTTCATACCCTGGTGAATCATAAAAGGTTCACTCAATTGACGTTTGATAGTAAAAACGGGGTTCAAGCTCGTCATCGGTTCTTGGAAAATAACCGAAATCTTATTACCACGAATTTCGTACATTTCCTGTTGAGAAAGCTTTGTCAATTCCTTGCCGTCAAAAAGGATTTCACCCTCTGCGATATATCCGTTGCCGTCAAGCAATTGAAGAATACTCATTGCAGAAACCGATTTGCCTGATCCCGATTCACCAACGATACCAATCGTTTTACCGGGTTCGAGCGCATACGAAACGTCGTTTACTGCCTTAACAATACCTTTTCGTGTTTTGAAATAGGTATGAAGGTTTTTTACTTCTAATAAAGACATTATTCTACCTCCTACCCATTATTTTTCCTGACTACTCTTAGGATCGAGAATATCACGAAGAGCGTCACCGATTATGTTGATACTGATTGTTGCAAGAGAAAGGAAGATTGCGGGGAATACCCACTGCCACCAATAGTTTTGAATAACGATAGAGTTATTCGCACCGTTAAGCATATTACCCCATGTAGGATTAGGCTGCTGAACACCGAAGCCGAGATAGGAAAGGCTCGATTCGGTAAGCAAACATCCAGCAAAGTCAAGCGTTACGCTGACAAGGATAACCGAGATAACGTTCGGAAGAATGTGCTTGAAGGCAATTCTGTTTTCCTTAACACCCATAGACTGTGCTGCAATAACGAATTCTTTTTCACGTTCTGCAAGAACCTGTGCACGAATCATTCTTGCAAGACCGGTCCATGAAAGAAGTCCCAACATTACCATTATGATTATTATTCTCGTCGTTTCGTCGATAGGATTCTTCTGAATTACATAAGACAACATCATTGCGAACGGCAAGAACGGGATTGACGAGAAGATTTCAGTGACACGCATAAGAAGCATATCGACCCAACCGCCGAAGTAACCCGAAATACAACCGATTATGATTGCGATAATTGTCGAAACGATAACTGCAACCGCACCGACGGTCATTGTCATTCTACCGCCGTAGATTATACGGCCGAAAATATCACGACCACTCTTATCGGTACCCATAAGATAGCCCTTGAAGCCCGTCGAATAGGTGAGTTCACTTTCTTCGTTTGTGAGGTAGGTCTGTTTTGAACCAACGAAAATCTTTGCCGCGCTTTCGCCATTAACTTCGGATTGTTCGCCGTCATTATGACCCCAAGCGTATGCAATATTCTTATCGGTAATACCTACAAAGTGGTTTGTACCACCGAGTACGCCAACAAACTTTTCGCCATCGTTGAGAACAGAAATTTCGTTTTCTCCAAACTGGGAAGCGCCCTGAATGAGCAGTTCTCCATCATCACAAAGAATCGCAAAACAGTTCTTTGTTGCAGCGATATCGATAACCTTCTTCGTTTGAAGATGCGCTTGAAGGTTTAGAACTTTATTGTTTGCAGCCGTATTGGAATATGCAGACTGACGGTTGAACGTGAATGTTGAACCACCGGTTGTAACCGAACCGTCTTCAAGAAGTGCAATTCCATAATAGTTTGAAATTGCAACCTTCTTGACCGCTTTGCTGTCTTCTTTTGCGCTATAATCCGCAAGTTCTTGCATATTAAGCACACCGCTGGGGTTACCCCAAACATAAAGTTTGCCGTCATATACAAGGGCTGTACACTGATATCCACAGAGAAGTTGTTCAACCTTGGAAGTATCGATTGTACCTTCAATAAATTCGGCAGGCATCTGAAGATAGGGGTCTGTCTCGTTCTTCTTATAGCCATACTGACATTGATAATTTTTACCCCAACCAACAACCTTGCCTTCGGTTGTGATTGCGATTATATGGTCAAGTCCGGCAGATGCAAAAAGCACGTTACCTTCTTTGATTTCTTCGGGAAAATCGGAATATTCAACCTTACTCAATGCATCATAGGTATTACCCCAGATATAAAGAGTATTGTCGTTGCTGACACCAACAGTGAAATCAGCAAATCCGCTAATGCTCTTGATATTATCTTCAAGATCAGAAGGAACATCAAGCATCGAATAGCACGGAGGAAGGTTTGCGAGGTTTGCATCGGTATAGTTTACATCCATAGGATAAAGGAGAGATCCAATGAAAACAAAGAGGAACAAACCAACCAAAACCACCAAAGCGGCGACAGCCAACTTTCTGCGGAAAAATGATTTTACTGCAAGTTTAGAAGGGCTTTCGAGTTTTTCAACAACAAACTTATCGTCTTCTGCAAGAGTCTTGCTTGCACCGAAGAACATACGAGAAAACCACGTCCCAAGTGTTGCGAAAAAGCCTTTCTTTTTGGCAGTACCATTTTTATTATTCTTTTTAGACACAGATACCGCCTCCTTTACTTATTAACACGAACACGAGGATCGACAAGACCATAGACAAGGTCTATGAAGAGGTTGCCGAACAACGAGATTGCTATGTAGAACATCTGAACTGCAAGGATAATTTCGTTATCGTTTGCGTTAAGTGCATCAAAATAGAGTTTACCCATACCGTTGAGAGAGAAGATATTTTCGATCATAACCGAACCACCGAAAATACCGATAAACCAACCGATAATGAGAGTTACAACAGGGAGAAGCGCATTGCGCCAAGCGTGGGAATAGATAACAATCTTTTCACGCAAGCCCTTTGCGCGAGCAGTACGGACATAGTCCATGCTCAATGCTTCGATCATAGCAGCACGAACGTAACGAGTCATACCGCCAAGAGATGTAAATGTCATAACGATGAGCGGGAGTGCCAAATGGTACATTTTATCCCAGAACTGGTCCCATTTCGACCATTCAAGATATCCCGCCGTTTGCATACCCGAAACCGGGAAGATATCCATCGAAACCGAGAATATCCATATAAATACAATTGCTATAATGAACGTAGGCAAACTGTAACCGATAAGTGTACCAACCTGAACACCAACGTCACGCTTACTGCCTCGCTTAACCGCACAGAATATACCCAAAGGAATGGTTATTCCGAGTGCGAGTACTGTCGAGAAGATGTTTATGAATACTGTATTCTTCATCGGTTCGACAATTTCCGCCGAAACGGGATTGCCCGATTGACGAGACGTGCCAAGATCGCCTGTGAAAATACCGTGAATCGTTCCGTCAGAATAGGGATATACACCAAGCCAACGGCCGTATTGTTCGAGTTTTGTACCGTCTGTACCGTATTGCGCCGACCAATATTCATATCGTTCGTTATAATTAAGATTTTTGTTTCCTGTTATTTCTGCTCTTGCAGCTTCGGCAGCCTTATCGACAGGGAGCATGCCGTATACCATAAAGATAAGGAACGAGAGAAGAAAGAAAACGAGTACAATATACACGATTCTTTTCAATATATATTTTCCCATTGATATCCTCCGTTTTTCTTCGTTAAATATGAAAATTCGCTTCAATTTGTAGAGCGAGGAGGCACTCCCGAACGGAAGCATTTCCCCTTTCGGAAACACGTCCTCGCCTTACAACAAGGTTTTTTGACAAAAAAACTTAAAGGTTATTAAGCCCACAATAGGAACGGCACAAAATGTGCCGTTCCTATCGTGTTTATATCTTAGAATCAACTACTTTATAAAATCTTTAGAAATTATTTGCTGTAGTTTTCGAAGAAGTCAGCTTCATCCATGAGGTAGTCATTGGAGTAGTCTGCGAAGAATGCAGGATCGATGGTCCAATAGTAGTAGTAGTCATAGATGGTGCTGGTGAAGCCGGTAGCGAAGTTGATCGCTGCACACTTAGCAACGCCGTCCCAACCGTAATCTTCGATCTGGAGATATTCACCGTAAAGACCGCTGGTGAAGTCGCAGCTGATATACTGAATGTATGCGCCGATATCCTTGGTAGCGGTAGCGTTGTTCTGCCATGCGGTAAGGAGAAGGTCGGTAACTTCGTTAGGCTGAGTGCCGTAGTAGTTAATTGCGAGAGGCATGTAGTATTCACCGTTGATCTTAACGGTCTTGTACTTGCCGTCTACAGTAGCGTACTGGAGGTTCTGCTTGGAGAGTTCGTAGCCGGAGAGCTTCTTGTAACGAACTGCATCTTTGCCTGCATCGAACTGGTTGCCGTTTTCATCATAGATCCAGCCGCCTGCAACGAGAGCGTCGATAGCGCTGTCCTTGGAGTAGGTGTACTGGTTGAGGTTGATGTCGTCTTTAACAGCCTGGAATGCAGAGTATCCGGTGTAGTAAGGTCCGTGAACAACGGTACCGTAACCGCCGGTGAAGGACTGAGCGAATTCAGGACGGTTGATGGTGTACATGATAGCCTGACGAACTTCAACGAAGTTGGTAGGACCAAGGTCGCAACGGAATGCGAGTTTACCGTAACCTGCACGGTCATAGTGAGTTTCTGCGTATTTGTCAGCATTTTCGCTTACAGTCTTGAGAGCTGCTTCGGTTTCTGCTGCGCCGGTGATACCAGCGATGATGTCAACTTCACCCTTGGTGAATTTGTCCATCTGAGTTTCGGTTTCAACCTTGATATAGGTGATGGTCTGGATGGAAGCTTTTCCACGAGCGTCGTCACCGGGATAGTTGGGGTTGAGTTCGAGAGTAGCGATAAGAGCGGAAGCGTCATAGTTCTTAACAGTGTAAGGACCGGAGTAAGGAAGAGCGGAATCCCACTTGAGGTTAGCGTTGATAACGTCAACCATTGCGTAAACTTCTGCGCCGTCCTTTTCAACCTTGCTGTAGAAGCCATCGGAGAGACCGCAAGAACCGTCTTCAGCAACGATGATGTCATTTTCACCGAGGTAGAGAGCCATGGGATCGGGGCTGTAACCAGCATAGCTCATTACATAGTAGTAAGAAGCGTAGTCTGCCTTGAAGGTTACAGAGAAGGTGTAGTCGTCAACGAGTTTGATACCCTTGAAGTACTTGGAAGCAGTAACCCCTTCAACGTCAGCGCCGTCGTTGGTGCCGTCGTATGCCTTGAATGCTTCATAACCTTCGTTGTAGAGACCGGAAGCACCGGTGCCGCCTGCTGCAACTGCAACGGGAGTAGCGTTAGCAAGAACGCCTGCGATGAAGTTCTTAGCGTTGATAGCAGAGCCATCGGAGAACTTGAGGTCATTCTTAACTTTGATGGTGTAGGTGAGAGTGCCATCGTCATTGAGAGTCTTAACAGGTTCTTCTGCGAGTGCAGACATATTCCAGATCATGTTACCGGATTTGTCGGTCATAACGGTCGAGTAACCGGAAACAAGGTTCTGAATGTCAAGGTCAGAAGCGCCGGGGGAAGATTTGCCCCAAGAAGAGTTACGGAACGCACCGGAAAGTTCGGTAGCAGAGCCAAGGATTACAGAGTTGTCTTCACCTTCCTTAATGGTTGCCGCAACGATAGCGTCAGCAGGTGACCAGTAAGGAGTGGTAACGAGGCCTTCGATCTTTGCGTTGTAAAGGTCGAAATACTGGTTGGAGTAAAGGGGAACTTCGGGAGCGAGGTAGTTCCATCTCTGGATATAAAGCTTCCACCATTCGTTGAAGACATCTTCTTCAGTGGTGTACTTGTCGGATCCAGCAGGAACAGCGGTGTTGTATACCATTGCGCCGGAGAGGAAGTCCATACCGAGTTCATACTTAACGCCGTCAACGGTAGCGTAAGCAATACCGGTATTTTCATCTTCTTCTACCATATCAATGGTAACCTTTGAGCCGATCTTAGAGTAAACAGAAGTGTAGTCCTTGTGTTCTACAGCATCTTTAAGATCGATCTCCTGATAGGTCGCAGGAGCCTGTTCTTCGGTTGTGCTTTCGCAACCTGCAAATGCACATACCGCGAAAGTCAACGCGAGAACCAAAGCAAAAATACGTTTGGTCATTTTCTTTTTCCTCTTTTCATAAATATTTATATAACGGAGTATTCTCCGATATATATCGGTTAGTGTTCTTTCATAGGTTGCATTCACAACCTATGAAAACAGGGGGTCCCCTGTTTCGCCGATTATTATTTACAAGAATGTATTTTTATACATTCACAATAATACCCCAAATAGTTAATTTTGTCAACCTCTTTTTATCATTTTAACCTATTATAATAAATACAAAATCTTTGTTCATTGTCGATTATTATTTAAAAATGAGGTTTTTCCACGTTTTACTTTATTTCGTTAAATTGCTAAAATGTTATTGCTTTTTTTGATTAGTTGTGATATAATGCCTTCATTGTTTTGCAAAAAACGAATATTGAAAGTGAGGTTTTTCCATCTTGAATTGGGAATTATTTGCATTAGTTATTTATTTTGTATGTATGCTCGCTATCGGCATTGTTTTCTTCCTTCGTTCGAAGAGTGTCACCGATAAGGACTACTTCCTCGGCGGAAGAAGTATGGGCCCTTGGGTTACCGCAATGAGCGCACAGGCATCGGACATGAGTGCTTGGCTTCTTATGGGCTTGCCCGGAAGCGTTCTTGCTTTCGGTCTTGGTCAGGCGTGGATCGGTATCGGTCTTGCGCTCGGTACTGCGCTTAACTGGATTCTCATCGCAAAACGTCTTCGTCGTTTCTCTCAGGCAGCGAACGACTCTATCACACTTCCCCAGTATCTTTCGAACAGATTCGCAACAAAGAACAAGTCGCTCCAGATCGTTTGTGCGGCAGTATTCCTCGTTTGTTTCACCCTCTACGTTGCTTCGGCCTTCGTTGCAGGTGCAAACGTATTTACATCGTTGTTTGAAATCGAAAAGGGTACGGCTATGCTCATATTCGCCGTAATCCTTATAATCTATACCTTCCTTGGCGGATATAAAGCGGTTTGCTGGACCGACTTTTTCCAAGGCATGCTTATGATCGTTGCGGTTCTTGCCGTTCCGATCATTATCGCAATCACAAAAGATCTCGACACTTCCCTTCTTGACACGGTAGTATATTCCGCAAAGGACGGAACCGCATATAACTTTGTCGGCGAAATCTTCTCTGCTTCTCCTGCGGAAATCGCGAACGGTCTTGCTTGGGGCTTGGGTTACTTCGGTATGCCTCATATCCTTGTCAGATTTATGTCTATCGAAAAGCCCTCTATGGTCAAAAAATCGGCTATCGTTGCTATCGTTTGGGTCGTTCTCGCTTTGGCTGCGGTTATCGTTATTGCTGTTTTCGGCAGAATCCTTATCGGTCAAGAGCTTCTCACAAACGATGCACAGAGTATGGTATTCGTTGAACTTTCGAGAGACCTCTTCCCCGCATTCATCGCAGGTATCCTTCTCTCCGCTATCATCGCGGCTTCGATGTCTACCGCAGACAGCCAACTTCTCGTTGCTTCTTCCTCGTTCACATCGGATATCTATAAGCCGATAATCAGAAAGAACGCTTCCGACAAAGAAACCCTTTGGATCGGCAGAGGTGTCGTTATTATCGTATCTATCGTCGCTTACTTTATCGCAAGCAGTAAATCCGAAGGCGCACAGGCGATTATGAACCTCGTTGAAAACGCTTGGGCAGGATTCGGCTCGGCGTTCGGTCCCGTTGTTATCCTCTCTGTTTTCTGGAGAAGATTCACATATAAGGGTGCGCTCGCAGGCGTTATTGCAGGTGCATTGACCGACGTTCTTTGGTTCGTATTCCTTTCTTCGAGCACCGGTATTTATGAGCTTATCCCCGGTTTCGCTGTCGGTATGATTGCTTCTGTTGTCGTTACACTTCTCGACAAGAAGCCGTCCGAAGAAGTTGTTGCTATCTTTGACGAAGCAACCTCTCCCATCGAAGAATAATCACAGTCAAATTACCCCGACAACAAGCCCGAAGCGTTTTTTCCGTTTCGGGCTTTGATTTTTTCGTATTTTGTGTTATAATAATTGAAAATTCAAAAAAAGGTTTTCGAAAATGCAGGGCAATTATTATTCATTGAACGAATATTTAAAAAACAGGTTCGGAGAAAAGGTCTATAAAATCTCTCTCGATCTTGGGCTCACCTGTCCAAACCGCGACGGTACGCTCGACACGAGAGGTTGTATTTTCTGTCTTGCGGGTTCGTCGAATTTTGCGATGCAAAGCGGTTCTATCTCCGAAAGAATCGAAAACGCAAAAGCTCTTATCTCAAAAAAGACCGATGCGAAAAAGTTTATTGCCTATTTTCAAAGCTATACAAACACTTATGCACCGACAGAATATTTGAAAAATATCTTTTCGGAAGTTATAAAACGTGAGGATATAGTTGCGTTATCAATAGGAACACGGCCCGATTGTATTTCCGACGAAACCTTGGAAATGCTCTCGGAACTTAATAAAATCAAGCCAATTTGGGTCGAGCTTGGACTTCAGACCTCAAACGAGAAAAGTTCAGAATACATCCGCCGTTATTATAAAAACGAGGTTTATCGCGACATCGTTTCGAAGCTTAATTCGAAGGGTATCGACGTTATAACCCATATCATTCTCGGTCTGCCGAACGAAACGCTTGACGATATGCTGAATTCCGTCAGATTCGCTATTGAGTCGGGTACAAAAGGCATCAAGCTTCAGCTTTTGCATATTTTACGAGATACCGACCTTTATGAAGATTATAAAAACGGGATTTTCAAGGAATTGACTCTTGAAGAATATATTGACATTCTCTTTGAATGTATTAAAATAATACCGAAAGATATCGTCATTCACCGAATAACAGGCGATGCTCCGAAATCACATCTTATCGCACCGCTTTGGAGCGGGGACAAAAAGACGGTTATGAACACGATAAACCGCGAATTGAAATCACGAAACATAATACAGGGTTCGAACGTATGATAATCAATATCAAATCGGTCGGTTCGCACAGCAGAGAGCAATTATCCGTTCTTGCGGAATCGCTTGACAATGCTGCAATCCTAACCGACGAAAACACAAAAGTTATAATGAAAAACTCGGCGTGTTCGAGAATCGTTCCGAGATTGAGAAAGGGCTCGAAGCTTTCTCGTTTTCTCGAAGACGGGGTCGAAGATACGATAAAAGATATGCTTCCCCGCGACGTTTTCTCGGCAAGGTTCAAAACCGAAAATGAGGAGCACGGAATACTTGTTATTTGCGGTTTTGATTCGCGTCTTTTTCTTTTCGATCCGCTTGGTTCAGGTATGTTTTCTCGAATCGAAGAACTTTATTCTCGTATGTCGGGGTTCGATAACGAAGAGGTTGAGTTTGAAACCGACGGCGATACAAAGCTCGGCAAAAACGCAAATTCCCGAAAAATCGCGTCACTTTTATCGAATATGCTCGACTCTTTCAAAAAGGTTCGAAGTCTTCCCTTCTTCAACGCAAACGACGTTATGAACCTCATCGCCGAAACGATAAAGAAATCGGGCAAAACGGCGAAACAGCGCTTGGTTTCGGATATTCCCGACGGCGAAACGATAACACAGGGCAATTCGCACGATCTCGCGCTTATCTTATCCTTCGCGATATCATTTTGTTTCGACCACGGCGAAGATTCAAAAATTTTCGTCAATGTCGAGCATATCGAAGACGAAGCCGTTTTCACTGTTTCGTCGAGAACTGCTCTTTCTGTTTATGAATCGGCAAAAATGACCGCGATACACAAATTCACCGGCGATACCGACGACAAGAATTTTTGGTTTTATATGATACGTCTGCTTGCCGATGCAAACCTTTGGAGTTTCGGAAGCGTTGCGGCTATTGACGGAACGGTTACGTTTACGCTCAAAACACCGCTTATACAGAGCGTCGAAGAATGCTTGTTGCGTGATGCTGCCGACGAAGAAATTGTCGAAATCGTCAAAATGTTTTTATCGTTATAAACGGAGAATTATCATGAAAGACGAATGTTTGATCTGTGGAGCTCCGCTCATTTATTCGGAAGATGACAGAGAAATGGAATGTGCTGTATGTCATAAGAAGGAAAACAGCAAAACCATTTGCAAAAACGGGCATTACGTATGCAACGAATGTCACACAAGCGGAATCGATTTGATCATCGGTGCTTGTCTTGCCGAAGAGTCCAAAAACCCAATTGAAATAATTCGAAAACTGATGGATCTGCCGTTTTGCCATATGCACGGACCCGAACATCATATCATGGTCGGGTCGGCACTTTTGACTGCTTATAAAAACGCAGGCGGAGCTATCGATCTTGAAAAGAGTCTTTCGGAAATGCAATCACGAGGCAGGAAGGTTCCCGGCGGTGCTTGCGGTTTTTGGGGTGCGTGCGGGGCAGGTATAAGCGCAGGAATGTTTGTTTCGATCGTTACCGGTTCGAATCCGCTTAAAAACCGGGAATGGGGTATGTCAAACCAAATGACTTCCGAAGCATTGGGTGCTATCGCTTCTTTGGGCGGACCTCGCTGTTGTAAACGAAATTCATATACGGCTATTGTAAAAGCAGTTGAATTTGCAAAAACACATCTTGGCGTGGAAATGGAATTTGATAAAATCACTTGCACTCATTCCGACAAAAATAATCAATGCATCAAAGAAAGGTGTCCTTTTCATTGAAAAAGAAAATAGCGTTTATTTGCGTACATAATTCCTGCAGAAGCCAAATTGCAGAAGCTTTAGGCAAGCATATTGCGGGAGATAAATATGATTTCTACTCAGCAGGAACGGAAACAAAGCCAAAAATCAACCAAGATGCCGTAAGAATCATGAAACAGCTTTACGGTATTGATATGGAACAAACTCAATTAAGCAAAACTTATGATAATATCCCCTCTCCCGATATTGCGATCTCTATGGGGTGCGACGTCGGGTGTCCTTTCATCGGCAGATCGTTTGATGATAATTGGGGATTACCCGATCCTACGGGCCATAACGATGACGTATTCATCGAGGTGATCCGACAAATAGAACAAAAAATCAAGAATTTATAAAAAAAATAACGGCAAGGAAAAATTTTCCTTGCCGTCTTAATTTTTTATGCTTGTCCCTATTCAACGATGACGAAAACGACACCGTCAAGCGATTTTATCTCTTTTTTGAATACGTCAAAATCTTTGAGCGAAGAGGTTATTATATATATTCCCATATGACCGACACTGTTGCTTTTCGGGGGTATGATTTCTATGTAGCAATCAGTCGGGAGAAGTTTTTTCGTTGCTTCGGTGATATTTTCGAGTTCGGAAAGTTTTTCAACCTCGATATAAACACGCAAGGTTTTTCTGCGAGTATGTTCTATCTTCGTCAACAATGCCGCGGTAAAAAGACAAGCAAGCATAGCCAAGAAAGCACCGCTGTAAAAACCAATGCCAACAGAAATGCCGATTACCGCCGTTGTCCACATTATCGCCGCCGTCGTAAGACCGGTTATCATCTTATCACTCTTGACGATAATCATACCTGCGCCAAGAAAACCTATTCCCGAAACGACCTGAGCCGCAATACGAAAAGGGTCGCCGTCAAAACCGAGAACCTGTACGCTGTATGCGCCTACAAGCGACGTCATCGCACCGCCAAGACAAACGAGGATATGGGTTCTCATACCCGCCTGACTTCCGTGTCTTCCGCGTTCAAACCCAATCAATCCGCCGAAAACGACGGCAAGAAAGATTCTCAATGCTATCGTCAGAACGCTCAAATCCTTTTCAAAGGCGATTACCGCCTCCATAATTTCTTTCATCAAATCACCTCGTCAGTATTCTATCAATTCGTTGAAAAGTTCGATTGCATATCGGTCGGTCATACCCGAAATGAAGTCTATTATCGCTTGGATATAAATTTCCTTCGTTTCGAGTTTGCCGTAAATTTTCACGTTATCGCAATTAAGCGCATAAAGTTTATATTCACCGCTCGGAACGATATCCACGTCACAATAACGCGAAAGCCATTTTCCGAACGAACCGACGAGCTTCGGCAAGAACGCATAATTCTCGTTCAATTTATTCCAAGTCGCCTTCTCGTCATAAAAGGAAAGCAGAGTTTCAAAAATCTGTGTTAAAACAAGCTTTGAATAATGCTGGAACGGAACGAGCCGTTTGTGTTTATATATACATTCATAGTTGAATTCTTTGATATCGTTGAGTTGGCGGTTAAATTCGGGGCTCAGCAAGATTCCGTCTTCGGGGGAACTGTTCTTGCAGATATCTATTATCATATTATGCATTATAACCGTTGTGTTCAACGCTTTTTGGTCGTGCATCTGTGCCATTCGGAGAAGCTTGTTTTGTGCCGTTTCGTCAAGGAAGCCAAGCCGTACGGCGTCTTCGATATCTCGTCCGACATAGGCGATTTTGTCGGAAATCTTCACGACACAGCCTTCCCAAGTCGCCGCTTGGTACTTCCCTGCTTTGTCAAAATCGTCGACCGAAATCGAAATATCTCTCGGCTTTATGCCGTTTTCGTCAACCTCTCCGCAATGGGATATTATACCGTCGCGAACGGCATAGGTGAGATTTAGATTGCGATTGATTTTATAGTTATCCTCGAGAAGTTCAAGCTTGTCCACAAAACGCAACCCGTTCTTCTCGTGCCAGAAGTCTGTCCCGAGATATTGCTTCGAAATCTCTTTTATAACCTCTTCTCCGTGATGCCCGAAGGGTGCGTGTCCAAGGTCGTGTGCAACCGAGATTGCCTTCGTCAATTCCTCGTTGAGTCCAAGCGCACGGGCAACCGTCGAGCTTACCGATTCGACATGGGCAACGTGTTCCATTCTTGTGCAGATATGGTCGTTATCAATGTTGAAAAAGACCTGTGTTTTATGTTTGAGTCGGCGGTAGGCACGGGAATGGAGTATTCTCGTATAATCCCTCGCAAACGGCGAACGGATATCGTCTTCGCGGTAATACAACTCTGCGTTACGGCTTATTAACTTGTCCCAATTTGCGTTTTCGGGCATCGCCGCAACCGATTTGAACTTCATTTCCGTCATAAAACACGCCTCCTTTTTTCTATTGTAACATATACAGACAGTATTTTTCAATACAAAAAAGGCATCAAACGATGCCTTTTTGTTGTTTTGTTTGTTTCTTATTCAATGTAACAGTGTTGGTCTTAACAAAATTGCCGTATTTATCGGTAATTACGCAATAAACCTGACGGCCTGCACGTGCGTTTGTCATTGTTACAGAATAGGTTGTTCCGGTGAAGGAAGTGGTAAGACTAAACTTGCTTGCACCCTTGTCCTTGTAATACCATTTATACTTCAAGCCGTCACCCGATGCTTTTACGTTAATCTCCTTATTGCTAATTAACCTTCAAGATGCCGATGCAATCGTCGTTGCCGACGATATAGTGCTCGATTAGGGTTATATCGTTTGCTGCGAGATGTGCCGCAATACGTTTTGTTGTTATAAGGTCGTCGCCCGACGGAACGAGCAAACCGCTTGGGTGGTTATGTGCAAGGACAACCGAATTGCCTCCTGCACGGATAACACCTTCGGTTATCGTTCTCAACGAAAACCGAGCAGAGCTTACGTCGCCTCTGAAGACAAGCTGTTTTCCGACCAATTCTCCGTCCTGTGAGAAATAGAGAGCATATACCGTTTCGGCAGATGCTCCTTTATAAAGTCCGACAAGATATTTCTTGAGCTTTTCGGGTTCGAGAACACTCTGCGATGCCGCCTTAACACCACTTCGCTTCACTGTTTCACGAAGTAGCGAAAAAAGCGTTTCCGCACTGTCCTTCAAGCCCGATATCTTCGAAATCTCGCCAAAGTCGGCAGCAATTACACCTTCGAGCGAGCCGAAAACATCGACAAGCGCTTGGGCTTGCTTTCGCGTATCGGCACGCGGAACGGCATAATACAACAACATTTCGACAATATCAACATCGGTCATCGTTTCATGCTCTTTCTCGAAACGAGAACGCATTCTTTGACGATGACCTTGATGAGGATATTTAATTTCTTTGAATTTCTTATCCGAGGAAGCCATTTTATGCTTCGGAAACGATCTTCATCGTATCAGACGCGATAACGAGTTCTTCGTTTGTGGGGATTACAAGAACCTTAACACGAGAGTTTTCCGTGCTGATTTCAACAACGCCTCTCTGGAGGTTCTTTTCTTCGTCGAGTTCGATGCCGTAGAAGGACATATCTTTGAGTGCGCGTCTGCGAATATCGTGGTTATTTTCGCCGATACCTGCGGTGAATACAACACAGTCAAGACCGTTCATCGCCGCGGTATAAGAACCGATATATTTCTTGATCTGATATGCGAGGATATCACAAGCGAGGTCTGCCTTTTTATCACCGGCATTTACAGCGGCTTCGATTTCACGAAGGTCGCTCGAAATTCCCGAAACGCCCAAGAAACCGCATTTCTTGTTCATCCAGTTGCCCATTTCATTGACGGGAATGTTTTCTTTTTCCATAAGGAAGGGAATAATCGCAGGGTCAACAGCACCGCAACGAGAACCCATAATAACGCCTTCAAGGGGAGTGAAGCCCATAGAAGTATCGATACATTTACCGCCGTCAACCGCACTTATCGAGCTACCGTTGCCAAGGTGGCAGGTTACGATCTTTGCGTTCGGGTTTCCGAGATATTCGATTGCCTTTCCGGAAACATAGCGATGGGAAGTGCCGTGGAAGCCGTAACGGCGGATCTTATATTTTTCTGCAAGTTCGGTAGGAATGGGATAGGTGTATGCTTCGGGGGGCATGGTCTGATGGAAAGCGGTGTCCATAACGAGAACCTGAGGGGTTTCGGGCATAACTTCCATACAACCTCTGATACCGAGAAGGTGGGGTACGGTATGGAGAGGAGCGAGGTCGCGGCATTTTTCGAGATCTGCGAGAACTTCATCGTCAACGCGAACGCTCTTTATAAGCCAAGGACCGCCGTGGACGATACGGTGTCCGACAGCAGAAATTTCAGCCATCGAAGAAATACAGCCGTATTCTTTATCGGTGAGAGTATCAATCAAAACGGAAACTGCCTGAGAATGAGTGGGCATAGGAATTTCTTTCTGAATCTTTTCCTTGCCTGCTGCGGTATGAGTCAACACACCGTCAATACCGATACGGTCACAGTTACCTTTTGCGGCAACCTCTTGGGTGTCCATATCGAAAAGTTGGTATTTCAAAGAAGAACTACCTGCGTTTACAACGAGAATATACATAATTAC
>JAZOSQ010000031.1:0-5423 GCA_045657245.1 Eubacteriales bacterium | reverse complement strand
CGGAAATGCGGGTGATCCAGAGAGAACGGAAGTCTCTCTTCTTCATTTTTCTGCCGGCGAAAGCATAGTTGCCGCTCTTAAGAACTGCCTGCTTTGCCATCTTGTAATGTTTACTTTTTGCGCCCCAATAGCCCTTTGCGAGCTTGAGCATCTTATTTCTTCTTTTTCTGGTCGCAAGTGCGCCTTTAATTCTTGCCATCTTTCACTAACCTCCGTTTATTTGTAGGGGATCATTCTCTTAAGATCGTCGTAGCGAGCAGCGCTGACATAAGATGCCTTGCGGAGTGCTCTCTTGGTTTTGCTGGGCTTAAGACCAGTCTTGTGACGCTTGCCGGGGCGGTTCATCTTGATCTTACCGGTTGCGGTGAGAGAAAAGCGCTTTGCGGAAGCTTTGTGTGTTTTGATTTTTCCCATGATGTTGTTTCCTTTCAGTTATTTAGACTTTTTCGGGGCGAGGATCATTGTCATATTTCTACCATCGAGAAGGGGTTTCTTTTCGATAACGGCGTTTTCGCCGCAACCCTCCGCGAATCTGTCGAGAAGTTGGGCACCGAGTTCGGTATGCGCCATTTCACGACCGAAGAATTTTACGATGACTTTGACCTTATTGCCCTGTGCGAGGAATTTAAGCGTATGGTTTAACTTTGTATTGAAATCGTGAGTGTCGATACGACACTTCAACTGAATTTCCTTAAGTTCAATGATTTGGCGTTTTTTACGCTGTTCTTTTTCACGCTTTTCTTTTTCGAAGCGATACTTACCGTAGTCCATAATCTTACATACGGGAGGAACAGAATCGGGAGCGATTTCGACAAGGTCGAGTTCCGCCTCGTTAGAAAGGCGAATCGCTTCGGCAATCTTCATAACGCCGAGCTGGTTGCCGTCCGCACCTATGACACGGACTTCGGATGCTTTGATGTCTTCATTAATAGAAGCAGTAGGTTTAGCCGCGATGAGAGGACACCTCCAAAATAATCTAACAAAAAAATAAAGCAAAGCAGAAAACCCGCTTTGCACAGCCAAATACCGCCGACAAAGATATTGCCGACTTTGATGATATTGACCGAGCATGGCTTTTCGCCGCAGGGTGAGAGCAGAACTCTACTTCTTTGTGCTCCGATATATTACCATAAACATCACGTTTTGTCAATAGGTTTTTTCCTATTTTTTCAACTTTTTCGATGCTTTACATATAATGACTTTAGAAGGAGGAGATTTATATGCCATTATTATTTTTGAGTCCGTCAACGCAAGAATTCAACCAATATTATGACGGAAGCGGCAGCGAAGAATACTATATGAACCTTATCGCCGATTATATGGAACCGTATCTTACGGCGAGCGGTATCACCTTCACGAGAAACAATCCCGAGGGCTCGGTCGGGGATTCGGTTCGTCTTTCGAATGAGCGTGATTACGGTCTACATCTTGCACTTCATTCCAACGCTTCGGGTACTGCAAACTACGGCAGACAAACGGGCAGCGACGTCTATTACTACCCTACCAGCGTTAACGGAAAGCGCGGGGCTGAAATCTTTGTTGCGAACCTCAAAAAGATATATCCCGACCCCGACAAAGTTCGTGCTATTCCCACCACACAGCTTTATGAGATCAACAACACACGTGCGCCCACGGTTTTTGTCGAGCTTGCATATCACGACAACGCGAACGATGCTGAATGGATCAAAAACAATCTTCAAGCTATCGCAAGAAATCTTTCTCAATCGGTCGCCGATTATTTCGGCTTGACGCTTCTCGATCCGCCCGCACAGACACAAAAAGGCATTGTCGTCACAGAAGGCGGTCGTCTTAACGTCCGAAACGCACCCAACCTAAAAGCAGACATTGTCGGACAGATTCCGAACGGAAGCCGTATCACCATTAACGGTCAAAGCGGTGATTGGTATCTTGTTTCCTACAACGGTATTAACGGTTACAGCTATGGGGCTTATATTAAGGTAGAATGATTTTTCAACAACCCTTCAGTCAAAACCTACAGTTTTGACAGCTCCCCTTACACAGGGGAGCCGATGGCGTGGTGCATCACACTTTCGAAATGTAAATTTCGAAAATTCGTCTAATACATTCAACCACACACAGAAAAAGCCGTTTCGGGAAGCCCGAAACGGCTTTTATGGTTGTTTTTATTTTGCGGCGTCGAGTTTGAATTCGACGGTTTTATATTCGCCCGAGGTGAAGGAACGGTCGAATTGGAATACCGTGATTTGTACCGTCGCACCCGCTTTATATTTCGCGAGAGCATTCGAAAGATCGTCACCGTTTTCAATCTTATCTCCATTGAAATCAACGATGATATTATACAAGCCGACACCCGCTTTATATGCGGAAGAAGATGCAGTTATCTGATATATAAACACGCCTTTTTCGGGGTATTCGCACGAAGGTCTTATTCCGAGATAATAAAGTCCTGTTTCGACGTCGGTCACGGTTATGCCTATCAAGGGAGTTGCGCTTGCGATATCGCTTTCGCCGACGTCTTCTCCCGCGATGAGCTTTTTGAATATCTGGGTCGCATCGGTTATCGGTATTGCAAAACCGATTCCTTCGAATTGCTCATCAACGAGCTTTAGCGAGGTTATGCCGATTACGTTACCTGCCATATCAATCAGCGGACCGCCGCTGTTTCCGGGATTTATCGAGCAGTCGGTCTGGATTAAGGTCATGGTCTTTATAACCTTGCCGGAATCGTTGGTCATATCAACGTTACGCTTTACGCCGCTTATGATACCCGTTGTCATCGTTCCTGCAAGAGTTATATCATAGGGAGTGCCTATCGCAACGACGTTTTCGCCGATTGTGATTGTATTCGAATCGCCGAGTTCAACCTGAACAAGTCCTTCGGCTTCGATTTTCAGCACCGCGAGGTCAGTCACAGCATCGCTTCCGATAAGTTCCGCTGTGTATTCCTTGCCGTCATAGAAAATGACTTTGATTTCTCTTGCTTCGTCTATAACGTGGTGGTTTGTAGCAATATATCCGTTTGCTGCATCGATAACGAAGCCACTTCCTATCGAACGACCGTTATTCGTACCGTAAGTTACGCTTATTGTACAGCAAGAGGGAGAACAGTTTTCATAGATTCCGGAAAGAGTTGTGGAAAGGTCGAGATTCGAATCGCCCGAAGGAGTGAAGTTAGGCACATTGTTTTCTTCCTTCAGGGGTTTATCTTCTTTGGGAGGTTTATCATCCTTAGGAGGTTTCTTGTCTTCATCAGTCAACGAAACTTCGCCTGTGTCAGACATCGTATTTTGAGTATCGTCTCTTTTCGAACCGTCATTCATATTATTAACAATCATGAAAACAGAAAAGACAGATGTCAACAAAATGAGCGCTACTACTGTTATTATTGCGACTTTTACGCCTGTTTTTTTATTGTTTTTGTGTTCCGAGCCGTTCCATTTATAAGAATAGTCGGGTTTATTTCCGTCCGGAAGCGGTGTTTGGTTGTTGAAATCAAAATCGTTATTTTCCGCCATTTTCTAATCTCCTTCAAATTTATAAATAATATACACGTTTGTACTTAAATCACTCTTTAGCTAAACAGGATTGCGTTTCAATCCTTTTGGACGGGTTCAAGTTCCAATGCTTTGACCAGCAAGAAATCTATGCGGTGGTTCATTGTTGGAAACCGGGAGTGCGAAAACAAATTCCGTATATTCTCCCTGCACAGAGTCGACAACAATATCTTCGTTGTGATTAAGTATCAGGGATTTTGCTATATAAAGCCCCAAGCCCGTTCCGCTTTTATCAAGACCTCGTGAACGGTCGGTCTTATAGAATCTATCGAAAACGTGAGGCAATTCTTCTCTCGGTATGCCGTCGCCGGTATTTCTTATCGAGAAAAAGGCTTTTTTCTTCTTTTTACCATCCGAAACAACCGAGATGTTTATTGATATTTTGCCCGATTCGGGAGTGAACTTCACTGCATTATCCATAAGGTTGAAAATCACTCTATGAATTGAGTCGTGGTCGGCGATTACGAAAACATCCGAGTTGCCTGTATTGAAATCGATATCTATGTTTTTCTTGCTTATCTTCGATTCAAGAGAAATTAGCACAGATCTTGCGGTTTCCGAGAAATTGAAGTTTGTGGGTTTCAATTCAGACACGCTTTCCAAACGTGTTACTTCCAAAAGTGTATTTACAAGTCGCGAAAGACGTCTGACTTCTTGTGATATTATGTTAAGGTAGTATTCGTGCTTTTCAGGCGGGATTGTTCCGTCGAGGATACCGTCGACAAATCCTGCAATCGTCGTCATCGGTGTTCGTAGGTCGTGAGAAACGTTTCCGAGGAAGGCATTTCTTTCTTCGTCGATACGGTTCAAGGATTCTGCCATATCGTTGATTGCAGATGCAAGCTCTGCAACTTCATCTTGACCTACAACGTCAATTTTCTCGCTGAATCTGCCCTTTGCATAGCTTTTTGCCGCCGTTACGATATCGCTCAATGGTTTTGTGGTACGGCGCGAGATTACATAAAGTGAAATCATCGCCGCCAAGAACACCCAAAGCGCAACCGTTATCGCAGCAATAATAATCTCTTTCGTGAACACAACACGGCTGTAATTACGCATACTCACAAGGACAACGAATTTTTTTCCGTCCACCTTGGAAACATAATAACAGTTAAGCTGGTTCGAGTCGAAAAAACCATCAACATTGCTTATTGCAAAATTATCGTTGTCCGAAAACAACATGTTTTTTGCCGATTGTGTCAACGCATATCTTCCGAATTGATAATCTTTATCGGTTGTGGTGACAAGAAATCCATTATTATCGAAAACAAAAATTTGCGAAGAAGAGCTATTCGCAGTGTAATCGAGAAGTCCTTGAAGTTTACTTTTGTTACCAAAAGCTTGATATATGCTTTCGTATCCGTTATCTTTAAGAAAACCTTCAACAACTATACCAATATTCCCCGCAGAGTTTTCCATTGTACTTCTTTGCACATTATAACTATCAACCGCGATTCGTGAAGAAACGGCAAGCAGAACGGCAGAAATACAGCAAACCAAAATTACCGTAAATGCTGTTAGATATTTACCGAAAATGCTTTTGAACATATTTCGTATTCCTTAATATATTATTTCGGAGTTTATTCTATCATACCAAACAAAAGATTACAATACTTGAAAAAACAAAAAACATTTCTTTAATTTTTTGAAAATGCGATACGAAAGAATTGGGTTGGTGGTAAAGGTGAAGAAGTAATAGGCAAGAAGTAAAAAGTAAAAAAACCTCAAGAATCAAGTTCTTGAGGTTTTTTTGGTGACCCGTAGGAGAATCGAACTCCTGTTACCGCCGTGAAAGGGCGGTGTCTTAACCGCTTGACCAACGGGCCGTTTATGGTAGCGGAAGTTGGACTTGAACCCACGACCTATCGGGTATGAACCGATTGCTCT
>JAZOSQ010000030.1:0-4356 GCA_045657245.1 Eubacteriales bacterium | reverse complement strand
TTCCTAAGACCGCTTGGCCTCCGACTTTGATGTGAAAGCTCTGCCGAAACGACCGAGTTCCGCACCGAGAACGTAATAAGAACCTCTCATTTTACGAGCGAGGTCGAGAGGAACGCTGTTACTGCGAACGCTTCTCGTATCGATGCTGTATGTATAATTGTCAATCTTTTTTATTTCAGCGCCCATAAGACGAACGATCTCAAGAGCGGTTTTGATATCACTAACGTCGGGAAGATTTTCGAGAACACAAACGTCGTTCACAAGCACCGTTGCGAAGATAATCGGCAAAGCGGCGTTCTTCATACCACCGATATTTATTGTTCCGAGAAGAGGTCTTCCGCCGGAAATGCGAAGCTTTTCCATATATCAAACACCTTTCGGCTTTATTTCATACATATTCATAATACCATTCTGTACCAAAAAAGTCAAGAACCTATATTATAGTTTATTCAATTCTCGTACTATTGACAAAAATTCCCTTTTAGTGCATAATGTATTGGCTTTGAAATTGTAACTGTCGGGGGTATCTCCGATTATATATTCATAAAACAAAAAATGAAAGGAGCTTTTATGGCAAAAACCAAAAAACCGAAAGTAAAGATAGTGTTTTTGGGCGGTGTCGACGGCATTGGAATGAACTGCACGGCGTTTGAATATGCAAACGATATCATAATCGTCGATTGCGGTGTTGCATTTCCCGAGGACGATATGCTCGGCGTCGACCTTGTAATCCCCGATTTTTCCTATCTTGAAAATAACGCCGAAAAGGTTCGTGCATTGTTGATAACACACGGGCACGAAGACCATATTGGCGCAGTACCCTTTTTCCTTCAGAAATTCCCGAAAGTGCCTGTTTTTGCAACACGTTTGACGCTTGGAATCATCGAAGGTAAAATCTCTGAACACGGAATCAAGAACGCAAGATTGAACGAGGTTCATGCGGGTGATATATTGAACCTCGGTGCCGTGTTCCAAACCGAATTTATAAACGTAAACCATTCAATGCCCGACGCTTGTGCGATATGTATCCAAACCCCTTGCGGAAGGATATTGCATACGGGCGACTTTAAGGTTGACTATACTCCCGTCGGCGAAAGACCGATCGATTTGGCTCGAATCGCCGAGCTCGGACGAAAGGGAATACGTCTTCTTCTCTGCGACAGCACGAATGCCGAAAGACCGGGTTATACCCCGAGTGAGAGCAGTGTAGGCGACAGTTTTGACCGTATTTTCAATAACGAATCAAGACGAATCGTAATAGCAACGTTTTCTTCCAACGTTCACCGCGTTCAGCAGATAATCTATGCTTCCGAAAAGTTCGGAAGAAAGGTTGCAATAACGGGAAGAAGCATGCAAAACTTCTTCAATGCGGCTGTAAAGCTCGGCTATCTCGACGTTCCCGAGGATATAATGATAGACCTTGCCGACGTCAAGAAATATCCGCCCGAACGCGTGACCGTTGTCACAACGGGAAGCCAAGGCGAACCGATGAGTGCGCTCTACCGTATGGCGTTCGGCGAACATAACCAGCTTTCATTGAACAGTAACGACCTTGTCGTGCTTTCTTCTTCGGCAATCCCCGGTAACGAAAAACTCATAACAAAAATAATCAACGAGCTTTTCAAACGCGGTACGGACGTCATTACGTACAGTAACTATGACGTTCACGTTTCGGGACACGCTTGTCGTGAAGAATTGAAACTCATTCAGGCATTGACACACCCCGAATTCTTTATGCCTGTTCATGGGGAATATAAACATCTTATCGCCCATGCCGACCTTGCTTGCGAAATGGGTGTGCCCGAGCATAAAATCCTAATTCCCGAAATCGGCAGAGTTTTCGAGATGAGCAAACGAAGCTTGAAGCCCGCAGGCAACGTTGAAGCGGGTGCGGTTATGGTTGACGGAAGCGGTATAGGTGAAGTCAACGGCGCAGTGTTGCGCGAGAGGAAACGTCTTTCGGAAGACGGTGTTATAATCGTTTCCGCAGGTGTTGATACCGAATATATGTGCATCTCGATTCCTCCCGAAGTTGCAACGAGAGGGTTCGTCTATGAAAAAGAAAACGAAGAACTCATCGGAAAACTTGCCGAGGCGGCACATAATTCATTAATGCGTAATTTCGCAAAGGGTGTTGACAATATAAGCGTCTTGCAAACACGTCTTCGCGACGATATTGCCGAATATGCCCGTCGCCGTACCAAACACCGCCCGATGATCGTTATTATGCTCAACGAAATTCGGTTGTAATTCAATAAACACAAAACATCAAAACGGACTCAATCGAGTCCGTTTTTTGTATTGAAAAACACACCCCACGTTCTCCTGTGTGAGATTCCTCTCAATACTCCCACCCCACGAAACACAAGGTTTCGCGGGGACCCCGTTCGTATTGCTCGGAATGACAAGGGGGTGTCATTCTGAACGCAGTGAAGAATCTCAATTATGGACAACCTTTCGTCCACACACAACTGTCATTCTGAACGAGGGGATCCCCGCAAAATTTATTTTGCGGGGTATAAAGCGAAGAATCTCAAGATAGTTGTTTCTTCCGTCTGTGAAACCAAATCACAAAAATGGTTTTTCGACATAAATATATACACATTTATATTATGAATCCGGTTGACAAAACACGGATAAAGGTGTAATATGTTATCAAGATAAAACAAATTGGAGGAAAATCATGAAAAGATTACTTTCACTTGCATTAATTCTTGCCATGTTGCTTGCATTAATGCCTTTGACGGCATTTGCGGCAGATAACAAGAATTATGAAGTAAGTTTCGCCTATATCGAAACTGCCCCAAAGATTGACGGCATCGTCAATACCAGAGAATATGGATCCGAACTTCCTTTCCATACATATTCTACCAGCACAACTCAGTTTAAGGACAACGAGCATAACCGATTAAAAGGTCTATGGGACGTTAATTTCTATTCCGCTTGGGACAAAGATAATCTTTATATGGCGTGGGTTGTAGATTCCGACGTTCACGGACCGCTTCCCGACGCACAGTTCAACGATGCTCCTGCAAACGCAGGTGAACCTATCGAAGGAACCAAGATCAGCGATAACCCCGAAGCTGCTACACAACACATGTGGACATATTCATATGTTGGATTTTTGATTACTCCCGGTGCTCCTAACCAGGGCACTGATTATTCCGATAACTACCTCGAAGTAGCTTTCTGTGAAGACGAAAACGGAGATACACAGAAAGCCATTTGGAGGGTTCCAAACAGCATGCAGTTGCAAGACGTTAACTTTAACGACTGGTCCGCAATTGTTAAGAGAGATGAAGTGAATAAAACCACAACATACGAAATTGCTATTCCTTGGAAATACTCGGGTGTCAACTCGGTTGGTAACAACCAACAATTCGGTCTTTCTTACGCTGTAAGCACTCAGGAATACTACTTTAAGAACAACCGCACCGAAATGGCTATGATTGAATGGCAGGATGCTATTCTTACAACCAAGTTCCCCAACAGATGTGCTGTTGTAACTCTTACCGGTGCCGAGAATGACGATGTTACTATTATCCATAAAGAACTCAACCCCGGAACTCTTCCTGCTGAAGCAATCGGCAAACCTCAGATTGGCATTTCTAACATCAACGAAGGTATCGTAAATGGCAACGAAGGTACGCTTATTACCGATCCGTCTATGAGTCTTTGGACTCTCAATTGGGCATATTCTGCACTGCTTAAACCCACTTCCGAAGAAGGCGTTTATGAACTAGTAGAAGGTGTTATGGGTATGGGCGAACCCATTATCTTCCAGAATCGCTTCGAAAACGGTATGCTCGTTATCGGTGTTCATACCGACAGCATAGATGCAAATAGTGTTGCTTGGGCTAACGTTCTTAAGTCACTTCTTCCCGGTAGTAAGCTTGGTCTCTTCGGTGTTGACCTTGCAAAAAACGAACGCACTTACAGCAACTCTATGTTGTATGTTATAGAAGCGGCTCAAGAACCCTCAGAAGAACCCGATGATTCGGAAGATGTGTATGATTACGATTATGAAATCAATCCGAACGAAACTCTCGACGTCGAGATAATTGACTATGAAGTTTACATAAAGTTCGTACCGTCGGTTTCGGGCTATTATGTTTTCCAATCATTATCGGATGAAGATACATTTGTGGATCTTTACGATTCGGAAATGTCTTGGTTGGATTCTAATGATGACGGCGGAAACGACTACAATTTTTCTTTGTCGTATTATTTTAACGCAGGCGAAACATATTATTTTGGTGTGAAATATTATTCGGGATATTCCGGATCTTTCGACGTTGTTCTTTCGAGCGAAGACTCCTCCGGCGAACCCGATGATTCGGAAGATGTATATTATTA
>JAZOSQ010000029.1:0-40271 GCA_045657245.1 Eubacteriales bacterium | reverse complement strand
ATATGTAGCTCATTTTATTATCATTTTCGCCCTTATGAAGAACACAAATAAATCCGACAGTTTCTCCGCTATCCGCTTCTACAATCGCCATCGGGAAATTGTTTTCCGTCTGTAAGCCGTGGGGAAAAATGTCTGTAAATTCCTTAATTGCCTGCTTATTTGCGTCTTGGTAAGCAAAATGAAGTTCCTCTATATATTCTTGGGTAAGCTCTTCAATTCCCTCTCGATAGAAAACTTCAAATTCCTCCCTCGTCATTTTTCTAAGCACAACTGACATACTGTATAACCTCCCTTTATTTTTTCTAACAGCTTACGCAAGGCCGTTCTATAAATTCAAGTTTATCGAATTGACTGTATTATACCATAAATTATTCAAAATTTCAATATTTCCGCAATCGTTTGGCGTCCTTTGGACATTGAAATACTTCGTATTCAAGGTACTATTTATCTTATCAACGAATAAGCTTGAACGATATCAAAACAGACCGTTTTTTCGAAAAAACGGTCTGTTTTTGTCTATATTGAGGAGAAAAGGCGAATATATTTCCGCCAAACTCTTTACGAACGGCATTAAAATGTGTTATACTAACGTCAAAGACATAAAAACACCGTTAGAAAGGAGTTCTCTTATGTCATCGTTGAATATAAAGAAACGGCTTAGTCCCTTTCAAATTATATTGATTGGCTTTGCGGCGGTTATACTTATTGGTGCTTTGGTTTTGATGCTTCCGATTTCTTCATTATGGGTATTAAAACCGATGGGAAGCTTGATATTAACATCACTCCCGACACGGTCTTAACACAAGACAAAACGCTTCTTGTTCTTGGCGAATATAAATCGATCCAGAAGTGTTTCCATATCTAAAATCAAAGCGGTTAAAATTAACCAAGGAGAAATTCGATGAAACTTTCGGGCGCTGAAATTATAATAAGAACGCTTATCGAGCAGGGTGCAGACACCGTGTTCGGATATCCGGGCGGTCAGATTCTTCACGTATATGACAGTCTTTACAAGCACAGAAAAAATATCAAACATATTCTTACGGCGCACGAGCAAGGTGCGGCACACGCAGCAGACGGTTATGCGAGAGCAACGGGAAAAGCAGGTGTTGTTATCTCGACATCAGGCCCCGGTGCAACGAACCTCGTCACAGGTATCGCGACGGCGCATCTTGATTCTGTTCCTATGGTCATCATCTGCGGAAACGTGCCGACAACACAGATCAGCACCGACAGTTTTCAGGAAATTGACATCACGGGTATTACCCTTCCCATCACGAAGCATAACTATTTCGTCACTTCGGTTGAAGCTCTTGCAGACACGATTCGCGAAGCTTTCAAGCTTGCCGTTTCGGGAAGACCCGGCCCCGTTCTTATTGACGTACCGAAGGACGTGCAGATTGCAAAATGCGAATTTACTCCTTCATGCCCGATAATGCCCGAAGAAAAGCAATCGGCAAAAGAGGTTCGTATTCAACAGGCGGCAAAATGTATTAACGAATCGATCAGACCTTTTATATATTTCGGCGGTGGTATCGTTTCTTCCGATGCAAGCGACGAAATGCTTGAACTTGCAGAAAAGATTGACTCCCCTATCGGTTGTTCGATGATGGGGCTTTCGGCAATACCGACAGATCACCCCCGTTTTCTCGGTATGCAGGGTATGCACGGGCATTATGCTTGTACAACCTCGATGAACGAATCCGACGTTATTATTGCTCTTGGTGTCCGATTTAACGACCGTTCGACCGGCAACAGACATAAATTTGCACCTAACTCGAAGATCATACATATCGACATTGACGGTTCAGAGCTTAATAAGACAGTTAATTCGAAAATCAACCTTCGAGGTGACCTTAAAGAAACTCTCTTGAAGTTGCTTCCCCTTATAAACAAAAAGAACCTTCCCGATTGGCAGAAGAGAATCTATTCCCTGAAACGCGAGGAAGAAAAGCTTTCCGACAATCGAAACGGACTTACACCGAAAAACGTTATTTCGGCCATTAACGCTCATATCGGCGAAAATACGGCGGTTGCGACCGACGTCGGACAACATCAGATTTGGTCGGCACAAAATTTAATTTTCAAAAAGAGCCGAAGATTTTTGACTTCGGGCGGTTTGGGTACGATGGGATTCGGGCTTGGTGCGGCTATCGGTGCGGCATTCGGAACGGGCGAGAGAAGTGTTCTTATCAGCGGTGACGGAAGCTTCGGTATGTCGCTTCAAGAACTTGCTACAGCGGTTTCTTATAACGTGCCTATCGTCATCGTTATTATGAACAACGGTGTTCTCGGAATGGTTCGGCAATGGCAGACCTTGTTCTTTAACAAGCATTATTCGAACACAACGCTTGACAGAAAGTCCGATTTTGTTGCTATTGCGAAGGCATTCGGTGCAGAAGGAGAGAACGTTTCGGATATTGACAACCTTAATTCCGCACTCGACAAGGCGTTTTCACACAACGGACCTTATATTATCGATTGCAAGATCGACAAAGACGAATTCGTTTTGCCTATGCTTCCCCCGAACGGAAGTTTTGACGAAATGATCGTAAAAACAGGAGATTAATATGAACAGATATACTATTGCCGTTTTGGTTAAAAACCAATTTGGTGTTTTGAACAGAGTCACGAGTATGTTTCGTCGCAGACAATTCAACATAAGCTCGTTGACGGTTAGCGAAACTGAATCCAACGAATTTTCGAGAATCACCGTCAAGTTCGACGGTGACGAAAACGGCAAGGAACAGCTTGTCAACCAACTTTACAAGCTCCCCGACGTTTGCTCTATTAAAGAATTCACCATCGATAATTCCGTGAGCTGTGAACTTTTGCTCATTAAGATGAAAAACGATATTAAAGACCGTGATGAGATCAAAACCGCGGCAGAAGCTTTCGGCGCGGCGACGATTGACTATTCCAAAGACTCTATCGTTTTACGTCTTACCGACGACAGCAGAAGAATCGACGATTTTATCGACCTTATGCGTGATTTCACAATTCTTGAAATTTGCAGAACCGGTACGGTTTCGCTTGAAAAGGGCGCGATGACGATTCGCCAGAGCATTAATTTGTGATATGAATTTTGAATTTGCGATTCTCGATTTTATAAGAGAAAGTCTCTCTTGCGGTTTTCTCGACGCCATTATGAAGTTTTTCACCTTCCTCGGCGACGGCGGTTGGATTTGGATTTTGACGGGGGTTATTCTCCTTTTATTCAAGAAGACGAGAGGAATCGGTGTTTCCGTTTGTCTTGCGCTTATTTTCAGTTTATTGGTGTCTAACGTCACCTTAAAACCCATAATCGCAAGAACACGTCCTTTTGACCTCGCGGAAGGCATCAAGCTTATCACCGACAGACCGACAGACTTTTCTTTCCCGTCGGGGCACAGTTCGGCTTCGTTTGCCGCTGCTGTTGCCATATTCTGCAACAACAAGAAATACGGTGCTTTCGCGCTTGTTCTTGCATCCCTTATTGCATTTTCGAGGTTATATCTATACGTTCATTTCCCGACCGACGTTCTCGCGGGTTCGGTTATCGGTGTCGGTTGCGGATACGTTGCTTATTTAATTGTAAAGAACATAAAAAAAGTGATTCGTTAAAACGAATCACTTTTTTATTATCGGGATTGCTTTTAATCAACCTTTGCTTCCTTCATTTCGTCGGAAGAAGCGGCGTCTTTGTTGATTTCATTCGGTTCGCGGAAGGTGGGAACGACGGATTTGACCGCTTCCTTAACCTTTGCAGAGCCGATTTCACATTTCGATTCTTCGACCGCTTGTTTAAGGATCGCAAGTTTTTCATCGACCTGTTCACGCGTGAGAGGTGTGTCACGTTCGATGAAGATCATCTTATTCTCGGTCATATCGAGAGTTTCGGTCTTCATCAAAAGTTCTTCATAAAGCTTTTCGCCGGGGCGAAGTCCGATTTCTTCGATCTTGATATCAACGTCGGGTTCAAAGCCCGAAAGCTTTATCATATTTCTTGCGAGGTCATAAATACGGACGGGTTTGCCCATATCGAGCACGAAAAGTTCGCCCTTATTCGCCATAGCACCCGCCTGCATAACAAGTTGGCTCGCTTCGGGAATCGTCATAAAGTAACGAATAATGCGCTTATCGGTGATGGTTATCGGACCGCCGGCGGCAATTTGACGTTTGAAGAGAGGAATTACCGAACCGTTAGAGCCGAGAACGTTACCGAAACGAACTGCAGCGAAAGAAGTTTTGCTGTCTGTTCTGCACTGAACGACCATTTCGCAAAGACGTTTGGAAGCACCCATGATGTTTGTCGGGTTGACGGCTTTATCGGTCGAAATCAAGATGAATTTCTCAACACCGTATTCTTCCGCAACGTCGGCGGTATTATAGGTACCCAAAACGTTATTCTTGATTGCTTCGCAACCGCTTTGTTCCATAAGAGGAACGTGTTTATGCGCTGCGGCATGGAAAACAACGTTGGGACGATAGTTCTTAAAGAGGCAGGAGAGGCGTTCCTTATCGCGAACAGACGCGATTTCGACGGCAAGATTGAGCTTATCACCATATTTTCTGACGAGCTCTTGTTGGATATCATACGCGTTATTTTCATAGATATCAACGATAATAAGCTTCTTGGGGGAACATTTCGCGAGCTGTCGGCAGATTTCACTACCGATTGAACCGCCGCCACCCGTGACGAGAATGGTTTTATCGCTATAATAATTCTTGCTTTCAGAATCAAAGAAATTGATCGGTTGACGGAAGAGAAGGTCTTCGATTTGGAATTCACGAATCGTTCTCTTTCCGGGAACGGCGTTCGGAGTTGCCTCGCGAACGGGAAGGTCATAAAGCTTTATCTTACAACCGGTGAGGCTGTAAAAATTATAAATTCGAGTTGCTTCTTCGCTTGTGAGGTTTCCGATAGCGATGAAGATCTCGCTTACGGAATAGCGTTTTATCTTGTCGATCACCGCCGCATTTTCCCTATAAACAGGAAGATTGTGGACTCTAGAACCGGTTTTTGCATTATCGGTATCGATGAAGAAAACAGGGTTATAAATCGAACGGTGTTTTGTTGTCAAATCACTTGCAAGGATTGCGCCGAGTTGACCTGCACCGACGATTGCAACGTTGATATGAGGTGAGCCGTCAGGATCGATCCCTTTGCGTGTTTTATAAATCAAACGGTAGGTCAAACGAGCCAATACCGAGAAGAGTGCCGTCAAGGAAGCAACGTTCAAAGAATGCCAGATACCCAAATAAATCGAAGATTTATCGGGGAAAGCACGGGAAATGACTATCGCAAGTGCACCACCGCAAAGGTCAGAAAGGATGAGATTGAAATATGCCTTCGAGCTTGTATATCTCCAAATGTTCGAATAAACACGGAAAATCATTCTGAAGAAAATTATCGACCCCAAAAGAACCAACGAACTTACGAGATATTTCTTATCGTTATAGTTCGGTGCGTTGGAAAAGATTTGTGTCGCTTGATAATATCCTTCGTTTATGCCAACGAACATCAAGAAATCCACCAAGAACAAAATGACGCGTCTTACTTTGCCATTGTTGAAAAGAGAAACCATATCAATTCTCCATTCTATATTTATATCGTCATTGTAACACATTTTCTACCACAAGTCAACAGCATTAAACATAATACAACCTTCAAAAAAGAGAGGCTTTCGCCCCTCTTTTTTCTTTATTTTTTGTTAAGTGTTACCGTATTTGTCTTTTTGGAATTCCCATATTTATCGGTTACGATACAATAAACCTGTCTACCCGCACGAGCATTTGTCATTGTCACATAATAGGATTTCCCTGTGAAGGTTTTGGTGAGTGTGAATTTGCTGTCGCCTTTATTTTTATAGTACCATTTATAGGTTAACCCTTCGCCCGATGCAGCCACAGATACTCTTGCTTCTTTACCGTTCGCTACGGTGACCGATTTGGGTTGTGTGGTTATCTTTACAGCCATACCGAGTGTTACCGTGGAAGTTTTTACGGTATTTCCGTATTTATCGGTTATAACACAATAAACCTGACGCGATGCTCTTGTTGAATTCATCGTCACGGAATATGTATTGCCTTTGAAAGTGCTTGTATAGCTAAATTTACTTTCGCCTTTATTTTTGAAATACCATTTATAAGTCAAGCCTTCGCCAGATGCGGAAACAGTGACTTTTGCGACTTTTCCGTTTTCTACGCCAACGGATTTCGGCTGGGTCTTGATTTTTACCGCCATGCCGAGCGTTATTACGCTTGATTTCATGGAGTTGCCGTATTTATCGGTCACGACACAATAAATCTGGCGCGATGCACGAACAGAATTCATTTCAACATAATAAGTTTCGCCTTTAAAAGTGTTTGTCAACGTGAATTCTTTTTCGCCTTTATTTTTATAATACCAATTATATGTAACGCCTTCGCCTGAAACCTTCAACGTCACTGATGCAATCTTTCCGCTTTGAACGATTGCTTCTTTAGTTTCGGATATGATTTCAAATTTCATGCCAAGCGTTGCTACATTTGTTTGGACCGATTTGCCGAAAGCATTGGTGATTACACAATAAACCTGTCTGCCGGCACGTGTTTCGTCCATTTGCACGCTATAACAATTGCCTTTATAGGTATTTGTGAGAGCAAAGTCGTTTGAGTTGCTATTTTTATAATACCACTTATAGGTTAATCCAACACCTTCGACTCCAACTTCAACTTTTGCTATATCGCCATCGTTGCATACAACGGAAGACAGGTTTTTTGTGATTCGAATTTCATTGCTGTTCCAATTGACTTTCGCATCACAACGATCATTCCAATCGTCCTCCCAACCGTCGGGGATAGATTTTGCTTCGCAATATATGTTGGCAAGGTTTTTGCAATTCTTGAAAACGTTACTTCCCATCGTTTCCACATTGTTTTCGATCACAATGCTTTCCAATCCGTTACAACCCCAAAAAGCAGACTCGCCAATATCTTTAAGGGTTTTCGGAAAGGTTATTGAAACAATGTTTTTACATTGAGAAAACGCATATTCTCCGATTGATTCTATCCCTTCCGAGATTACAACGGACGTCAAGTCCAGGCAGGACATAAAAGCCGAATCCCCTATCTTCTTGACAGGTTTGCCATCATATTCAGCAGGAATAACAACCTCTTTTTCGTCACCATTATATTGAAAGACAATATAATAGGTTGAGTCTGTGCTTAATGAAAACACAAAATCATCATTTGCGGATGCCGAAAACGGAATCAGCGCAAAAAGCATTATTATCGCAAGTGAAATTGAAGCGAACCTTTTCATGCGTTATCTCCTTTGAGAATGGATTAGCTTTTTTTCAACGTAACCGTATTCGTCGTTACGGAATTGCCATATTTATCGGTTATTACACAGTAAATCTGACGGGATGCACGAGCATTCGTCATTGTCACGTAATACGAATTACCGGTGAAGGAGGTTGTGAGAGTGAATTTACTGTCACCCTTATTCTTATAATACCACTTATAAGTTAATCCTTCGCCCGATGCAGTCACAGACACTCTTGCTTCTTTTCCGTTTGATACAGTGACCGATTTAGGTTGTGTTGTTATCGATACCGACATACCGAGCGTTACGGTTTTGGTTGTGACGGTGTTGCCATATTTATCGGTAATTACACAATAAATTTGACGAGATGCTCGGGTTGAATTCATTGTCGCGGAATAGGTATTGCCGGTAAACGTATTTGTGAGCGTGAATTCACTGTCGCCTTTATTCTTATAATACCATTTATAAGTCAAATCTTCGCCCGATGCCGTGAATGTTACAGTTGCCGTTTGACCGTTTGGAACGGATATGGAAACGGGTTGTGTTGTTATTGATACCGTCATTCCGAGCGTTACGGTTTCGGTTGTGACGGTGTTGCCATATTTATCGGTAATTACACAATATATTTGACGGGATGCTCGGGTTGAATTCATTATCGCGAAATAGGTATTATCGGCAAACGTATTTGTAAGCGTGAAGTTACGGTCACCTTTATTCTTAAAATACCATTTATAAGTCAAATCTTCACCCGATGCCGTGAATGTTACGGTCGCGGTTTGACCGTTCGGAACGGCTACGGAAACGGGTTGTGTTGTTATCGACACCGTCATTCCAAGTGTTACGGTTTCGGTTGTGACGGTGTTGCCATATTTATCGGTGATTACACAATAAATTTGACGAGATGCTCGGGTTGAATTCATTGCCACGAAATAGGTGTTGTCGGTAAACGTATTTGTGAGAGTAAATTCACTGTCACCTTTATTTTTAAAATACCATTTATAAGTGAGGTCGTCGCCAATCGCAGAAACACTAACGGTTGCGATTTCACCATCGTTCACTTGTGTCGATTTGGGTTGTTCGGTTATTTGAAGCGGTGTACCCATAATGAGCGTTGCAACTTCGGATTGTACGGTGTTTCCGTATTTATCGGTTACAACACAATAAACCTGACGCAATGTGCGGTCATCGTTCATTGTCACAAAATAGCTGTTTCCTGTGAACGTATTTGTGAGTGTAAATTCGCTGTCAGATTTGTTTTTAAAATACCACTTATAAGTTAATCCCTCGCCCGAAGCAGAGAGTGTTACGGTCGCCATTTCGCCGTTTTGCGCGAACACAGAAACGGGTTGTTGTGTTATTGACGCAGACATTCCGAGCGTTACTGTTTCGGTTGTCACGGAATTACCGCTTGCATCGGTTATTACGCAATAAACCTGACGTGACGCACGTTCGTCATTCATTATCGCAAAATAGGTGTTGTCCGTAAACGTAGTTGTAAGAGAAAACTTGTTAGCACCCTTATTTTTGAAATACCATTTATAAGTTAAGCCCTCACCCAAAGCAGTTACAGTTACCGTTGCGGTGCTACCCTCGGTTACGGCAACATTCTTCGGTTGTTCGATGATCTTAACCGCTATGCCAAGAGTTACTGTGTTTGATTTGACAGAATTTCCATATTTATCGGTTACAACACAATAGATCTGACGGGATGCTCTGTCATCATTCATCGTCACAGTATAAGTATTACCTGTGAAAGAGGTTGTTAGGGCAAAATCCGAATCGTTTCTATTTTTATAATACCATTTATACGTTAATCCCTCACCCGAAGCGGAAATTGTTACGTTAGCATTTTCTCCGTCCTTAACAGTTACGGAAACAGGTTGTTTTGTTATCATTGCGGACATGCCGAGCGTTACGGTTTCGGTTGTTTGAGAGTTTCCGTATTTATCGGTTATTACGCAATAAATCTGACGGGATGCACGATCGGAATTCATCGTCACCGAATAGGTATTACCCGTGAATGTAGTTGTTAGAGTGAATTTCGAATCGTTTTTGTTTTTATAGTACCATTTATATGTAAGATTATCGCCGTTTGCAGAAAGGCTTACCGTTAGGGTTTTACCGTTGTTCGCCTGTGTTGATTTGGGTTGTTGCGTTATTTGAAGCGCAGTGCCCATAGTGAGCGTTACAACGTCTGATTTTGCAGTATTTCCATTCTTATCGGTTACTACACAATAAATCTGTCTGCCGGCACGGGATTCGTTCATTTCAACTTTATAAGTGTTGCCCGTGAAGGTGGTTGTTAGGGTGAAATTCGAATCGCCCTTATTCTTGAAATACCATTTATAAGTTAATCCGGTGCCTACTGCATTGACAATTGTGCTTATCGTTTTCGGACTAATCGTTATATAATCCGCCGAGCAATAGCCTGTAATTCCGTTATATTCAACCTTATACCAACCGTTGTTTTTATCACCTATGATTGATACCGTTTTACCAAGCGGAATTTGAGTTAATGCCGAAGAAGACGTTGATGCACTACTTCTTAAGTTAAGGTTGGATGTAGTTGTGCCTTCGGAAAGCATAGTTATATACTGTGACGAACAATAGCCCACAGTCTGTTTTGAATTGAGCAACAAAGAAACCTTATACCAACCGTTAGTTTCTGTTCCGATGACAGTTACATCGGTGCCCGATGCGACAGTTCCGAGAGAAGTATAACTCGTACCTGCTCCATTTCTTATGTTTACCGAACCTGTCGTTTTGCCTTTATAACCCGTTATCGTTTCTTTTATGGTTAATGCGTCGCTGGTTTCGTCGGTAACGGTTTCACCAAGAGGTGAATAGCCGGAAACCGCTTTTGCACCGTCATTTTCGGTAAGACCAAGAACAAAACTCCAATCGCCAATCTTATTCAAAACGGCAAATTTCGTGCCTTTTGTCAAGGTTGCGTATTTTCTCGAAGAAGTGTTCGCTGATTGATATATTCCAAAATTATCACCGGCAGTTCCATAAGACACGGTTACGCCATCGGGAATGATTAATACATAATCCGAGCTTACATATCCCGTAATCTCTTTTCCGGAAGTATTCGTGCCCTTGATGTTATAATATCTGCCGTTCGGTTCACCAATAACGGTTACCTCTTCCATAAACGCAATTCTACCGAGAGATGTACCCGAAGAAGATGCCGTATCGCGTATGGTGACGCTTTGATATGCCGTAATCATTGCAGAATAATTTCTTTTTGAAGACGCGACATTGACGGTTATATCTACCTTTGCACCACCAACAGCGGTTGCGGTGATTGTCGCTTTACCCGTCTTGAGCGCAGTTATAACACCGCTTTGATTGACGGTTGCAACAGAAGTGTTGCTGCTTTTCCATGTCAACGTTTTATCTGCCGCATCAGCAGGCGTTACAACATTATAAACCGTATATTTTTCATTTACGGTGAGGGTTATATCGTTTTTGACAACCTTAATAGCTGTAGGGTTGCGTTTACTGAGATAGACATAATCCTCGTCAACATATCCGGTGACGATATTACCGTCTTTAGTAGTACCTTTTACGGCATAAAAACGGTTCCCCGATGAATCGGAAACGAGGGTGTCGGAAGTCACCTTAAAGCCCGATCCACGTCTTAAAACACCCTTCGAGGAGGCGCTCGAGGAAGCAGAGCTTCTTACGTTCACATCGCTGTCAATTACCGTTGCATTGCAATCAACATAGACGATGCAACAGGCTTCTCTGCCGTTTGCAAGAGTTGCTGTTATAAGCGCAGTGCCGTGTCCGACAGCTTTGACGTTGCCTTTCGAATCGACTGTTGCGACGGACTTATTATCACTTGCCCATGTGATTTTTGAGGGTTTTTTATTCGAAGGATAAAAATTTATACCAAGTGTGAAGGTTTCTCCGATATCAACGAATTTTCTGTCTGCATCGGCAACGAGAGCGACGATACCATCAGAGTCGGGCGTGATGTTATCATACGCAGTAAGATTATTTGATTCGATAATCGAAATTACGTTTTCTGCATAGCCTGCATCTGTGCAATATCCGCTGGAAACGAGAAGATGCGCGGCGGTTTTATAATTCTTTTCGCCGACAATTTTTTCATATCTGCTACTGTTTACAAAAAGGTCGTTATGTGATTTCACGCTTTCGAGCCAAGTTGCATGAGCTCTCCAAGCAGAAGTTGTATTTACATGAGTTTGTCCGGAAACAAAAAGATATTCGTTGTAAGAATCGTAAAACAGCTTGTCGCGTTGGTTAAATACCTTTCCCGACCAAGTCGAGAACGCTTTAATGCCAAAAAGGTTGCGTGCGCCGATAGCAAGTGTCGAACGTCCCCAACCGCTTTCATATATACCCTGTCCTATCGTCAAAGACGCAAGAACGTTTGATTCGTAATAGCTTGCTCTTGCCGCAGAACCGATGACACGAAGAAAATAGTTCTGAACAGGATTGATTTCTGCTTTTGTATCAAGCGGAACGGCAACAACAACACCGAAAATCATTAATAGTGCAAGTAAAAACGCTATGTATCTTGAAATCTTCAAAAAATCCTTCCTTTCGCAATCTTATTCAGCATAATTTTATCATATTTTCTTTTTTCTGTCAACAGACGATATTTCCCCGAAAAAGCACTAAAAAAGAGCTTCCAAAATAGGAAGCTCTTTTGTTTTTTATAGACCTTGTTTCAATTTTTCTGCTCTGTCAGCGCTTATGAGAGCATCGACCATATCGTCGAGCTTGCCGTTCAAGAAGCTTTCGAGAGAATGAATCGTATATCCGATTCTATGGTCGGTAATTCTACCCTGCGGATAGTTATAGGTTCTGATACGTTCACTTCTATCGCCGGTACCGACCTGCGAACGACGTTCAGACGCAACCGCCTGTTCTTTTTGGCTGTTATAAAGGTCGGCAAGACGGCTTTTCATAACCTTCAATGCCTTTTCTTTATTCTTTATCTGGGAACGTTCGTCCTGACAGTCAACGGTGATACCCGTCGGGATATGGATTATTCTTACCGCCGATTCGGTCTTATTAACGTGCTGACCGCCTGCACCTGCCGAACGGTGACGTGTTATTTCAAGCTCGGTCATATCAAGCTCGAAATCGACGTCTTCGACTTCGGGAAGTACGGCAACCGTTGCGGTTGACGTTTGGATTCTGCCCTGTGCTTCGGTTTCGGGTACACGTTGAACACGGTGAACACCGCTTTCAAACTTGAATCGAGAATATGCACCCTCGCCCTCGACCATAAACGAAACTTCCTTGAATCCGCCGAGTTCGGTTTCATTTGCACTCAAAAGCTCGACCTTATATCCCGAAGATTCGGCATACATCGTATACATACGGTACAATACAGCAGCAAAAAGCGAAGCTTCTTCGCCACCTGCACCGCCACGGATTTCGATGATGACGTTTTTATCGTCGTTGGGGTCTTTGGGAAGAAGAAGAATTTTAAGCTCGTCGATGAACGGATCGAGCTTTGCTTTTGCCTCGTTCCTTTGTTCTTCGGCAAGAAGGCGCATTTCGGGATCGGTTTCAATCGAAAGAATCTCCTCTGCGTCAGCGATATCTCTTTCCGCTTCTTTATATTCACGGTATTTTTCGACAATAGGAACGAGATTTTTATACTCCTTCATATATTTCTTATATCCCTCGATATCGTTCATAACGTCAGGGTTTGAAAGAGCTTCTTCGATTTCAATATATCTTTTTTCGATTTGTGCAAGTTTAGTTAGCATAATTTTACCTCAGAAATTCATATAAATCGAATACGGATTAAACAAGGAAAAAATTCAAGGAGCGAATTTGATTATGAAACATCAGGAATATTGCTATGAGGGAAAACTCCTTAAAAGCGAACGCAACAGATATTATACCCAAAACGCCGAAACCCTTGCCGAAGCGATGGATTCGGGAGTTATTCTTGAGGGAATAAGTTATCTTTGCGACCACGACCGTCATTTGCACGTCAAGGTCGGTGACATCGACGGTATTATTCCTCACGGCGAATGTGTTTACACCGCAAAAGGATTGCCCGAAAAGGACATTGCCATTATTTCAAGGGTCGGCAAACCCGTTTGCTTCAAGGTTATCGGAATCGAACGAAACGAATTCGGAATTCCGAGAGCGATTCTTTCGAGAAGGGACGCTCAACGCGACTGTATGCGCGAAAAGATTTGTAATCTTATGACGGGCGACGTTATCGAAGCAAAAATAACACGTCTTGACCCGTTCGGTGCTTTTTGTGACATCGGTTGCGGTATTATTTCGCTTTTGCCGATCGACTGTATGTCGGTTTCACGTATTTCCCACCCTCGCGACCGTTTCCGCAACGGACAGATTATCAAAGCGGTCGTAAAGAACACCTCCGATGAATTCGGCAGAATTACTCTTACACACCGAGAACTTTTGGGCACTTGGGAAGAAAATGCATCGAAATTTACATCGGGACAGACAGCCGCAGGTATCGTCCGTTCTATCGAAGATTACGGTGTTTTCGTCGAGCTTGCGCCGAACCTTGCAGGTCTTGCGGAATGCCGAGAAGACGTCGAGGTCGGACAAAGCGCAGCCGTTTTCATTAAGAACATCATCCCCGACAGAATGAAAGTCAAACTTGCAATAATCGATTGCAGTGACAGAGAAAACTCTATTCCCGATTACGATTATCCCGACATCGAACACATCGACCATTGGAAATATTCACCCGATAATTGCGAAAAAATTATTGAAAGTGTTTTCGATTAATACATAAAGTCAAATTCTATGCCGTACATCGAAACAGTATCGCCTTCCTGAACTCCTGCGTCTTCGAGGGCTTGGATAACGCCCTTATCACGCAAAACTCTCTGGAAGAACTGAAGCGATTCGTAATCGTCAAAGTTGATATCGTTGCAAAGACGGATGAGCCATTCACCCTTAACTTCGTAAATACCGTCAACAACCTCGACAGAAACCGACATATCGGTTTTTTCGACAGTTTCGACGTATTCTTCTTCGTAATATACAATGGGAGGAAGGTCGGAAAGCTTTTTCGCAACGGCTTTCAAAAGGTCGGAAACGCCTTCGTCGAGACCGCCTGCAATCAAGAACAGTTCACTTCCCGTTTCATCGGCATATTTTTTGATACGTTCGAGATTTTCCTCGCTATAACCGAGGTCAATCTTATTACCAACAAGAATCTGAGGCCTCGAGGCGAGCTCGGGGCTATATTTTTCCAATTCCGAATTTATCTTCAATATATCTTCAAGCGGGTCTTCACGTTCACTTGCGGAAATATCGAAAATATGAAGAATAAGACGGCAACGGTCGATATGACGTAAAAAGTCGTGACCGAGCCCAAGTCCGTCTGACGCACCCTCGATAAGACCGGGGATATCCGCCATAACGAAATTTTTATCATAAACAGATACAACACCCAAATTCGGAGAAAGCGTTGTAAAATGATAGTTTGCGATTTTAGGTCTTGCAGACGAAACCTCGGAAAGCAGAGTCGATTTCCCAACGTTCGGGAATCCGACCAATCCAACGTCGGCAAGCATTTTTAATTCGAGAGTTATATTACGTTCAACACCTTCGGTACCGCTTTTTGCAAAACGGGGTACTTGACGGGTCGGAGTTGCAAAATGGGAGTTACCCCAACCGCCCTTACCGCCTCTTGCGGCAACAAAAGGAAGGCCGTCGGACATATCGTGAATGACGAGTCCGCTTTCGGGATCACGCAATATCGTTCCGCGAGGAACGGGTATTTCCAAATCGGAACCGCCCTTACCGTGACATCTTTTTCCTTTTCCGTCTTCTCCGTTGGGAGCAACGAACTTACGGCGATATTTGAAGTTGAGAAGTGTATTTTCACCTTCTGCCACAACAAAAACGATATTACCGCCACGTCCGCCGTCACCGCCGTCGGGACCACCCTTTGCGACGTATTTCTCGCGACGGAAGGAAACAGCACCGTTTCCGCCGTTACCGGCTTTGATATATATTGTAACTTTATCGATAAACACGGCAATTCCTCCTTCAATTTCAACTACAAAAAAATAAAGAGCAGTCGGGTTGTTTTACCCGACTAACTCTTTACAATCAGAAAACTAATCTGCGTTTACAGCGTATACGCTGACTTTCTTTCTTCCGCCTGCCATCGGTTCGAACTTAACGGTTCCGTCGATGAGAGCGAAAAGGGTGTCGTCGGAGCCGCGGCCGACGTTAGCGCCGGGATGAATCTTGGTACCTCTCTGACGCATGAGAATGTTGCCGGCAGTTACAAACTGACCGTCCTGTCTCTTAACGCCAAGACGTTTGGACTCACTGTCACGACCGTTCTTGGTAGAACCAACACCTTTTTTATGTGCAAAGAACTGAATAGACAATCTGAGCATGGTTATGAGCTCCTTTCGATAATTTTTGTTAGATGATTACACGAACGTAGTTCGGATAATCCTTTTCGAGAGCAGACAATTCGTTTGCCAGTCCCGAGATTAATGCGGACGCATATCTGTTCTCCGTTTTCAATTCAAAATTGATAACGGGGCCGTTTTCATCGGCAGTCGCTTCGGTTTCAAGCCCGAAAGAATCGGAAATCGTATTTATCGTCAACATCGCCATCGAACTGACAGCGGCGCAGACTATATCGCTTCCCTCTTCGGCATACCCCGAATGACCACAGATTTGGAAACCGCAAAAGTTTCCGTTCTTTTTAACGAACGTAGCGATTGTCATCGCTTATTTAGAGATGCTGAGGATCTGAAGCTTGGTATAGGGTTGTCTATGACCGATGTGCTTCTTGGAATCCTTCTTAGGCTTGTAGCGAATGATGTGAAGCTTCTTGCCCTTGCCGTTCTTAACAACGGTAGCGGTAACGGTAGCAGCTACGGTAGGATTACCTGCAACAAAGCCGTTATCGTCTGCGATAGCAAGAACCTTATCAAAGGTATAGGTTTCGCCTTCTTCGATATTAAGCTTTTCAACAAAGATGATATCGCCTTCGCTAACCTTATATTGCTTTCCGCCTGTTTCCACGATTGCAAACATTTGTAAGCACCAATTCCTTTCATTAAGACTCGCTGTCAAGAGGTGTGCAAACGCAACTTGAAAAACCCCATACATGCGGCAAATGCAAGTTTAACACAAATTACCACCATTGTCAAGAGGTTTTTTCAAGATTATTCAGTATATTTTCAGCATATAAACACAAAGAAAAAATCCCCGCAAAAACGGAGATTTTTTGGGGGTATCATTAAACGTTTGCGTAGGACTTATTTTTAAGGCGAAGGTTATCGGCTATCATTGCGATAAATTCGGAATTTGTGGGTTTTCCTCTCGAATTCTGTACGGTATAACCAAAGAAAGAGTTCAAAACGTCAAGGTCACCGCGGTCCCAAGCAACCTCTATTGCGTGGCGGATTGCACGCTCAACACGAGAGCTTGTTGTTCCGTACTGTTTTGCGACCGAAGGATAAAGCACCTTCGTTACCGAGTTAATAACGTCGGTATTGTTTATCGTCATTATTATTGCGGTTCTGAGATATTGATATCCTTTAATATGTGCGGGGACGCCGATTTGATGTATTATTTTCGTCACTTGCGATTCAAGGTCTGTATCGGCTTTTCCGGGGATATTCGCAACACCGCGTCTTCTTCCCTTATCCGCAAGACGTTTTACTCTGTCGGCAAGTGCGATGAAATCGATCGGTTTTATCATACAATATGCTGCGCCTGCTTCACAGCATTCTTCGAAAAGACTTTGATTCGGAAAGTTTGAAAGCATAACAAACGCAGGAAAATCGTCGGGCATTTGTTTCTTCGCTGTTCTGATCAATCCGACACCGTCGATCTTTCCGAGATAGAGATCGGATATGACGACGTTCGGCTTCATTCTTGCCATTTTCGAAAATGCTTCCTGACCGTCTGCCGCCTCCGCCACAACTTCTATATCCTGCCTTCTTAAGCTTTGGACACATTGACTTCTGAATTCGCTGTTGCTGTCTGCTACGAGAACCCTCGCTTTTTCCATAATAATGTAACTCCTTGTATATTAATTTTCTGTGAAAGTATTTTAACACACAAAATCGTAAACACGCAATAGATTTTGGATAAAAATAATCGCTTTTGACGAACTTTCGTAATACATTTTTCGCCTTTTTAGCCCTATTTTTTCCTATAACCGCTTTTTTGGTGTGTTTTTCGGCGAAAATTTTGCCGAACATTGTCGAATATTGTCTTTTGTTTTTAATTCCCCCTTTTTAGCGATTTTTGGCTATTTTATAATTATTATGTCGAATAATTATATTAACAAAATTATACATTTTGAATGAATTATGATTTCATTATACTTTCAAGGCGGATTTTTTCGAAAATCGGTCTTGTTTTTTTTACCTCTCATAATATTCTCGCTTCTGCACAAATTAATTCTGATGCAAAATCAATTTTATATGACAGGAAGCAGAAACAATGAACAGATTAAAAAAGATTTTTGCAGTATTATCAGCGACTTTTGCACTTTTTGTATTCTCTGCACCGACGGCAAACGCACAAGCGGAACAAACCGCTGTCGGAAACATCGAGATGTTGATTCCCGGCGGAATGGCTTTTGGTGTTAAGATGTTCACAGAAGGCGCGGTAGTGCTCGGCACGACGGGTGTTGAAACGTCATCGGGTGTTGTTTCTCCCGCAAAGGACAGCGGTCTTCAAGCGGGCGACGTTATTATCCGTGCAGGAGGTCAGGAATTTCAAACGGCAAGTGACTTGATTTCGCTTATATCGGGAAGCGGCGGAAAAAGCATTGTAATCGCATTTATTCGTAACAACGAAGAAAAGACGGTTTCGGTGACTCCTGCACGTGACAGCGAAAACGGAACTTACCGTATCGGCGTTCTTGTTCGTGATTCAACGGCAGGTATCGGCACTGTAACCTATATCGACCCCGAAACACAGGACTTTGGCGGTTTGGGTCACGGTGTTTATGACACGGAAACGGGTATACTACTTCCCATGTCAAGCGGAACGGTTGTTGACGTTGTTATCACCGACGTGGTCAAGAGTGAAAAAAACTCCCCCGGTGAGCTTCACGGCAGTTTCGGAAGAACACAAACGGGAGAGCTTTGGGATAATTGCGAAGAAGGTGTTTTCGGTCGGTTTTCAAAAATCCCGAAACCCGCTTTAACAGCGATCCCCGTCGCAACGAAAGACGAGATTACCGAGGGCAAGGCGCATATTCTTACGACCGTTTCGGAAAACGGTATTGAGGAATACGAGATTGAGATCGAGCATATCTACAACGGTTCGGGAAGCACGAAAAACTTCCTTGTTAAGATCACCGACGAAGATCTTATTTCAAAAACGGGCGGTATCGTTCAAGGTATGTCGGGTTCACCTATAATCAAAGACGGTAAACTTATCGGCGCAGTCACGCACGTCCTTGTAAATGATCCAATACACGGTTACGGAATAAGCATCGAAAATATGCTTAAAAGCGCATACGACGTATCAATCGGCACTCAATCGGGCTTGGCGGCATAATACTGTAAAAGAAAAGAGAGGCGAATGCCTCTCTTTTTTGTTTGTTTTCGATTATCCAATCGAGCAATGCCTCATATTTTAGGAAATAAAAACACTGTTGTCGACACATTTGAAATCACTAATGAAAAACAGCAACATCGATATCATATATACTGTTATTTAAAGTATCAACATTAATATTGATTCTTATCCCTTGATCTTTCGTTGCAAAATTATATGACATCTCGACCAAGTGAGGAGCATCACTAGAAGAATACATTTGATAAGGAACACCTAACTTTTCAAAAACATCTTTTATGTTTGATTTTTCCGTCACTCCATAAAAATCAAACGTCACTGAGTTTTTATTGGTGCAAACGCCAAGAGGATTCTCTACGGTTATTCCTTCTAACGTCGCATCTTTCCAACCGACCGATTCTTCGGAATAATAGTTTGCTAATATAATACCATTTACAACTCTATCGCATATTTTTAAAATTCCATTATCTCCACGACTCATACCATGGGATGAACGAAATCCTACAGCTTCAAAATAACTCGGAGAATCTTTTTCTTCATTTATTAAAAACTCAATTCCTTTATCAACTAATGTATAATAGTTTTCTGTGTTATTTCCAAAGCATATTACTATGCCATTTAAAGTTATTTTTAATACATCCGTGTTGAATTTTTCATTCAAATTCACGCTGTGAAAAAAACAATCCGTCTCAAAAAATTCAGTAAAGTCATAATATGATTTTAACATTGAAATTTCCATCATGGATACGCCTTGCCTGATTGTAGTCTTGTCAAAAACTTCTATTTCTGAAAAAATATTGTCATAATACAATATTTGCACTTCTTCCAAAACGCTTTCTTTATCAAATCTAAATCGAATATTATTGAAGACAGTTCCATATCCCAAATCGTTTTCATCGTACGGCATTGCTATTAATTGCTTATCTATCAACAATTCAGAAACATCATATTTAGATAAAATCTCGTTCCTTGTGGTTACACCAACCTCAAAACAGTCAATCTGTTTTATGCCAAGATCACCTCTAACAAAAACAACACGACAGTCCTTTGCACTTTGTATAGTGTCGCTTTCGTTTAGCATATATAATCTTATGCTTTCTCTTTTCTTACCGTCTATACCGCAATTGTAATATGCAAGAACTTCTGAAAATCCCCAAGCCGGCACCTTTTCCTCGACGTTTCTCACGTTAAATCCATCGTCGATGAATTTTTGAAGTATACATCCAACTTCAAAAGAAATCTCACCTGCATAATATGTTTTTCTTCCATAACCGCCGTCAGTAATCGCCTTTTGTTCAACCTTAACATTGGTATCGCCTACAACAGTGCTAAAATCTTCTCTTTGTGTATTGGAAATTTCAATTGTCGAATCATTAGCACAGTAACACAAAACAAAAGAAGCACACAAAATAAATAATATAATCTTTGTGACTTTAGTCATACCCTACTCCTATTACACTTTTATGACTTAATTATATACAGATTTTACTATACCGTCAACCTAAATATTCGTTCACAACAAAAAAGAGAGGAACAATTCCTCTCTTTTTAATTATATATAGGTTATAATCGAGGTTGCGACAGCGAAATAGACGACGAGCGCAAGGGCATCGACAACGGTGGTGATGAACGGACTTGCAACGACCGCAGGGTCGAACCCAAGCTGTTTTATAAGCACGGGGAACAAGCAACCGATAACCTTTGCAAGTAACACTGTTGCGACAAGGGTTATTGCAACAACAAATGCGACCGTCGGATCCGCACCGTCAAGCCAGATTGCCTTTCCATAACCGACAACACCGAGTGCAATACCACAAAGCAGCGCGACGCGAAGTTCCTTCCACATAATGCGGAAAATATCCGAGGTTTCAACGTCACCGAGTGAAAGCGCACGGATTATCGTAACCGAGGTCTGACCGCCGGCATTACCTGCAGTACCCATAAGCATGGGAATGAAATAAGTCAAAATAACAAGCTTATTCAGAGATTCCTCATAGCCCGACATAATCGCGCTTGTGAAGGTCGCGGAAAGCATCAATATCATAAGCCACGGGATTCGGCTAAGCCAGGTTTCGATTACACCGACACGAAGGTACGGCTTATCCGAAGGTGTGATCGCCGCCATCATTTCAACGTCTTCGGTTGCTTCTTCCAAAGCAACGTCGATCGCGTCGTCGACGGTGACAATACCGACAAGGCGGTTTTCTTTATCGACAACGGGAAGTGCGATAAAGTCATAGTCGCTGAACTTTTTAACAACGTCTTCTCTATCCTCATCGGTTGTCGCAGAGATTACGTTCGTTTCCATTATTTCGGAAATCAACGTATCGGGGTCATTGAGCATCAAATCCATCGCCGTTACTACGCCGACCAATGTTCTTGCAGAATCGGTTACATAGCAGGTATAGATCGTTTCCTTTTCCATACCGACACGGCGGATACGAGCGAATGCATCTGCAACGCTCATATTACGGTCCAAGCGAACGTATTCGACAGTCATAATACTGCCGGCGCTCTCTTTGGGATAATTGAGTATTGCATTTATCTGATCACGGGATTCGGGATCGGAGTTTGCAAGGATTCTCGTTGCGATATTGGCGGGCATTTCCTCGATGACATCGACGGTATCGTCGATGAACATTTCGTCGAGCATTGCTTTAAGCTCGGCATCGGTCATACGGCGGATCAAGAGTTCCTGGATCTCGGGATCCATATCGGAAAAGCATTCAGCCGCAATATCTTTCGAAATAAGACGAAAAACAATGGGAAGCACCTTTTCGTCAAGTTCTTCACAGAGAAGGGCGATATCGTACGGTTCTGATTCGTTAAGCAACGTACGGAGAGATTGGTAATCGGTCTTTTCCAAAAGCTCGATCACCTTTTCGTAAAAATCTTTTGTTTCCATAAAAGCCGTTTCCTTTCTTTTAGATTTGGACACGGCAAAAACTCAATTTATCACGCAGACAGAAAAAGCGAGAACAAACTTCTTCCGACTGCGCAAATACCTTTGGGTTTTATGCCGTTACTTCGTCCGGATTCCATTAAGTTCTCACCTCTTTTATAATCAATATTAATATCAATATAAACCCATTTTTGCCTTTTGTCAATCAAAAAGATTGATTTTATTACATTTTATGATAGAATATACATAAGAAACATACAGGAGTTTATTATGTTCAAATTCGGAAATAGCTGGGACGAGCTTCTCTCCCCCGAAGCAGAAAAAGAATATTACCTCAAATTGCGTGAGTTTTTGAAGGAAGAATATTTCAAATCGGGCGTTCCGATATATCCCGAGATGAACAATATCTTCAACGCATTCAAATATACCGATTATAAAGACGTTCGCGCCGTCATAATCGGGCAGGATCCATATCACGGCGCAGGTCAGGCACACGGGCTTTGTTTTTCGGTGCAGAAGGGTGTTGATAAACCGCCTTCATTAGTTAATATATTCAAAGAACTTCAATCCGACCTAGGTATCACTCCCCCAAACCACGGAGAGCTTACCTCTTGGGCGAAAAACGGGGTTATGCTTCTTAACAGCGTTCTGACGGTTCGTGCAGGCAACGCAGGAAGCCATCGAAACAAGGGGTGGGAGATTTTCACCGACCGCGCGATATCGCTTCTTAACGAGCGTGAAGAACCCATTGTTTTTATACTTTGGGGCGGTTACGCAAGGGCAAAAAAGAATCTTATCACGGGCAAACACCACAAAATTCTCGAAACCGTACACCCAAGTCCCCTTTCGGCATACAACGGATTTTTCGGTTGCAAGCATTTTTCGAAATGTAACGAGTTTTTAAGAAGTGTTGGTGCAAAAGAAATTGATTGGATGATCGATTAAAAGATAAAAACTACGGACGCTATGCGTCCTACAACCCTTCAGTCAAAACCAAAGGTTTTGACAGCTCCCCTTACACAGGGGAGCCATTTTTTCGGTAATAAAAAAACAACACAAAAAGGGCATCATATGATGCCCTTCTTTTATTTTATCGTTTATCCTATTGTATAAGTACCCATTACTGCACGTTTGAGGAGGATGTAGTCGGTTGCGGTGACAGTGTCGTCGCCGTTTACGTCTCCACTTATCGACTTAGTTTCGTCAAGTGCATAGGTGCCCATAACTGCACGCTTTGCAAGGATATAGTCGGTTGCGGTTACGGAATCATCTCCGTTTATGTCACCCTTGAGAATTTCGGAGTTGCCTTCACAAACAAAGGTCGCAAAAATATAGACCGTTGTAGAATTTGCCATTACCTCGGAAGAATCTACCGCTTGACCGTTCAAATATGCCGTAACGGGCGTTTGGAAGGTCGTCATAATGGAGCCGTTGTCTTTTTTCTGACTTATCTTAATTTCCAACGTATAGGTTTCGCCTCCGACGAACTTATCGTCTTCCATCAACGGTGTACCTTCGGAATCATACCACCAATATCCCGTTCCGAGAGGTCCGTAATTCGCAAATTCATACCAGAACGGATTTCCGAGCGTTGCATAATAGTCGGGAGTTTCTCCCGCAACAGGTGCATCGATGTCTAACACTTCCACGTTTTGTACTGCGCTGTTTTTTAGTTTCGGGAGCTCGAATTCGATGATATAGTAACCCGAATAATAGCGATAAAAACTCGGTGTAATATATCCGTTCAGTTTGATAGTATCACGGGTAAAGGTTTTTGTGTATCCATCCTTCACCTTCACAATAGCTGTTACGGTATATTCCTTATTGCCGTCAAAAGTACCGCTTGTGAGATTAGCATCGCCGTCTATAAGACGGAAGGTATAGTTTACGATATCGTTATGCGTTGCAAACTGAAGTCCCTCTGTATTTATCGTCACTCCTGCAGAAGTAACGTTTCCGCCTGCGTTGTATCCATAGAGTTCGAAATCGATCGAGGAAATTCTTGTATCTACCCAAGCTGCATAAAGCGTTGTGTTTTCTTCTACAACATCAACAGCAAAATCCCATTCATTGATACATTCGGGTTCTCTGTACCAACCCGAAAGTCTGTAATCTCCGTCAGTTTGCACCTCAGGTCGTAATACTGTATCGCCACGATATAGATTTTGTGTTTCAAATCCGCTTCCGTGACCGTTTCCATCAAAAGTAACCGTCATAGGATAGCTCGGAACGTCATAAAACGTGATTGTTCGCCAATCGGGACCGACTGACGAATAATGCCAAGTTTCTTTACCGTTGATAGTAAAGACGGTGTTCGAATCAAAGCCGTATCCATCGTTCGGGATAAACTGAACTCTGGCAACATACTCATTTCCGGAACAGAAATGATCATTTTCCGTCATAGTGATACGAAGATCGTAATCATACCAAGAAACGAAAGTTGCTGTATAATTTTCGCCCGTTACTGTCAAATTGAAGTCGGGCTTCTTGTCTATCGTCGGTTCGGTGATATTGACGTTTACGGAAGAAAGCATTATAGGTTTTTCCATACCGCAAACACAATTACCGCTCGAAAAGTCGTGTTTGCCATATCCTTCTTTGTTGTGTAGCTCGAGTCCTTCACAAAGAGAATTCGTGCACTCTTTCCAATGGTACCAGCTGTTATACGACCATTCGTTTTTCCAGCTATGAGAATGAACCGATGCATTTGCGGGGATTTGATATGAGAAAACATCATAGCTATATGCCGTAAATCCCGTTATCTCACAAACTGTGTTCGCATCAATTTTGTAACCTATAACGGAACTAAAGCGAACATTCACATAATACGTCTTCCCTGCTTCGAAAACATCGTCATCATACATTTCGCTGAAGTTTTCGTCAAGCCAACAAACCAAAGTCGCTGTATACTTGTCAGGTTCTGCAGGAACTATGCTGTAAATCGGCTCACTTCCTGCAAGCGGGGTTTGGACCGTTGCGGTTGCATTTGCGACATAAATCGGTTCTGCAAAACCGCAGACACAATAACCATCGACAAAATCGTGTTTTCCGTATCCGCCAAGTGCGCTCACCGAGGTTGCGGTACAGCCATCAGCCATACATTCGTGCCAGTGATAGTTTTTATCATATCTCCACTCGTCACGGGATACGTGCTTATGTGCACCGCAATAGCAGTTGTTATTACGGAACGTATGCTTCTCATAATAGAGCTTTTCGTCATGACCGCAGGTTGCAGGACGCCAATGATATTCATCTGTGTATTCATAGCTCGTGCTATACGTATGCAAATGTTCTGCATAATCGCAAACAGTACACACGTTACCGACGAAACTATGCTCAGCATATTCAGGCATTGAGGTATTGTCGGTAATGTCGCAACCGACGTTTGCACAACCTTTCCAGTGGTGTGTTTCATCCGCGTTCCACTGCCAATCGTGACGGTGATAAAAGAGCTTTCCGCTCGTTGCGGAAGCTCCGTATTCTTCTCCAATCAAAGCTCTGACAATAAAATAATAGTTCTGACGATAGGTTATAGACGATTCGTAATCAAAATTCGAGCTCAAGTCTATTTCTGTTTTTGTGGTATAGCTCGAAACGATTTTCGGGTTGCCCGAAACAGAACCTTCTTCTGTACAGCAGAGAGTGACGTGATATGACGTTGCACCGTCAACCGCATCCCACTTACATATATATCCATCCCAACGCAAGTTGGTTGGAGTGCCTATGTCGGAAGCCCCTGCTGTTATTGAAAACGGAATCATACCGACAATTATCGTCAGCACAAGCAATATGCTTAAAATTCGTTTTTTCATAATATATACCTCGTTTTTCGGAGTGTTTAGGGTTTTATAAGTCAAAAGCAAGGAAAACCCTTGCTTTTGACTTTATTGTATGAATTTTTTTCTTATCTAATAACGTAAGTACCCATAACTGCACGGTCGCTTCGCTCTCGAACGAAAACAAGTTTTCGTTCGTTTTCGGGAACGTTGTGCGCTCGCGCCGTCGCGACCAAACTTCGTTTGTTCACTCGCAACGTTCATAGGTGTCAAAATCAAGGCGCATGTCCTTGATTTTGACTTTATTTTAATTTATGCGATAACGTATGTACCCATTACTGCACGTTTGAGGAAAATATAGTCGGTGGCGGTGATAGTGTCGTCGCCGTTGATATCACCTGCGAGGATTTGGGTTTCGGATAAGGTATAAGTACCCATAACGGCACGTTTTGCAAGGATATAGTCGGTTGCATTTAATTCGTCGTCGCCGTTGATATCACCGAGGATATAGTCGGCAGCGGGTTCAAATTGGAATATAAGAACGGATGCGCCGTCTTCTTCCCAAGAGTTTACGCAATACATACCGTTGAGGGTTACAATGGTCTGTGAGGGATCGAGAATATAACCGTAGGTGGAACGCATAAGGATTCCGACATAATAGGTTTCGCCCGCTTCGAAGGTACCCCAAAATTCGTCGCCTTCGCTATCGAACCAAGAATATATATCGGCAATATATCCCTCGCCGTCGGAACGAAGAGCATAGGAAGGTTCTGCGCCGGCTTTGGGAGCTTCGACGGTAAACTCTATGCTTTCTACAACGGTGGGTTCGACAGCTTCGCCAAATTCGAACACAAGAACATAACCGTCGTCTTGTTCCCACCCATCCACATATACCATATCGTTGAGGTGTACTGACGTAAACGTTGGATTGATCATATATCCGTGTTCTGCGGAAATATATATTCCTATCGCATAGATGCAATCGGTTGTGAATTGACCTTCTTCTATAGGTCTGTAATTTTCATACCAACTATAGATCGTTGCATTATATCCTTCGCCTATTTTTGCAAAATCTGTTGCGAGGGATTCACCCACAACGGGTGCATCGATATACATTTCAATCGAGTTGACGGGTTTTTTGAGTTCGATATCAAGACGAGAAAGTCCGTCGGGACTAACTAAAATCGTGTCGATATAATTTACATAACCTTCACAGCTTACTTCAATATCAACCTCGCCGACGGGAATGTTTTCGAAATAATAGTTCATCGCAGAGATGCCCTTTATCAATTCTGCCGAAACAACAACTTCGCCGTATTGCGAAATCGTAACAGTTACAACGTCGTCAAGGCTAACGCCCGAAATTTGACCGATAACGCTTCCGTAGATGTTGGGGATTGCGAAATATTCGCCGTATGCGGTCTTGCCTGCATAGGTAACTACCGCACGGACACTCTTGTTTATCGTTTCTTCGGTAACGAAATAGGAAACACCGTTCGCACCTTCGATTTCTGTGTAGGTTTCGGTTTCGGGATCGTACATACCCCACTGAATATACACGTCATCATTGAAATATGCTTCCATAAACTCTTCGTCAGCTTCTGCCATCGCTTCGATGTCTACCTCCAAGGTGCCGCCGACAAAGTTATTTGTATAAGAGGTATAGAGAACCTCGGTCGTGGGAACGACTGCGGTGCCCATATTGCAAAGAATCATATAGTAGTTTTCGCTCACGTGATCGAGAGTAGCTTCTTTGCCGTTTACGGTTGCGGTGAGATCATCGGCAAGGATAACGCCCTCTGCCTTGACAATCATCAAAACGTGATAAATGGGAGTGTCAATGATATCTATCGCAAAATCGGTGAAGGTTTCGCCTTCTTCCATATATCTGCCATCGGGGTTTGTGTAAGGATTCTGTACCATCCAGAGCAAGTCGGTATCCGCGCCCATTTCGTATGTTGCGAAGGAGAAGCCCTCGGTCTCGATGGTTGCGGTTTCGCAAGGAAGTTCGCCGTTGACGGGCTCGGAAACATCAACGATAGAAATGTTGTTTATTCCATCGTCAGTGGTGTATTCGAAGGTGACGGAAAGAAACGTCATACCGTTAACTTCAAGAAATTCTACGGTCGTTGTTTCTTCGCCGTTTATTGCACCTCTGACTGCATAATTGAAGATGTGTCCCTCGAGTGCCTCGAGAATTACACAGCCGATATAGGTCTTGCCGGGCTGGAATTCGTCGGTAGCGCTCATGCCGAGTTCGGTTTCTGCATCGATCCAAGAGCTATATATAATATAATTCGTCTTGACGTAGTGTACATCATCACGAATAGTGATCGGCACGTCGAGAGGGGTTAATCCCGCCGAAGGCATATCCGAAAAGAGTTCAACAAGACTGATTTCTGATAATATTTCCGTAGCCGACACGAACGAAAGAGGAATTATGCCGACAACAAGGATGAGTGCGAGCGCAAAGCTCAATAATCTCTTCATCTGTTTTTTCATTTTTCATTCTCCTTTTTGAGAGGACTTTTTGGTGCCAAAAGCAAGGCGTTGCGCCTTGCTTTTGGTTTTTATACTATATTTATCTAATAACGTAAGTGCCCATAACTGCACGCTTGAGGAGGATGTAGTCGGTTGCGGTGATAGAGTCGTCGCCGTTGATATCGCCGATTATCGATTTTGCATATTCAAGCTCATAGGTGCCCATTACTGCACGCTTCGACATAATATAGTCGGTCATTGTGACAGTACCGTCGAGGTTAACGTCACCGGTGTATGCAATACCGATTGCAATAGCGCCCTCGGGGATGGTGTAGGTATAGGTTCCGTCTCCGTTGTCAGTGCCTGTAAGCACGTACATCGAAGTGCTGTCACCCCAAATAACCTTGCAAGCAATGGAAGAATCAACAGTGAGCTGGTTTCCGCTTACGGTATAGTCAATATCGCCGACAACATCGAAAATGATTTCTTCTTCTATCTCACGAACAAAGCCACATACGTTGCAGGTAGTATCGGAATCATTGTCATATGTATGCTCTGTGCAGACAACAGATACGTTGAAGGTACGTGTTTGTGTCGCGTTATAGAGTCTTGCACGGAGAATATAGGTTTCTCCTGCGGTCATTTCGTAATGAATACCGAAGTTTCTGTACGAGTCATTATCATCGTTGTATTGCAATTTTTTTCCGTTTGCATCGAAGATATAACCATAGGTATCGCCATTGTTTTCACCGATGGAAGAGAAATAGTAGCTTGTGCTGACTGTGGGAATGAATATAAATTCTACATATTCGCCTGCGACATCGATTTCTACCGACTTGATTTCGCCTGCTGTGATATAGTTGAGCACACGGGTAGCGTCACAAAGCTCGCAGGTGGTGTCAAGACCGTTCGCATAGGTGTGGGTGGGAGTAGGACGAGTGAAGTCACATTCGTTACATTCTGCGTCGTTGCAGTCGTCGAAGACGTGGAGATCATAGCGTTCTGCCTGACATACGTCACAGTATCTGTCGGTACAGCCGGTAAAGGTATGGGATGCTGCATCGGTGCGAATCTTACCGCAAATGTTACAATCAACGTCGCAATCATAGTAATATTCGTGGTCGCCGATACGGGTAGCACCGCAATCGTCGCAGAGCTCGTCGCAATCGTCTTCGTAATAGTGAGAAGCTTCACGGGTAGAACCACAGATGTTGCAATCTTCGTCGCAATCATCGTCATAATCGTGGGGTACTTCACGGGTGATACCGCAAATGTTGCAAATTTCGTCGCAATCATCGTCATAGGTATGCTCTGTGCAGACGACAGAAACGGTGAAGGTGCCTGTAATGGTAGTAGAATATAATCTTGCACGAAGGATATAGCTTTCTCCTGCGGTCATCTCATAATGCATACCGAAGTTTCTGCCATCATTATCGTCGTTATAGGTCAATTCGTTTTCGTTCGCATCGAGGATTATACCGTAGCTGTCTACGTTGCCATTCGCCGAGAAGAAATAGCTTCCGGTAACGGTAGGAACGAATATATAGTCAACAACGGTACCCGCTGTGGAAATATCAACCGTCTTGGTTTCGCCGAGAAGGATATAATTCAATTCTCGGGTCGCATCACAAAGCTCGCAGGTGGTGTCAAGACCACTCGCATAGGTGTGGGTAGGAGTAGGACGAGTGAAGTCACATTCGTTACATTCTGCATCGTTGCAGTCGTCGAAGCTATGGAAATAAACACGTTTGTAGCTGCAAATATCGCAATATTTATCCGTACAGTCGGAATATGTATGAGGTTCTACATCGTCACGAACATATCCGCAGAGGTTGCAGATTGCGTCGCAAACGCCCGAGTACGTGTGGGGTGCAACACGGGTGATACCACATTCATCGCATGATGTATCACATTCATCCTGATAGGTATGCGCATCAGCGGAAACGACACGTTCTGCACCGCAGATATTACATTCGGCAGCGCAGACAGAATCATACTGGTGGTCACAGCCCTCACGGGTATAGCCACAGCCGTTACAGGTAGCGTCGGTGTCGTTGTCGAACTTATGGTTTACAACAACGTCATCGACACAGATGTACAGATACGAAGAGTCGTTATATACGGTAACAGTGGTGCGGAAATTAACGGGCTGACCGTTGATGATAACCTCGAGGTTATCTTTATCGAGAACGTGGGTATGACCGAAGTCGCTTCTAATTCCGACATAAACGTCGATGCTGTAAGTACCGGCAACGAGAGTGCCATAGTATCCGTCATAACCGCCGGAGCCGTTGACAGTATAGAAGTCGGAAGAGTTGGAGGAGATATATGCGGGAGCGCCCACAGTGGTCGACACAACAAACGACTTGCAGATGGATGCGGGATCACCACAATAAAGCTCGGGGATCTCGACAGTACCTTCAACACGAGATACAACTTCACGGTCTGCGGGATCGATGTAGGTTGCGCCAACGGAAAACGTCATAGATGCATCGTTGCCCTCTGCATCGGTGACAACGAGATAGAACTGAGTAGCACTTGAAGTCGCAGTGGGGGTACCGGAGAGTATGCCGTCCTCGGAAAGAACGAGCCAATCGGGACCGCCAACCTTCGAGAAGGTATAGGGCTTTGTACCGCCAACTACACACTTGGCGAAGCTATATTCGTCAATCGCTTCTCCGATATAGCTCGTGGGAACGCTGTCCGAGCTGTGATTGAACACATAAAGGGTGTGTCCGGACTCGTATGCAATCTCAAAGGAAGGGGATTTATACCAATTACTCGAGCGGACTTTACCCCAATTGACGCCGTTGACAATGAGATCTGCACCATCGTCAGCGAATGCGTAGTTGGTCGTATCGTTCAAGTCCACCTTGAGGTCATAGCACCAAGTACCGTCGGTGAAATAGCCATAGTCGATGTCGTCCCAATCGGGTACAGCCAAGGAGTCGTCCCATATGTACCAGTCGAAGCCACTGTTCGTGACAGTGACGGGGATGTCACCCTGGACAGTGATATCAAAAGTCGATTTTGTGACAGTGTCGCCGTATGACGGCTGTACGAAATCGAAGGTTACGACGATTTCGGTGATTTCGGTTTGTTCGTTTGCCGATGCGGTGATCGGTAGCACGCTGAGAAGCATAATTGCCGTGAGCATTAATGCCAAAATCCTTTTTTTCATTTTGTGTCCTCCTTAGATTATTACATCTTGACCGTACGATAGAAATGTGATACAATAAGTTATTAATAACTTATAACCTTATTACAGCACACTATAACGTGGCAAGTGTATATTTACACTTTCATTATACACATCGATTTTCAGGAAAGCACCACACTTTAGCTTGATAAACGGGTAGTATTTCGGTGTTTCGGCGAAAATCGGGGTGGGATATGGTGTAGGTTTGGGTGTACCCACACTTTTTTTGGGAGAAATTTAATGAAAAGAAATTTGGCTTTGAGCTTTGTCTTTCTGTTCGCTTTACTTTTGTTCTCTGCTTGCAGTGAAGGCGAAAAGACAACGGGAACGACAATTATATACGGCATCACGTTTTTGATATCCTTGATTTTGGCTTTTGGATATTTGATTTGCGGAAAGAAAAAGGAACTTTGGTTTTCGGTGCTTTTTGTTTCGGTTGCGGTCGTTAACTTCGGATATCTTTTGCTTTCGATTTCCGATACGCTTACTCTCGCACTTTGGGCAAACAGAATCTCCTATCTCGGTTCTGTCTTTTTGCCGATGTCGATGTTGTTCATCATTCTTAAAGTAATCAAGGTCGATTGTTCAAAATCTGTCGTGGTTTCCCTTCTCTCCGTCGGTATTTTGGTCTTTCTTATTGCGGCAAGTCCCGGTGTGCTTGATATATATTATAAGGAAGTTTCGCTTGTTCAGGTTAACGGCGTCAGTGTATTGAAGAAGGTATACGGGCCGTTGCACAGAATATATATGGTCTATCTTCTTGGGTATTTTGGCTCGATGGTGTTTTTTATTTCGAACGCTATGTCCAAAAAGAAGATCGACTCCCCTGTTCATTCGATCGTTTTGCTTTCCGCGGTATTTGTTAATATCGGTGTTTGGCTTATCGAACAGTTCGTCAAGGTTGACTTTGAGGTGCTTTCGATATCCTACATAATCAGCGAACTTTTCCTGCTCGGAATACATCTTTTGACCGAGGAAAACGAAAAACGTATGGCTTTGGCGAAAAACGTTTCGAGAAACGAAAAAATCGAGGATGATTATATCGTTCCCGAAAAGGTCTATGCTCGGTTTGAAAAAGACCTGCTTTCCCTCACGCCGACCGAAAAGACGATATACGAGCTTTATATTGACGGCAAGGGTACGAAGGACGTGCTTCAAGAGTTATGCATCACCGAAAACACGCTTAAGTTCCACAACAAGAACATTTATTCAAAGCTTCACGTTTCGTCAAGAAAAGAGCTTTTGCAGATTGCGAAAAGCATGAATAAAGCACCCCAAGAAGTCTAACGACTTCTCGGGGACCCCGAATAAAGCAACCCAAGAAGTCTAACGACTTCTCGGGGGCCCCGAATAAAACAAAACCTCTTTTGTCGATACAAAAGAGGTTTTTTGTTAGGGTGATTGTTATATTTCGATTTTATATTCGGTGTCGATGAGGATATAATTGACTTTATGCTTTTTGGCAAGGGAGAGTGTTTTTGCGTTATCCTTGATTGCTTCTTCAATCGTAAAATCGTTGAAAAGACGCTTTTCGATTATACTTTCGTGCTTTATAATTTCAGAAAAGTTTTTGCGGATATAATTCTCGGTCATTATTAGGCAATAGTATTTTATATTTTCGAGATATTCGTCATCAAAATCCTTTTGCCAATCGAACGGAATATAGCAACCCTCGACGATGAGGTTTTGGTTATTCTCTATCGCCGTTTTTATCATTTCTTTTACTATCGGCCAGAGGTATGAAGTTAGTTCATCGTCATCGCTCAACGGTGTTAAATCCGTATTACCGCTTCGTATCAAGCCCATTTTGAGATGGTCGATTGAAAGATAGGGATATTTATATTTTTCGAGAAGCTTCTGCGCAAGGTTCGTTTTGCCTGTGTGTGATGCACCTGTGATGAGTAGGATCATTGTGTGTTGTCCTTTTTATATAAAATCACACCGAAGGTGTGAATGTAATCAACACGAAGTGTTGTATGTAATCGCAACGCACGTTGCGTATGTAATCAAGCCGAAGGATACACCTGCGGTGATGACATACGCACTAAAGTGCGATTACATTCTGCTAGCGCAGATTACATACCAAGCCTTCGGCTTGTATAAAATAAAGCATCGCTTATGCGATGCTTTATTTTTGGCACGCCGTAAGGGATTCGAACCCCTGACCTACTGGTTCGTAGCCAGTTACTCTATCCAGCTGAGCTAACGGCGCTTATTCGTAACGGCTAATATATTATCACAAAGCCGAGCGAATGTCAAGTATTAATTTGAATTATTTGAAATTATCTTTCGTCAAGCTTTTTCTCAAGCTCTGCAATACGTTCTTTCAAAAGATTAATTTCCTGTGCAACAGGGTCGGGAACGTGAATTTGGTCGAGAGTTTGAACCTTTTCGACCGTCTTGCCTCTTACAACACGGGCGGGAATACCGACGGCTGTTGAGTTTTCGGGGATATCCTTAAGAACAACCGCACCTGCGGCAATTTTTGAATTATCTCCTACAACAACGGGACCAAGCACCTTCGCGCCTGCGCCGACCATTACGTTATTGCCGATAGTGGGGTGACGCTTACCCTCGTGCTTACCCGTACCACCGAGCGTTACGCCCTGATAGATCGTACAGTTATCGCCGATTATCGTTGTTTCACCGATGACAACGGCACAGCCGTGGTCGATGAACAAGCCCTTACCTATCGTTGCGGCAGGGTGGATTTCGATACCCGTTGCGTTTCTTGCCGCTTGGCTGACCGCACGTGCGGCAAAAAACATTTCCCTTTTATAAAGCGAATTTGCCAACCTGTGCGCAAGCACAGCGTGAAGACCGGGGTACAAAAGCAAAACTTCTGCGTCGGTTCTTGCGGCAGGGTCACGTTCGCGAATCGAACGAACTTCGCTCCCAAGGTTACCAAAGAAGCTTGTTGCCTTGCTTTTTAGGATTTTTATTTTTTTTTCAAATTCTTCCGCTTGGCGGATCAATTCGTTATTCGTCATAATGCGAAATCACTCCGATGTTTTGTCGGTGCGGTGTGCTATTGCATTTATAATCGCCGAACCGTCTTTTATTTTCAGTTCAAACACAAGAGTTCTCGTTTCGTCGGGAAGGATATCGTTTCGGAAAGAGCCGTTATTCTTGAAAATGCGGTAGCGCACCTCATAAATCTCGACAACAGCGTTTTCCTCATCTTCCGCCACAGACGAGCTGTGAAGCGTGATATTGATATCATAAAGACCTTGGGTTGTGAACTGTGCAGGGAGTTTGAAATTTTCGTTGTTTTTACATTCTTCGGTGAAGAAAGAAGGATATTTTGAATAATCACCGTCGATTATACAGTTTATATAATCATGAAACATCATTGCGGCAGGAGATATATCTGTCACGTTCGATTCCGTCAATACCCTCTCGTCACCATAGCGGTTGTAATATATCGAACGGTTCTGCTTCTGATAAAGCTCGTCGGTTCGAACGTCGAAGGTATAATCAACCTCATAAAATGCCATAGGATTATAGGAAACTTCATCGTATCCGTCTTGTAAAAGATCCGTAACGACAGGAATAAATGCCGATATAATCGCAAGAACAGCGAAAACAATCGCGATTATTATAAATATCTTCTTGATTCTTTTTTTATCGGCGGTTGTATCACGTTTTTTGGTACTTTCCGCCTGTTTTTTTTGATTTTTCATCAATTATGCGTTCTTTTCGGCAATCGCAAGTCTTGCACAGATTGTGAGAAGTTCTGCCGCCTTGCCGAGTTCTTCACAAGAAGGGAACGTGGGTGCAATACGCAACTTGCTATCTTCGGGGTCTTTTCCATAGGGGAACATTGCGCCTGCAGGAGTGATTACAAGACCTGCTTCGTTACAAAGCTCAACAGTGCGTTTTGCGGTTCCTTCGGGGAGAGAAAGTGTGAAGAAATAACCGCCGTTGGGTTTTGTCCAAGAAACGTTTTCAACACCTGCGAAGCCCTTATCGAATGCTTCGTAGATTATATCGAACTTGGGACGAATTATGTTCATATGAACCTTCATCTGTGCAACAACGTCATCATAGCAACGGAAGATTCTCGAGTGGCGAAGCTGGTTCAACTTATCGTGACCGATGGTCTGAATCTTAAGCGCATTGAGAATACGTTTTATGTTGCGGGGGCTCGATGCGATACAAGAAATACCCGAGCCGGGGAAGGTAATCTTTGATGTAGAAGCAAATTCGAAGAACATATCCTCGTTGCCGTATTTTTCTGCTTCGTGGAAGATTTCGAGAACATTGTCGGGGGTGTCGGTAAGGTCGTGAAGAACGTACGCATTATCCCAGAAAATACGGAAGTCCTTTGCCTTCGGACGAAGCGATGCGATACGACGGATGGTTTCATCGGAATAGCTGCAGCCGAGGGGGTTTGCATACTTAGGAACACACCACATACCCTTTATTGTTTCGTCGGAAGCGACGAGAGATTCGACCATATCCATATCGGGGCCGTCGTCATAAAGGGGAATGTTTATCATATTAATATCGAAATATTCGCAGATTGCAAAGTGTCTGTCATAACCGGGAACGGGACAGAGGAAGGAGATCTTTTCATATTTCGACCAGGGCTTACAACCATCTTCGACAGGGTGAAGCATAGAACGTGCAACGGTATCATACATAAGGTTAAGACTCGAGTTACCGCCGACTATGATATAATCCGAAGTTACACCAAGCATTTCGCCGAAAAGACGCTTCATTTCGTCGATGCCGTCAAGACCGCCATAGTTACGGCAGTCGCCGCCCGTTTCGGAGAAGCAGTCTTCGTTCTTCTGGACAGCGGTCAAAAGACGTTCCATTGTCGAAACCTGTTCTGCCGAGGGCTTACCTCTCGACATATCAAGCTTGAGGTTCATGGCCTTATATTCATCATATTTCTTTTTGAGTTCGATAACGTTCATTGTAAAATACCTCGTGATTAAAATTCCGCGCTTCCTGTTGTTCTGGGGAAAAGTTCTACGTCACGGATGTTGGTAATGCCTGTGATATACATAATAAGTCTTTCAAAGCCAAGACCGTAGCCAGCGTGCTTAACACCACCGTATCTGCGAAGGTCGAGATACCACCAATAGTCTTCCTTGTTAAGACCAAGCTGTGCAAGACGTGCTTCGAGAACGTCAAGACGTTCTTCTCTCTGCGAACCGCCGATAAGCTCACCGACACCGGGAACAAGCATATCTGCCGCCGCAACGGTCTTGCCGTCGTCATTAAGGCGCATATAGAACGCCTTGATATCCTTCGGATAGTCGGTTACGAAAACGGGCTTGTTGAACACAACTTCGGTGAGATAGCGTTCGTGTTCGGTTTGAAGGTCGCAACCCCATTCAACGGGATAATCAAACTTCTTACCGCTGTTTTTGAGAATTTCAACAGCTTCGGTATAGCTTACTCTTGCGAAATCGCTTTCTACGAGAGCAGTCAATCTGTCCAAAAGTCCCTTATCGATGAACTTATTGAAGAAGTCCATTTCCGCAGGACATCTTTCAAGAACGTATTTGATAACGTACTTCGTCATTTCCTCTGCTAGCGACATATAGTCGTCAAGGTCTGCAAACGCAATTTCGGGTTCTATCATCCAGAATTCTGCCGCGTGGCGAGCAGTGTTGGAGTTTTCGGCACGGAAGGTCGGACCGAAGGTGTATACATTAGCATATGCAAGCGCAAAGCATTCTGCTTCAAGCTGACCGGAAACAGTCAAGCTTGTGGGTTTGCAGAAAAAGTCCTTCGAATAGTCGATATTGCCCTTATCGTCGCGAGGGGGATTATCCATATCGAGCGTTGTTACCTTGAACATTTCACCCGCACCCTCACAGTCGGAAGACGTGATGATGGGTGTGTTTACATAGACAAAGCCCTTATCCGCAAAGAAGCGGTGGATTCCCTGCGCGGCAACCGAACGAACACGGAAAACCGCGTTGAAGGTGTTTGCTCTGGGGCGCAAGTGTGCAACCGAGCGGAGAAACTCAAAGGAGTGTCTTTTCGGTTGGATCGGATAATCGGGAGTCGATTCGCCGGTTATTTCAATTTTCTTCGTCTTAAGCTCGAAGGGTTGTTTTGCCTCGGGAGTGAGTTCGAGAACACCCTCTGCAATAATAGATGCGGGGATGTTGAGTTTTGTTATTTCTTTATAGTTATCCAAAATATCGTTTTCGAAAACGATCTGTATATTCTTAAAATGAGTACCGTCGTTAAGCTCGATAAATCCGAAAGCATTGGAAGAACGGATTGTCTTTATCCATCCGCCCAAGCGAACGGTCTTTCCGCCGAAGGACTGCGGTTCGGAATAAATATCGCAAACACGTGTTAAGGTTTCTTTAATCGCCATAAAGCCGATCTACCTCCTGAAATTAGTTCCTATTATTATACCACCGATAATATCTTATTGCAAGAAGTTTTTTATCTTTTTCGGTCGATTTTCGCACAATATATATTGAAAAAACGCTCTTTTTATGGTAATATTATGCTCGAAAACAACACAAAGAGGATTATTGTGACTATATACGAACTTCTAAACCCCGAAAAAGAATATTTCAAGGGCAAAAAAGCGTTTATATTCGATATGGACGGAACTCTTATCGAATCGATGAAATTCTGGAACCATCCTTCCCGATACGGCGCACAGGACTACCCTTCTTTTCAGGATTACATAGAGGATAAATATGCCAACGAAGTCGTTCCGAAGAAAAATTCCGTCGAGTTTCTCGAACACCTTCACAAAAACGGTGTTCCCGTTTGTATCGCAAGTGATACCCCCTTCCCGACAGCAAAAGATTTTTTCAAGCGTTGCGATCTTCCCTCGATCATCGATTTTTATATCGGCAGTGACGAGGTTGGATGTTACAAGGCCCAATCGCCCAAGATATTTCTTGAAGCGGCAAAAAGACTTGGGTTCGCGCCCGAAGAATGTGTCGTTTTTGAGGACAGATTGCCCTATTGCAAGGACGTCAAGAAACTTGGTTTTTCGGTCGTCGGTATTTACGACGTCGACTGTGAACACCAGATCGACGAGATGAAGCAGGTCTGCGACGATTATGTTTATGATATCGGTGAATTGATGAAATAAACAAAAACAAAAAGCAGGTCGAACCTGCTTTTTTTGTTTTTGATTATACCCCGCAAAGGCCGTGCCCCCGTGAGAATGAAACCCTGCTTTGTGCAGGTGGGTGTCCTCTCCGATGCTTTAGTGCTTCCAACGTCCGCACGCAGAATGCATGCGGGAGGCCTGCTTCACCACAGCGGAATATGAACTCCCTTTCATAATTGTGGGTTTTTACACAGGGCAGAGTCCTAAGACTATGCACGAACCCAGCAGGATGTTATTTGACGTTTCATAATAGCGCAGAACGCACGAAACATCATTTTAATAAGTTCTTAAGGAATAAAATTCTTCGAATTTTACGATTTTTAATTATATTTTCGTGCTATGTCCAAAATAAACCTCTCGCTGTAGATTTCTACAGCTTCGGGTTTCTTTTGAACATTCTGCATCTATTCTGAAACGCCAAGATTAGCTTCTTCCATAATAGCGCAGAACGCACGAAAACGTCATTCAATGAGTTCTTAAAGAATTATTGACCTGCTTCGTCGAGGTCGATTTCGCCCATAAAGGTGTCTTCGAAAGCATCTGCAACACGGTCAAATTCGTCATCGTCGTCGATAGTAACGAGAAGCTCGTCGCCGTTTTCGTCTACTTCGATTTTAAGAACAACATATTCGTCTTCATCGCCGTCAAGGGGAATGAGAGCAAGATACTTATTGTCGTCGATAGTGAGTTCGCCGAGAAGTTCGAATTCGCTTTCGTTACCTTCTTCGTCGGTGAGGGTGAAAATATTTTCTCTTTCAAAATTTTCCATTATAAATTACCTCCGGTAAATGCTTTATTTCCCCTATATTTTACAACCGATACCCCTAAAAGTCAATAGCATTTTCGACTTTCGCTCGACCTATAAAACCTTTTTGCTACAGCGATTGACTTATTGAAAGGAATATTGTATACTAAACCCAACAAACCCGACGGAGTTGAGAAATATGGCATTTATACCGAGAATCTACGTTGGCAGTGACCGTATTGCCGACGGAAAAGCATATATCGACGGTTCGGATGCGAACCATATCCTTCGTGTGCTTCGCAAGGAAAAGGGTGATACTTTGCATATTTGCGATATGCACGGTAATTCATACAAAGCGATCATCGACGAGATTACGAGTGACGGTCTTTTTGCCGTACTTGGCGAACCCGAAAAGCAAAACAACGAAATGCCCTTTAAGGTTTCGGTGTATCAATGTTTTCCGAAGGGCGACAAGCTTGAAACGGTCATACAAAAGGCAGTTGAGCTTGGTGCATACGAGATTATTGCCGTTATGGGCGAGCGTTGTGTTGCACGTCCCGACGGCAAGGCATTTGCAAAACGCATCGAGCGTCTTAAAAAGATAAGCGAATCTGCGGCAGCGCAATGTGGCAGAAATATTATCCCCGAAATACGTGGTATTATCACCTACGACCAAGCTATTGAAGAAATTTCACAAAAGGACATCGGCTTTATCTGTTATGAGGGTGACGGCACACGCCCGATAAAAGAGCTTTTGACAGAAACGCCCGAAACGATAGGTTTTCTTATCGGGCCCGAAGGCGGTCTTTCCGAAAAAGAAACGGCGAAGGCAAAGGAGAAAAACATCTCTCTCTCGGGGCTTGGCAAACGTATTCTCCGCACCGAAACGGCAAGTTCATACGTTCTTTCGGCAGTGAGTGTTTTGTTGGAAATGTAAATTACCCCCAAGAAGTCTGACGACTTCTCGGGAACCCCGACAGAGAAAAAAGAGAGGCGAAAACCTCTCTTTTTTGTTTAACCCATATTATTCTTTATTGTTTTCCCATACGCTTTTGCGAAGAGTTTTATGGCGTTTTCGGCTTCTTCAATCGTATTACCGCAAGAGCCGACTTCGAGGATAAGACTGCCTTTTGTCAGAGCTTGATTGAACGCAGACGTGCGAAGGTTTATCGGTCGAGCAAGGGTGGGATAGAGCTCGTTCATCGTCTGTTGAAGGTGGGTT